>NZ_JACVBS010000005.1:0-404371 GCF_014852545.1 Variovorax sp. VRV01
GCAGCCTGGGCTACAAGAGCTACGTGGACTACAACGTGGGCGTGTCGTACGACTTCGGCAACGGCCTGGCGCTGGCCGGCTCGGTGCAGGGCGCCAACAAGAAGAGCTCGTACCTGGCGGTGGCCAATCCCGGCTACGACTTCGGCTTCGGCACCTTCGGCCAGACCACCTATTCGCCCAACAAGGCGCGCTTCATCGTTACGCTCAGCAAGACGCTGTAAGCAGGCACAAGAACAAGGTGCGGCCCAAGCTGCCGCACCATTCATTCCATCCAAGAAGGAGAAAGTCATGAAGCTGGTCACAGCCATCATCAAACCGTTCAAGCTCGACGAGGTGCGCGAAGCCCTCTCGGCCATCGGCGTGCAGGGCATCACGGTCACGGAGGTCAAGGGCTTCGGCCGCCAGAAGGGCCACACCGAGCTGTACCGCGGCGCGGAGTACGTGGTCGACTTCCTGCCCAAGGTGAAGATCGAGGCGGCGGTCTCCGACGACCTCGTCGACCGCGTGATCGAAGCCGTGGAGGGTGCGGCGCGCACCGGCAAGATCGGTGACGGAAAGATTTTTGTCTACAACCTCGAGCAGGTCGTTCGCATCCGCACCGGTGAAACCGGCCGCGAAGCCCTCTGATCCAGCCCGGAAAACAACAACCATGAAAAAACTGCTTGTTTCTCTCGCGCTCGGCCTGAGCCTGCTCGCCGCAGGCACGGCGAGCTTCGCCCAGGCGCCTGCTGCTGCCACGCCCGAGGCGCCCGCGGCATCGGCGCCCGCAGCCGCCGCACCGGCACCCGCGGCCGCCCCGGCCGCCGCCGCGCCTGCAGCTGCTGCCGAAGCAGCGCCCGCCGCGGCGCCTGCCGCTCCTTCGTTCAACAAGGGCGACACCAGCTGGATGATGCTGTCCACGCTGCTTGTCATCATGATGACCATCCCCGGCCTGGCGCTGTTCTACGGCGGCCTGGTGCGCAGCAAGAACATGCTGTCGGTGCTGATGCAGGTGATGGTCACCTTCTCGATGATCGTGGTGCTGTGGCTCATCTATGGCTACAGCCTCGCGTTCACCGAGGGGAATGCCTTCTTCGGCGGATTCGACCGGCTCTTCATGAAGGGCGTGTTCGATCCGGCCACCGGCGTGTTCGCGCCCGGCGCCACCTTCAGCAAGGGCGTCTACATCCCCGAGCTGCTGTTCGCCGCCTTCCAGGCCACCTTCGCCGGCATCACCTGCTGCCTGATCGTGGGTGCCTTCGCGGAGCGCGCCAAGTTCTCGGCCGTGCTGCTGTTCATGGTGATCTGGTTCACCTTCAGCTATGCGCCGCTCGCGCACATGGTCTGGTTCTGGATGGGCCCTGACGCCTATGCCAGCAAGGACGTGGTCGACGCCATGAACGGCAAGGCCGGCCTGATCTGGCAATGGGGCGCGCTCGACTTCGCAGGCGGCACCGTGGTGCACATCAACGCCGCCGTGGCGGGCCTGGTCGGCGCCTACGTGATCGGCAAGCGTGTCGGCTACGGCAAGGAATCCTTCACGCCGCACTCGCTCACGCTCACCATGGTCGGCGCTTCGCTGCTGTGGGTCGGCTGGTTCGGCTTCAACGCAGGTTCGGCCCTCGAAGCCGGCACCAGCGCCGTGCTCGCCTTCATGAACACCTTCTCGGCCACCGCCGCGGCCGTGCTCGCATGGTGCATCGGTGAAGCGCTGATGCGCGGCAAGGCCTCGATGCTGGGTGCCGCTTCGGGTGCTGTCGCAGGCCTTGTGGCCATCACCCCGGCTGCCGGCAACGTCGGCCTGATGGGCGCGATCATCATCGGCTTCATCGCCGGCTTCGCCTGCCTCTGGGGCGTCAACGGCCTCAAGAAGATGCTCGGCGCGGACGACTCGCTCGACGTGTTCGGCGTGCACGGTGTCGGCGGTATCGTCGGCGCGCTGCTCACCGGCGTGTTCAACACCCAGTCACTCGGCGGCCCCGGCCTCGTGGGCGACTGGGTCACGGCCAGCGTGGTGTCCAACGGCATCGGCGCGCAGGTCTGGATCCAGCTCAAGGGCGTGCTGCTGACCATCGTGTGGTCGGGCGTGGTGGCGTTCATTGCCTTCAAGATCGCCGACCTCACCATCGGCCTGCGTGTGTCGGAAGAAGAAGAGCGCGAAGGCCTCGACATCTCCTCGCACGGCGAGACCGCATATAACAGGTAACCCCAAAAAATAGGCAACCCCCCAGTCTTCGCGCACTTCGTGTCGCTACGCCAACCCCCCTGCTGGGGGCAACACCAGAGGCCCGGCAAAGCCGGTTCCTCGGTGTTTCTGGAAGAAGGCATGCGGTGTACAGGCTGGCTATAAGAATTACACGGAACTCTTTTTCAGCGAGGTCTCCTTTGGATGTTCAGCCCGCGAGCGCTTCGGCGCCAGCGGGCTTTTTTTTGCCTGCGTTTTTCCTCTGGAGCGGCGATGCCCGCCCATGCACAATTCCGGGCATGTGGACCTCCATCGACAACAGCCTCTGCGAGCTCGGCGAATCGCCGTTCTGGCATCCGCGGGAACGCGCCCTGTACTGGCTCGATATTCCGGGCCGCGCCGTGCTGCGAACGCGCGGCGAGATCGGCACGCCTTCCGCCACGGTCGAGCGCTGGGCCTTGTCCACCGAGCCCGGCTGCATGGCACCGGCGCGCAGCGGCGGCCTCGTGATTGCGCTGCGCGACGGCATCTACCGGGCGCGCGAGTGGGGCGGTGAACTCGTCGCCATCGCGCGCGTGGAACACGACGTGCGCACCATGCGCTTCAACGACGGCAAGTGCGATGCGCTCGGCCGCTTCTGGAGCGGTTCGATCAACGAGGCGAAAGACCGCGCCAACGCCGCGCTCTACTGCCTCGACGCGCGCCCCGGCCGCGGCGTGGCGCCGACCCTCACGCTGATGGCCAACCAGGTGACCACGGCCAACGGGCTCGCGTTCTCGCCCGATGCGCGCACCCTGTACTGGGCCGATACGCCCGCGCACCAGGTGCGCGCCTGGGACTGGGACGCCGAGGCCAACACGCTCTCGCAGCCCCGCGTGTTCCGCCAGTTCGACGCCAAGCCCGAAGGCTGGACCCCCGATTCGCCGATGCTGCGCTACGCAGGCCGCCCCGACGGCGCCACCGTCGATGCGCAAGGCCACTACTGGGTTGCGATGTTCGAAGGCGCCCAGTTGCTGCGCCTCGCGCCTTCGGGCGAGACCGTGGCCGCCGTTCCCGTTCCGGCGCAATGCCCCACCATGCCCTGCTTCGGCGGCGACGACCTGAAGACCCTCTTCGTCACCACCGCCCGCAAGGGCCGGCCCGCCGCCGAGATCGAGCGGCTGCCGGCCTCGGGCACGGTGGTCTCCATGCGCGTCGACACCCCGGGCCTGCCGGTCGCCTTCTTCGAAGATTGAGCGGCCCCCGCATGGCCCTGCAGCACATCCCGCCGATCCAATGCCTGCTGACCTTCGAGGCCGTGGCACGGCTGCGGCATGCGGGCCGCGCGGCCGATGAGCTGTGCGTGACCGCCAGCGCCGTGAGCCACCGCATCCGCCAGCTCGAGGCGCACGTGGGCTTCAAGCTCTTCGGCCGCGGCGACTTCAGCCTCACGGCCGACGGCGCGGCCTACCTCGCCAACGTGCGCACCGGCCTCGCGGCGCTGCAGGCCACGCCGCTGAGCGCCACAACGCAGCGCGCCACGCGCCTGCGCATCGCCGTCACGCCCACCTTCAGCCGCGTGTTCCTGATGCCGCGGCTCGAACTGTTCCGCAACATCTACCCCGACATCGAGCTGGTGCTGCAGGTGTCGATCCCGCTGCTCGACGTGACGGCCGAGCAGGCCGACCTCGAGGTGCGCTACGGCAGCGGCGCCTATGCCGACTGCGAGCACCGGCTGCTGCTCGAGGAAGAAGTGCTGCCCGCCTGCAGCCCGAGCTATCTCAACGAATTCGGCCCGTTCGACGGCTTTCGCACCGCGGCGGAAATTGCGAGCGCGCGGCTGATCCGCAGCCCGCTCGAACCCTGGGGCACCTGGTTCGCGAGCTGCGGCCTCGACCAGCCCGAGCCGCACGTCGGCTCCCAGTTCAACGACTTGGGCCTGGTCTACGACGCGGCCGCGAGCGGCTTCGGCGTGGCGCTGGTGCGCCAGAAGATGGGCGCCGCCTGGTTCGAATCGGGCCGGCTGGTGCCGCTGTCCGACCGGCCCGTGCCCTCGCCGCACCGCCACACCATCTGCTGGCAGCCCGGCACGCTCGATCGCTGGGAATGCGCGGCTTTTGCCGACTGGCTGGCGCTGGCGCTGCGCTGAGCCGGCGGCCGGCCGCCGCATGCGGCAAAGTTCTCTCAAGCCCGGCGCAAAAAAGCTTCAACCCGGTGCCGCCGCATTTTGCGTAGAGTGCAGGGCACCACGAGAGACATCCATGAACGCGCCGCTCACCGCCGCCCAGCACGATTCGCTGCAGAAAACCGACCGCCAGTCGCAGATCGTGCGCGCCCTGCAGGCCCACCTGCCGGCGCACGCGCTGATCTGGCACGCCGAGGACACCACGCCCTACGAGTGCGATGGCCTCACCGCCTACCGCCAGCGCCCGCTGGTGGTGGCCCTGCCCGAGACCGAGGCGCAGGTGGCGGCCGTGCTCAAGACCTGCCACCAGCTCGGCGTGCCCGTGGTGGCGCGCGGCGCGGGCACCGGGCTTTCGGGCGGCGCCATGCCGCATGCGCTGGGCGTGACGCTGTCGCTCGCCAAGTTCAACCGCATCCTGAAGATCGACCCGGTGGGCCGCACGGCCGTCGTGCAGTGCGGCGTGCGCAACCTGGCCATCAGCGAGGCCGCCGCGCCCTTCAACCTGTACTACGCACCCGACCCGTCGAGCCAGATCGCCTGCACCATCGGCGGCAACGTGGCCGAGAATTCGGGCGGCGTGCACTGCCTCAAGTACGGCCTCACGCTGCACAACGTGCTGCGCGTGCGCGGATTCACGGCGGAGGGCGAGCCCGTCGAATTCGGCGGCGAGGCGCTCGACGCGCCGGGCCTGGACCTGCTCGCGCTGGTCATCGGCAGCGAAGGCATGCTGGCCGTGACCACCGAGGTCACCGTCAAGCTGGTGCCCAAGCCGCAGCTCGCGCGCTGCATCATGGCCAGCTTCGACGACGTGCGCAAGGCCGGCGATGCGGTGGCCGCGGTGATTGCGGCCGGCATCATTCCCGCGGGGCTCGAGATGATGGACAAGCCGATGACAGCCGCCGTCGAAGATTTCGTGCACGCGGGCTACGACCTCGATGCGGCCGCGATCCTGCTGTGCGAATCTGACGGCACCGCCGAAGAGGTGGAAGAAGAAATCGGCCGCATGACGGCCGTGCTGCGCTCCTCCGGCGCCACCGCCATTGCGGTGAGCACCAGCGAAGACGAGCGCATGAAGTTCTGGAGCGGCCGCAAGAACGCCTTCCCCGCCTCGGGCCGCATCAGCCCCGACTACATGTGCCTCGATTCGACCATTCCGCGCAAGCGCCTGGCCGACATCCTGCTGGCCATCCAGCAGATGGAGAAGAAATACAACCTGCGCTGCTGCAACGTGTTCCACGCGGGCGACGGCAACCTGCATCCGCTGGTGCTGTTCGATGCCAACGACCCCGACGAGCTGCACCGCTGCGAGCTCTTCGGTGCCGACATCCTCGAGACCAGCGTCGCCATGGGCGGCACCGTGTCGGGCGAGCATGGCGTGGGCGTGGAGAAGCTCAACAGCATGTGCGTGCAGTTCACCGCGGCCGAGAACGAGCAGATGTCCGGCGTCAAGCGGGCCTTCGACCCGGCCGGCCTGCTGAACCCCGGCAAGGTGATCCCCACGCTGCAACGCTGCGCCGAATACGGCAAGCAGGTGGTGCGCGGCGGCCGGCTGCCGCATCCCGACCTGCCGCGCTTCTGAGAACGACAACAAGAACACGGACGATGGAACCCGCCCTCCGCCAGATCGCCGAGCGCATCCGCGCCGCGGCCGCCGACGCCACGCCCCTTCGCATCCGCGGCGGCGGCACCAAGGACTTCCATGGCGAGACACCGCACGGCGAAGTACTGAGCACCACCGCGCTCACCGGCATCACGAGCTACGAACCCAGCGAACTGGTGGTCACCGTGCGCGGCGGCACGCCGCTCGACGAACTCGAAGCCGTGCTGGCCGAAAAAGGGCAGTGCCTGCCTTTCGAGCCGCCGCACTTCGGCGCGGCGGGCGCGGGCACCGTGGGCGGCATGGTGGCCGCCGGGCTCAGCGGCCCAGCGCGTGCCAGCGTCGGCGCGGTGCGCGACTACGTGCTGGGCGCGACGCTCGTCAATGGCCGCGGCGACGTGTTGAGCCTCGGCGGCCAGGTCATGAAGAACGTGGCCGGCTACGACGTCTCGCGCGTGCTCGCGGGTTCGCTCGGCACGCTGGGCGTGATTGCCGAAGTCAGCCTCAAGGTGCTGCCCGTCGCGCCGGCCGAGGCCACGCTCGAATTCGCCTGCAGCCAGGCCGATGCACTGCGACTGCTCAACGAATGGGGCGGCCGGCCGCTGCCGCTGAATGCGAGCTGCTGGTTCGAACAGGCGGGCACCGGCATCCTGCAGCTGCGCCTGCGCGGCGCGGTCGCGGCGGTGGAAGCCGCCTGCGCGCACCTCGGCGGCGAGCGCAAGGACAACGCGCAGGCCGCGGCGCACTGGCAGGCGCTGCGCGACCAGCGGCTGCCATGGTTCGACACGGGCGCGAACGCACTGTGGCGCCTGTCGGTGCCGCAGACCGCATCGGCGCTTGCATGGGGCGATGGCGATGGCGATGGCGCCGCGCCGCTGGTCGAATGGCATGGCGCACAGCGCTGGTACCAGGCACCGCCCGCGCAGGCCGCGCGCATCCGCGAAGCCGCGCGCGCGGCGGGCGGGCACGCCACGCTGTTCCGCATGCCCGCGGGCCACGCCGCGGACAACCGCGTGCCGCGCTTCGACGCACTGAGCGCGCCCGTGGCCCGCATCCACCAGGCGCTGATGCACGAATTCGATCCGCATCGCATCTTCGATCGCGCACGGCTGCTCGCCGGCGCCTGAAAAACCAAGAACACCCGCGATGCAAACCGAACTCGCCCCCGAATTCCGCGGCACCGACGAAGGCCGCGAAGCCGAAGCCATCCTGCGCAAATGCGTGCACTGCGGCTTCTGCACCGCCACCTGCCCCACCTACCAGTTGCTCGGCGACGAGCTCGACGGTCCGCGCGGGCGCATCTACCTGATCAAGCAGGTGCTCGAAGGCAAGGCCCCCACGCGCAGCACGCAGCTGCACCTGGACCGCTGCCTGACCTGCCGCAACTGCGAGAGCACCTGCCCGAGCGGCGTGCAGTACGGCCACCTGGTCGACATCGGCCGCAAGATCGTCGACGAGAAAGTGCCGCGCCCCGCCATGGAGTCGGCCACGCGCTGGCTGCTGAAGGAAGGGCTGCCGTCGCCGCTCTTCGGCCCGGCGATGAAGCTCGGCCAGTCGGTGCGCGGCCTGCTGCCCGAGGCGCTCAAGGCCAAGGTGCCGCCCAAACAGGAGGCCGGCGCCTGGCCCACCGCGAGGCATGCACGCAAGATGCTGATGCTCGCGGGCTGCGTGCAGCCCTCGATGATGCCCAACATCAACAGCGCCACCGCGCGCGTGCTCGACGCGGCCGGCATCCAGGCGGTGGTCGCGCCCGAGGCCGGCTGCTGCGGCGCCGTCAAGTTCCACCTCAACGACCAGGAGGGCGGCAAGGCGCAGATGCGCGCCAACATCGACGCCTGGTGGCCGATGGTCGAACGCAACGAAGTGGAAGCCATCGTGATGAACGCCTCGGGCTGCGGCGTCACGGTGCGCGAGTACGGCCACATCCTGCAGCACGACGCAGCCTACGCCGCCAAGGCCGCGCGCATCAGCGAACTGACGCGCGATTTGAGCGAGCTGCTGCCCGATCTGGTGCCTGCGCTGAAGGCCCGCGTGCGCGCGCCGGCTGGCGTGGTCGCCTACCACCCGCCCTGCACGCTGCAGCATGGCCAGAAGCTGCGCGGCGGCGTCGAGACGCATCTGCGCGCCCTCGGCTTCGACGTGCGCGTGGCCTTGAACGAATCGCACCTGTGCTGCGGCTCGGCCGGCACCTACTCGGTGCTGCAGCCCGAACTGGCCTACCCGCTGCGCGACCGCAAGCTCGGCCACCTGGAGCAGCTGCAGCCGAGCGTCATCGCCTCGGCCAACATCGGCTGCATCACGCACCTGCAAAGCGGCAGCCGGGAGACACCCGTGCGGCACTGGGTGGAACTGCTGGACGCGGCGCTGGCGGCGGCCTGATCGCACACCGAAGAGCGCCCTGGTCCGACTCGCGCCAAGGCGATTCGCGCCGCATCATGGCGACACCGATTTTCCAAGGAGCAAGCCTCATGTCTTCCGTTCCAGCTTTCATCGCCTCCAGGACCTTGCGGCGTGCCTTGCTGGCTCTCGCCTGCGCGGCCGGCGTCTTCGCAGTGCAAGCCCAGTCGGCCATGCCGCAATGGAAGGGCGAGGGCGCGGTGCGCTATGTCTGCGGCGGCATCGGCTCGGACGAATCGACCGCGATGCGCGCGGCCATGAAGGAGCATCCGCTGGCGCTGCTCTTCGCGCGCTCCGACGGCGCCTACCTGGCAGATGTCCAGGTCGACATCAAGGGCGCCGACGGCGCGCCTTCGCTGGGCCTGCGCGCCAGCGGGCCGGTCTGCCTGGTCGACCTGCCGGCGGGCCGCTACACCATCGACGCCGCCATGGCCGGCAGTGCCAAGAGCCAGACGGTGACGGTGGGCGGCGGCTCGAAGACCGTCGATTTCAGGTTCTGAGCGGGCCTCAGCCCGCCGCCAGCGCCGCCTCGATGTCGCGCGCGATTGACGCGGGCGTGTCCAGCGGTGCATAGCGCTTGAGTACCCGCCCGTCGCGGCCGACCAGGAACTTGGTGAAGTTCCACTTGATGGCCGTGCTGCCCAGGAGGCCCGGCTTTTCCTTGGTGAGCCATTGGTAGAGCGGCGCGGCGTTGCTGCCGTTGACGTCGATCTTTTCCATCATCGGAAAACTCACGCCGTAGTTGGTGGTGCAGAACGCGCCGATCTCCTCGTTGGTGCCCGGGTCCTGCGAGCCGAACTGGTTCGACGGAAAGCCCAGCACCACGAGCCCCTGGCTGGCGTACTTTTCGTACAGCTCCTCGAGCCCTGCGAACTGCGGCGTGAAGCCGCATTGGCTGGCCGTGTTGACGATCAGCAGCACCTTGTCCCGGAAGTCCGAGAGCTTCACGTTCTTGCCGTCGATCCGCTTGGCTTCGAAGTCGTAGATGCTGGTGGTCATGACGCTGCCTCGGTCAGGTGGGGGACGAAAGCCGATCATCGCCCCGCGCCGGCATTCGCGCAAACGCCGACCACACGGCGGCCAGCACGATCAGCGCGCCGCCCGCCAGGATGCGCGGATCCATCTGGGCCGCGCCCAGCGCCACGGAAGAGACGCTGGCAAAAAGCACCTCCGACAGCATGATCACCGCCGTGGCGCTGGCCGCCAGCCGCGCCGCGCCGTACTGCAGGCAGACGTTGGCCACCACGAAGCCGGTGCCCAGCAAGGCCGCCCACCCGATCCAGCCCGGCTCCGCGGCAAGCGGGGAGCCGAAGGCGCCCAGCAGGGTGCCGGCCGCCGCCGCGATGGCCGCCACCGTTGCGCATCCGCAGAACATGGCCAGCGCGCGCGATTCGCCGGGCGCGTCGCGCAGGTGGCGCAGCACGATGTTGGTCACGGCAAAGCTGAAGCCGGCTGCCAGGCCCAGCCAATCCGGCAGGCTCGAGGGCACCGGCCATTCGACGCCGGGCGTCTTGAGCACCACGGCCACGCCGGTCAGCGCCAGCGCCACGCGCGCGAGCGCGCCGCCGGTGGGCCGCTCGCCCAGCACGGCCCAGCCCAGCAGCACGCTCCACAGCGGCATCAGGTAGAACAGCAGCACCACGCGCACCACGTCGCCCTGCGTCACCGCCCAGTTGAAGCCCAGGTTGGTGAAGCCCGCCGCCAGGCCCAGCAGCACCAGCATCGGATACGCCGCGAAGCCGCGCCAGGCGTGCCGGCGAAAGAAGCCCATCACCGCGGAAATGGCCACGTAGATGATGCAGGTGGTCCAGACGGGATGCAGCCCGTGGCTTTCGATGTGCCGGAACGGGAACCACGAAACGCCCCACACAAAGGCATTAAAGATCAGTGCAAGAGCAGGCATGAAGACGGAATTTTCGTGGAACACCGCGGAACCGGCTTTGCCGGGCCGCTGGTGTTGCCCCCGGTGAGGGGGAAGGCGAAGCGACACGCAGTGCGCGAAGCCTCGGGGGTGAGCCCAGGACTACCGCGGAACCGGCTTTGCCGGGCCGCTGGTGTTGCCCCCGGTGAGGGGGTGGGCGAAGCGACACGAAGTGCGCGCAGCCTGGGGGAGGTCAATGATGCTTGTCGCTGCGGGCGATGGCGAGCAGGTGCTCGACTTCCTCGGGGTATTTGCGCAGGTTGTGATGATGCCAGCGCTGGATCAGCCACATGCAGCCCGCCACCACGCCGCCGAAGGCGCCGATGGCCGCGAAGGCCGACAGGCCCAGGCCGGTGCAGGCGCTGTAGAAGCCGCCGAGCAGCAGGATGCAGGCCTGTTCGTTGAAGTTCTGCACGGCAATCGAGCGGCCCGCGCCCATGAGGTTGTGGCCGCGGTGCTGCAGCAGCGCGTTCATCGGCACCACCAGGAAGCCGCCCAGCCCGCCCAGCAGGATCAGAAAGGGCACCGCGATCCAGACGTTGCCGATCAGGTTCATGCTGATGACCAGCAGCCCCATGCCGATGCCCATGGGAATCACGCGCGTGGCCATGTCCAGCCGCATGCGCATCGACGCGACAATGGCGCCCACCGCCATGCCGATGGTGACCACGCCGGTGAGCGCCGTGGCCTGCGTGGTGTTGTAGTCGAGCGCAAGCGCGGCCCAGGCCAGCACGATGTACTTGAGGTTGGCGCCCGCGCCCCAGAACAGCGTGGTGGTGGCCAGCGAGATCTGGCCGAGCTTGTCGCGCCACAGGCGTGCGTTGCAGTGCCAGAAGTCGGGCAGCAGCGAGAACATGTTGCGCGCCAGGCCATGCGCCGGATTGGCGCGCAGCGGCCGCATCTCGACGCCGGTGTGCGGAATGCGCGTGTTGAACCAGGCCGCCAGCATGTAGACGAAGATCAGCACCGAGATGGCCGCCTCGGCCGGTGAATCGACCCCCGTGTTGATCAAAGGCATGTCGAACGACAGCAGCCGGCTGGAGACCGCATGCCCCACCAGCGAGCCGCCGAGCACGATGCCCAGCAGGATCGAGGCGATCGTGAGCCCTTCGATCCAGCCGTTGGCTTTTACCAACTGCGAAGCGGGCAGCAGCTCGGTCAGGATGCCGTACTTGGCCGGCGAATAGGCCGCCGCGCCCAGCCCCACGATCGAATACGACAGCAGCGGATGCGAGCCGAACAGCATCATCAGGCAGCCGATCACCTTGATGGCGTTGCTGATGAACATCACCCGCCCCTTGGGCAAGGCGTCGGCGAAGGCGCCCACCAGCGGTGCCAGCACCACGTAGAAGACGGCAAAAATCGGCACCAGCGCCGCGCGCTGCCATTCGGCCGCGCCCGTGCTTCGCATGAGCTCGACCGCCACGACAAAGATCGCGTTGTCGGCCAGCGACGAAAAGAACTGGGCCGACATGATCGTGTAGAAACCGCGCTTCATCGATGGGCTGGCTGGCCAGGAAGGTGCTGGCAGTAGTGAGAAAGTGTCGCGTCTTTTGGGCGAATGGGCGGTTATAGCATGGGGGTACGACAGCGAAATCAGCGTTCCCATCCTGGACGGCCTGGTCCGGGAAGATGCTAAAACCCCATCTGTTCACCATTCGACGCCCCCCAATGCCGCGCCCCATTCTCGCCACTGTCCACACCGCCGCACTTCGCCACAACCTCGACCGGGCACGGCGTGCCGCGGTCGATGCCCGCGTCTGGGCCGTGGTCAAGGCCAATGCCTATGGCCACGGCATCGAGCGGGTCTATGAAGGCCTGCGCGGCGCCGACGGCTTTGCGCTGCTCGACCTGGCCGAGGCCGAACGCGTGCGCGCCCTCGGCTGGCGCGGCCCGGTGCTGCTGCTCGAGGGCGTGTTCGAGGCGCGCGACCTGGAGCTGTGCTCGCGGCTCGACCTGTGGCACACGGTGCACTGCGACGAGCAGATCGACATGCTCGCGGCCCACAAGACGCTCAAGCCGCAGCGCGTGTTCCTCAAGATGAATTCCGGCATGAACCGCCTGGGCTTCGCGCCCGAGCGCTTCGGTTCGGCCTGGACGCGGCTGAACGCGCTGCCGCAGGTCGACGAGATCTCGCTGATGACGCATTTCAGCGACGCCGACGGCGCGCGCGGCATCGCGCACCAGCTGGAGGTGTTCGAGCGCGTCACGCACGACCTGCCGGGCGAGCGCTCCATCGCCAACAGCGCCGCCACCCTGCGCCATGCCCGCCAGACCCGCGGCGACTGGGTGCGCCCGGGCATCGTGCTGTATGGCAGCGCCCCCGACTTTCCCGAGCACGACGCGGCGCACTGGCAGCTGCAGCCCACCATGACGCTCTCGACCAAACTGATCGGGATTCAGTCGCTGAAGGCCGGCGACACCATCGGCTACGGCTCCAACTTCACGGCCGAGGGGCCGCTGACCATCGGCGTGGCCGCGGTCGGCTATGCCGACGGCTATCCGCGCCACTGCAACACCGGCACGCCGGTGCTGGTGAACGGCGTTCGCACCCGCATGGTGGGCCGCGTGAGCATGGACATGATCACCGTCGACCTCACGCCCGTGCCCGAGGCGAAGTTCGGCACCGAGGTCACGCTGTGGGGCCGCTCGGCCGTGAGCGGCGCGGTGCTGCCCATCGACGAGGTCGCGCAGGCCGCCGGCACCGTCGGCTACGAGCTCATGTGCGCGGTGGCGCCGCGCGTGCCCTTCGCCCCGGCCGACGACGAATGAAGGTGCTCTCCAACTGGCGCTCGGTGCGCCTGTGGGAGACGCAGCTCGAGCGCGACCTGCACCGCAACTACAGCCTGCGCACGCATGGCATCCTGATCGGCAGCTTCACGCTGCTGCTGATGTGGGGCGTGTCGGCGCTGCAGATGCATGTGTTCGGCGTGCAGTCGCTGGCGGTGCGCTATTTCCTCACGCTGGGCGTGGGATATCTCGGCTACCTGGGGGTGCTGCGCTGGTGGGCCCGGCGGCTGGTCGAGAACCGCGCCGGCTTCAACCTCGATGCGGGTGACGTCGTCGATGCGGGCGATCTGGCGTTCGATGCGGGCGGCAGCCCGGCCGGCGGCACCGGCGGCAGCGCGCTGTCCGATGCAGCCAGCGGCGCGCTCGAGGTGGCGGGCGCCGCGGACGAAGGCGCCGTCGTCGTGGTGCCGGTGGTCGCCATCTTCCTGATCTGCACGGCCATCGTGCTCGGCGCCGGTTCGCTGGTGCTGCTCTACTTCAGCTGGGACGCGCTGCTGGCCGTGGCCGTCGAGGTGGCGTTCTCGTACGTGTCGGCGCGCGCCGCGGTGCGCGTGGCGCGCGAAGGCTGGCTGATGGCGGCCGTGCGGCTGACGTGGAAGCCGCTGCTGGGGGCTGTCTTTTGTGCGGTGGTCCTCGGCGCCGCGCTCGACCATTTCATGCCCCAGGTCAATTCGCTGCCCGAGGCGGTGCGGGTCCTGCTGAAGAAGCACTGAGCTTCTTCCGGCGGCTGCATTGTGGGTGGCCGCGATGCCTGCCTGCCCCTGACCGGTCGATCGTCATACGCAGTCCGTCGGATGGTCTGGCGCCCGCAGAGCCACCACACTCGCGGCATGGCTGAACCACTTCCCGCACCCGCATTCCCTCTCGAGTACGAGCTTTTCAACACCGTCACCGAGGCGGCGCGCGCGGCACTGGAGTCCGTGCTGATCGAGTCGATCGAACGCCGCAAGGAGTTCGGCGCCATGATCTGCCAGCAGGGCAACCAGTTCTTCGCGATGCCGCCGCGCGAGGGCGACACCAACACGGTCGACGTCGGCCACCGCCTCGGCAACGGAGGCTGCCCCGAGGGCACGACGGCGGTGGCTTATTACCACACGCATCCGGCCTACAAGGGCGCAGGCTTCAACATGGAGCCCGACCGCTTCTCGCCCGAGGACCGCGGCGTCGCGAACGACATGAAGATCGACGCCTACGTGGGCAGCGTCTCAGGCCTGTTCCTGCGCTACGACCACCGCCTGCGCAAGATCATGGTGGCCGGACCGCGCCTGCGCAACGCCCGCGACCTGCCGCAGCCGGTTCCGGTGAAGAAGCCCGCGCCGAAGACGCTGCGGCGACGCATCATCCCGGCGCCGCGGCTGCTTTGAAGCGCGTGCGCCGGCGCCCCGCGGCGCTCAATACAGCCCGAGCTGCCGCATCTTCAGCCGCGCCAGCCCCAGCAGCGCATCGGTGAACGGCGTGGCCACCGCCGTCAGCTCGCCGAGCTCGCGCACCACGGTGACCAGCGCATCGAGCTCCACCGAACGCCCGGCTTCCACGTCCTGCAGCATCGAGGTCTTGAACGCGCCGAGCTTCATCGTCACCGCATGCCGGTCTTCGGGGCTCTGGGTGATCTCGATGCCGATGCGCTGTCCGATCTCCTTGGCCTCGAGCATCACGGCCGAGATGAAGCCGCGCACGTAGTCGTCGCCCATGATCAGGTCGGTGGTGACGCCCGTGAGCGCGCTGATCGGGTTCACCGTCATGTTGCCCCAGAGCTTGAACCACACGTCCTTCTGGATCTGCGGCGACAGCGTGGCGTCCAGGCCCGCGCGCTGCAGCAGCGCGACCAGCTTCTGCACGCGCGGCGTGGCTTCGCCCGAAGGCTCGCCCACGATCAGCCCGTTGCCGAAGTGATGCCGCACCACGCCGGGCCCGTCGAGCGAACAGCTCGCGTGCACCACGCAGCCGATCACGTTGCGCGAGGGAATGGCCCTTGCGATTGCGCCGTCGGGGTCCACGGCCGCCAGGCGGTGGCCGGTGATGGCGCCGCCGAAGCCGCCTTCGAGGAACCACCACGGCACGCCGTTCATCGCCACCAGCACCAGCGTGTCGGGCCCGATCAGCGGGCCGATGCGTTCGGCCACGCCGGCCAGCGCCGGCGCCTTCACGGCGATGACCACGAGGTCCTGCGTGCCGAGCGCTTCGGGGTCGGCCACTGCGTTGACCGGCACGCGCGTGCGCACGTCGCCGCGCATCAGCGAAAGGCCGCCTTGCTGCAGTGCCTCGAGCGTGGCGCCGCGCGCCACCACGTTGAGCCGCTCGCCGGCCTGCGCCAGGCTGGCGCCGATCCATCCGCCGATCGCGCCGGCGCCGTAGATGCAGATCTTCATGTCAGTTCTTGTAGCTGGCGTCGATGCGGTCGATCTGGCGCACCAGCGCGTCGAACACGTCCTGCCCCGCGCCATGCTCGGGGCTGAACTGCAGCGCATCGCGCGTGCAGCGCTGCGCAATCTCCTCGCTCACCGGAATGGCCGCGCCCATCGAGAAGGTGGCCATCTGGATCTCGCAGGCGCGCTGCAGGGTCCAGAGGATCGCGAAGGTCTGCGGCAGCGTCTGCCCCCAGGCCAGCAGGCCGTGGTTGCGCAGGATCACGGCGTTGCGGTCGCCGATGCTCCTGAGCAGGCGCGGGCCCTCGTCGGCGTGGATGGTGATGCCCTCGAAGTCGTGGTAGGCCACCATGCCGTGCAGCTGCGCGGTATAGAAATTGGTCTGCTGCAGGCCGCCCTGCAGGCAGGCCACGGCCACGCCGGCGGTGGTGTGCGTGTGCATCACGCAATGCGCACCGGGCAGGCCGTCGTGGATGGCGGCGTGCACCGTGAAGCCGGCCGGGTTCACCGGATGCGTCGAGCCGTCGAGCACCTTGCCGTGCAGGTCGATCTTCACCAGGTTGCTGGCCGTGACCTCGCTGTAGTGCAGGCCGAAGGGGTTGATGAGGAACTGCTTCTCCCCGCCCGTCACGCTGTCGGGCAGCCGAAGGGTGATGTGGTTGTAGATCATTTCCGTCCACCCAAGCATCGCAAAGATGCGGTAGCAGGCCGCGAGCTGCTCGCGCGCGGCGCGCTCGTCGGGATGGATCGAGGGATGGACCGGCGCCGACGGCGGCACGCGGGTGGCGAGTGTGGTGTTCATTGCAGTTCCTTTCAGATGACGCTTGTCTTGTCCCCGAGCTCTTTGCGGGGAACACCGCGGAACCGGCTTTGCCGGGCCGCCGGTGTTGCCCCCTTGAGGGGGAGGCGGCTACACGCAGTGAGCTGCTTCGGGGGTGGGCTAGCCCTCCGCGGTGAAGCCGACCTCTTTCACGATCGGCGCCCACTTGGCGGTGTCTTTCTTGAGCAGATCGGTCAGCTCGGCGGGCGTGGAGGACATGGCTTCCAGGCCGAAGGTGCCGAGGCCGTCGATCACGTCCTTCTGCGCCAGCGCGTTCTTCATCGAGGTGTTGAGCTTTGCGACCAGCTCCGGCGAGGCCTTGGCGGGCAGGAAGAAGGCGAACCATTCGCTGTGCGCCATGTCCTGGATGCCCTGTTCGCCGAAGGTTGGCACCTCGGGCGCGAAGCGGCTGCGCTTGGCGCCCGAGACGCCCAGGATGCGCACCTTGCCCGAGGCCAGGTGCTGCGTGATGTCGCCGATCGGGCCCGAGACGGCTGAGATGTTGCTGCCCAGCAGGTCCAGCATGGCCGGCTGCGTGCCGCGGTAGGCCGCGTGCTTGAGCTCGACGCCGCCCTTCTTGCCCAAGAGCGCGCCGATGAAGTGCGGCGTGGAGCCCGCGGCCGGCGAGCCGAAGTTGGCGCCGGCCGGGTTGGCCTTGGCCCAGGCCAGGAACTCGGGCACCGTCTTCACGCTGGCGGGCACTGCGGGGCCGACTGCAAAGCCGAAGTCGAAGATGCAGGCGATGCTGACCGGCGTGAGGTCGACCATCGGGTCGTACGGCAGCTTCTTGTAGATGTGCGGGTAGATCGTGAGGATGGAGGTGGGCGTCTGCAGGATGGTGGCGCCGTCGGCGGGCCGGCCCTTCACGTAGCTCACGGCGATCTGGCCGCCCGCGCCGGTGCGGTTTTCGACCACGGCGGCCTTGGCGTAGTCGGGGCTGAGCTTCTGCGCGATGCGCCGGCAGGTGGTGTCCGAGGTGCCGCCGGCCGCAAAGCCGGTGACGATGGTGGCGGTTTCGAGCGAGGCCTGCGCGAAGGCGCGCTGGCCCAGGCTGGCGAGCAGCGCCGAGGCGCCGGTGGTCTGCAGCAGCTGGCGGCGGGTGAAGGTCATGGTCTGTCTCCGGGGTGTTGTGGGTTGCGTTTCACTCAAGACTCGTCGCGCAGCCAGGTGACTGCGCCCGAATGGGTCACGGCGCCCTGGTGAGCGGGCCGCACGGTGAGCGCGTATTTTTCCAGCAAGCCGCGGTGCGGGACCCCCGCGTTTACCTGACGTCGGGAGAGCCGCAGTGCAATCTCTTCCGCCGTCAGTTCCACCGAAATGGCGCGCGCTTCGGCCCGCGCGTCGATGGCGATCATGTCGCCGTCCTGCAGCGCCGCAATCGGCCCGCCGTCGGCCGCTTCGGGCCCCGCATAGCCGATGCACAGGCCGCGCGTGGCGCCCGAGAAGCGCCCGTCGGTCAAAAGCGCCACCTTGTCGCCCATGCCCTGGCCGTAGAGCAGCGCGGTGATGCCCAGCATCTCGCGCATGCCGGGACTGCCCTTCGGGCCCTCGTTGCGGATCACGATCACGTCGCCGGGCTGGTAGCGGCGGTTCTGCACGGCGGCCTGCGCTTGTTCCTCCGAATCGAAGACGCGCGCCGGGCCGCGGTGCACCAGCGTCTGAAGGCCCGCGGTCTTGAGCAGCGCGCCGTCGGGACAGAGGTTGCCCTTGAGCACGGCCAGGCCGCCGTCGCGCGTGATCGGATCTCCTGGCGCGCGCACCACGCGGCCGTCGGGCGCGGCGGCATCGGCCAGTTCCTCTGCCAGCGTGCGGCCGGTGAAGCTGAGCGCATCGCCGTGCACGAAACCCTGCTCCATCAGCGTGCGAAGGATGACGCCCGCGCCGCCGATGTAGAACACGTCGCGTGCCAGGTACTGCCCGCCCGGGCGCAGGTCGGCGATGAGCGGCGTGCGCGCGAACACCTCGGCCACGTCGTCGAGGTGGAACCTGATGCCGGCCTCGTGCGCGATGGCCGGCAGGTGCAGCGCGGCGTTGGTCGAGCCCCCGGTGGCCGACACCACGGCGCAGGCGTTCTCGAGCGCCTTGCGCGTGACGATGTCGCGCGGCAGCGGGCTGTCTCCCAGCACCGCCTTCATGAGGTTCTTCGCGGCGCGGCGCATCAGTGGTGCGCGTTCGCTGAACACCGCCGGCACCATGCTCGAGCCGATGGGCGCGAGGCCCAGCGCTTCCGACACCATGCCCATGGTGTTGGCCGTGAACTGGCCCGCGCAGGCGCCGGCCGTGGGCAGGCAGGCGCGGCTCATGGCGTCGAGCTCGCCGTGTGTGGCGGTGCCGGCCAGCACCTTGCCGATGGTTTCGTAGGTATCGACCACATTGAGGTCGCGGCCGTCCGGGCCCGGCATCTGCCCCGGCAGCGCCGAGCCGCCATGCACGAACACGCTCGGCACGTTGCAGCGCACCATGCCCATCATCAGGCCCGGCAGGTTCTTGTCGCAGGCGCCGATGGCGAAGATGCCATCCCACTGGTGGCCGCGCGTCGAGGCCTCGACGCTGTCGGCAATCAGCTCGCGCGAGATCAGCGAGAAGCGCATGCCCGAATGCGCCATGGTGAGCCCGTCGCTCACCGACACCACCGGGCATTCATGCGGCGTGCCGCCGCCCGCGTAGATGCCGGTCTTGGCGTGCTGCGCCTGTTCGCGCAGGTTGAGGTTGCACGGGCTCATCTCGCCGCCGGTGTGGAAAACGCCGATGTGCGGGCGCTCGATGTCCTCGTCGTCCTGCCCCAGCGCATGCAGGAAGCTGCGCGTGGTCGCGCGGATCGTGCCCTCGCGGATGGTGGCGGAGCGGAATCGCTTGGGATCGGTCGGGGAAGTCATGGCGCGAAGGAGCGTCAGTAGCCGCTGGGCGTTACGGCGCTCGCGGCGCTCTTGTATCGGGACGACAGCTGCCTGGCCGCCGCCGTGAGCAGGATGGTGTCCACGCCCACCGCCACGAACTGCGCGCCGGCGGCCAGCCACTTGCGCGCCTGCTCCTCGGTGGTCGACAGGATGCCCGGCGCCTTGCCGGCCTTGCGGATGCGCGCGATGGCGTCGGCGATCATGGCCTGCACCTCGGGATGGTTCGGCTGGCCGACGAAGCCCATCGAGGCCGACAGGTCGGCCGGCCCGATGAACACGCCGTCCACGCCCGGCGTGGCCGCGATGGCGTCGAGGTTCTTCATGGCTTCCACGGTCTCGGCCTGCACCAACAGGCAGGTTTGCGCGTTGGCCTCGTGCAGGTAGCGCGGATAGGCCTGCCAGCGCGAGGCGCGCGCCAGGGCGCTGCCCATGCCGCGGATGCCTTCGGGCGGATAGCGCATGCCCTGCACCATGCGCGCCGCCTGCTCGGCGGTGTCGACCATCGGCACCAGGATGGTCTGCGCGCCGATGTCCAGGTACTGCTTGAGCAGCGTGACGTCACCCACCGGCACCCGCACCACGGGATGCGAGCGTTCCGAATCGGGCTGTGCCGACCAGGCGCTGGAGATGCCCTGCAGCTGCGCGAGCACCGAGCGCACGTCGTTGGGCGCGTGCTCGCCGTCGACCAGCAGCCAGTCGAAGCCGGTGCCGGCCAGGATCTCGGCCGCATAGCCGTCGGCCAGGCCGACCCAGAGGCCGATCTTCTGTTCGCCGGCCTGCATGGCCTGCTTGAAGGTGTTCAGGGGTGTTTGCATGGTGTGTCTTTTAGATGAGACGAAAGGCAATGCTGCCCAGAGGGCCGTAGTCGGCATGGAAGGTGTCGCCGGGCAGGGCGGTGGTGGGCCGCGTGAACGAGCCGCCCAGCACCACTTCGCCGGCTTCGAGGCATTCGTCCCACGGCGCGAGCTTGTTCGCGAGCCAGGCCACGCCCGTGGCCGGGTGGTTGAGCACGGCCGCGGCCACGCCCGACTCCTCGATCACGCCGTTCTTGTAGAGCAGCGCGCTCACCCAGCGCAGGTCGACCGCGTCGGGCTTGACCGGCCGGCCGCCCATCACGATGCCGGCGTTGGCCGCGTTGTCGGCAATGGTGTCGAACACCTTGCGCGGCGCCTTGGTGTGGCGGTCGAACTGCTCGATGCGCGCGTCGATGATCTCGATGGCCGGCACCACGTAGTCGGTGGCGGCCAGCACGTCGAAGATGCTCACGTTCGGCCCCTGCAGCTTCCTGCCGAGGACGAAGGCCAGCTCCACCTCGATGCGCGGCGCGATGAAGCGCTTGAACGGAATGTCGCCGCCCTGCTCGAAGAACATGTCGTCGAGCAAGGTGCCGTAGTCGGGTTCGTCGATCTGGCTGGACTGCTGCATGGCACGCGAGGTCAGGCCGATCTTGTGGCCCTTCACGACGCGGCCCTCGGCGATCTTCTGCCTGACCCATTCGCGCGAGATGGCGTAGCCGTCCTCGAGGGTCATTTCCGGAAAGCGCTTGGAGAAATGCTCGACCTGCACGCGCGACCTTTCGCTTTCGTGCAGTTCGGCGGCCAGCTGGGCGATGGTGTCGGCGGTGAGCATGGTTTCTACTTGTTGAAGAGCGGATGCAGGTTGCTGTGCTTGCCGTCGTACACCTGGCCCGGGCTTTCGTCGATCTGCAGTGTGATGCCGATGTGGCGCTTGTCGAAGATCGGTTCGAAATGCGTGCGCACGGCGGCCAGAAGTTCGTCGCCGGCTTTTTTCTTTACGGCCTCCGAGCGCCCCGCGGCCATGCGGATGTTGAGGTACACGAAGGCATAGTCGGCCTTGCCGTCGGCCACCGCGCAGTGCGCAGCGGGATAGGCCAGCACGCGCGTGCCGCCGATGGGGAACACCGGTTTGCCGGTCTCGTCCTGCTGCGCGAGCATGGTGTCGGCCAGCGTGCGGCACAGCGCCGACATGTCGGTCTCAGCTTCGATGTTGGGCGTGTAGAGAATGACGAGGTGGGGCATGGTGCGTGCTCAGACGGGAAGGGGTGTGACCGGGAAGATCGCATTGATCTGCCCCGTGCCCGAGCTGCCGAAGTAGGGCGTGACCACCTCCACCGGCGCGGTGTAGCGGTCCCAGCCCAGCAGGCCCAGCAGCATCGCGGTGTCGTGCATGTCGCCTTCGCCCCAGCACTTGTCGGCGTACATCGGCAGCATGCCGACGAAGGTCTGCCAGTCGCCGGCCTTCCACAGTTCGACCACGCGGCGGTCCACCTGCTCGAGGAAGGGATCGTAGACCTTGTGCATGAATTCGGGGGCGCGGCCGTTGTCCGCGAAGTGGTGCGAGAGCGAGCCGCTCGCGAACACCGCCACCGTGCCCTCGTAGCGCTCCTCGATCGCGCGGCGCACCGCGAGGCCGAAGCGGCCCGACTCGGTGAGGTCGTGCCAGTCGCACCAGCCGCTGATGCTGATCACCTTGTAGTGCTGGTCGGGGTTCATGTAGCGCATCGGCACCAGCGTGCCGTACTCCAGTTCGAGCGTGGTGTCGCTGTGCGCGCGGCTCTTCACGCCCATCTCGTTGGCCATGTCGGCGATCAGGTGGCCCAGCGCCGGGTTGCCGGGGTAGGCGTAGGGCATGTTCTTGATGAAGTGCGGCAGTTCGTTGCTGGTGTAGGTACCGCCGAACTTCGGGCCGCAGTTGATGTGGTATTCGCTGTTGACCTGCCAGTGCACGTCGAACACCACGATGGTGTCCACGCCCAGCGCGCGGCAGCGCCGGTCGATTTCCTTGTGCCCGTTGATCGCGGCGTCGCGGCAGCCGAAGTTCGGTCCCGGGAATTCCGAGAGGTACATCGACGGCACGTGCGTGATCTTGGCGGCGAGAGCGAGTTGGCCCATGTCCGTATCTCCTTGTTCCGTTCAGGCTTCGAGCTGGATGTTGGCCTTGCGGATCACGTCGCCGTACTTCGCGATCTCGCTCTGGATGAAGGCCGCGAAGCGCTCCGGCGTGCCCGGCAGCGGCGCGATGCCGCCCTTCTGGAAGGCTTCGGCCACCGCGGGGCTCGCGAGCGCGCGGTTCACCTCGGCGTTCATGCGCTGCACGATGGCATCGGGCGTGCCAGCGGGCGCCAGCAGTCCGTTCCACGAATTGGACTCGATGGGCACGCCCTGTTCCGCCAGCGTGGGTATGGCGCTCGCGTATTGCGAGCGCTGCGCGGTCGCCATGCCCAGCGCCACCAGCTTGCCGCCCTGCACGTGGCTACGGAACTCGGGCCAGTTGCCGAACATCATCGTCACCTGCCCGCCGAGCAGGTCGGTGAGTGCGGGGCCCTGGCCCTTGTAGGGCACGTGCATGATGTCCAGGCCCATCTGCAGCTTGAGCATCTCGCCCGACAGGTGGGCCGAGGTGCCGTTGCCGAAGGAGGCGAAGCTCAGCGTGCCGGGCTTGGCCGTGGCGGCGTTGCGCAGGTCGGCCAGCGTCTTCAGGCCGCTCGCGGGATGCGTGGCCAGCACATGCTCCGACATGCCCATGAGCGCGACGGGGCGCAGGTCTTTCTGCGTGTCGTAGGGCAGCTTGCGGACCAGCGTCTGGTTGGCCGTGAAGCTGTTGGCCACGCAGACGAAGGTATAGCCGTCGGGCGCGGCCTTGGCCGCCGAGTCGACGCCGATCACCGTGCCCGCGCCGGGCTTGTTCTCGACGATCACCGGCTGGCACAGCGCCTTCGCCACCTCGGTGCCTACGAGGCGCGCGACGAAGTCGGTGGTGCCGCCGGGCGGGAAGGGCACGATCACGCGGACCGGCTTGTGGGGCCAGGCGGTCTGTGCCCGCGCGAGCGAGGGCAGCGCGGCGAGTGCGGCCGCGCCCTGCAGCAGCGTGCGGCGCCGCGTGTTCATGCCATGCCCCAATGCGGGATGTGGTGCGAGCCCATCGATACCGCAATGTTCTTCGGCTCGCAGAACACTTCGTAGCTCCACGTGCCGCCCTCGCGCCCCGTGCCCGAGGCCTTGGTGCCACCGAAGGGCTGGCGAAGGTCTCTGACGTTCTGGCTGTTGACGAAGCACATGCCGGCCTCCACCGCGGCGGCCACGCGGTGCGCCCGGCCGATGTTCTCGGTCCAGACGTAGCTGCTGAGGCCGTAGGCGATGTCGTTGGCGAGTTCGATTGCGTGCGCCTCGTCCTTGAACGGAATCAGGCAGGCGACCGGTCCGAAGATCTCGTCCTGCGCGATCTTCATGCGGTTGTCGACATCGGCGAACACGGTGGGCATCACGTAGTTGCCCTTCTTCACGCGGTCGGGCAGGTTCGCTGGCGCCTCGAGGCCACCGCACAGCAGCGTTGCGCCTTCCTTCGGCCCCAGCTCGATGTAGCTGCGCACCTTGGCCAGGTGCGCCTGCGAAATCATCGGGCCCACGATGGTCTTCTCGTCGAGCGGGTCGCCCACGGTGATGCGCCTGGCGCGCTCGGCGAACCTGGCGGCAAAGTCCGCGTAGATCGACTGCTGCACCAGGATGCGCGAGCCGGCCGTGCAGCGCTCGCCGTTGTTGCTGAAGATCATGAACACGGCCGCGTCGAGCGCGCGGTCGAGGTCGGCGTCGTCGAAGATCACGAACGGGCTCTTGCCGCCGAGTTCCATGCTGAACTTTTTCAGGCCCGCGCTCTTCACGATGCGGTTGCCCGTGGCGGTGGAGCCGGTGAACGAGATCGCGCGCACATCGGGGTGCGCCACGAGCGGCTCGCCGGCTTCCTTGCCGTAGCCGTGCACCAGGTTCAGCACGCCGGCGGGAATGCCCGCTTCGAGCGCGAGTTCGCCCAGGCGCGCAGCTGTCAGCGGCGAGAGCTCGCTCATCTTCAGTACCGCGGTGTTGCCGAAGGCCAGGCAGGGCGCGACCTTCCAGGTGGCCGTCATGAACGGCACGTTCCACGGGCTGATGAGTGCGCACACGCCCACCGGATGGAACAGCGTGTAGTTCAGGTGCGTGGGCGTGGGATAGGTGTGGCCGTCCACGCGCGTGCACATCTCGGCGAAGTAATAGAAGTTGTCGGCCGCGCGGGGGATCAACTGCTTGCCCGTTTGCGAAATGACCTGGCCGCAGTCGTTGGTCTCGGTCTGCGCGATTTCGGGCACGTGCCGGGCGATCAGGTCTCCGAGCTTGCGGATGAGCTTGGCGCGCTCGGGCGCGGGCAGGCCGGCCCACTTCGGGAAGGCCTCCTTGGCGGCGGCCACGGCCGCATTCACTTCGGCCTCGCCGCCCGAGGCGACTTCGGCCAGCACCTCCTGCGTGGCGGGGTTGACGGTTTCGAAGTAGTCGCTGCCGGCGACGGACTTGCCGCCGATGAGATGGTCGATCTGTTGCATGGAGAAATGTCCGGTCCGGTTCAATCGAGTTTGATGTCGCGCGCCTTGATCAGGGCATGCCACTTCTTGCGCTCGGCGTCGGTGTAGCGCGTCATTTCGGCGGCGTCTGCAGGGCGGGCTTCCCAGCCCGCGTCGTAGAGCTTCTGGCGCACGCCGCCATCGGCCATGGCCTTCTGCAGCTCCGCGCCCAGCTTCGCCTGCACTTCCTTCGGCGTGGCGGCGGGTGCGACGAGGCCTTGCCAGGTGTAGGCCTCGACGTTGGCGTAGCCCAGTTCCTTGGCGGTGGGCACGTTGGGCAGTTGCGCAATGCGCTCGGCCGACATCGCGAGCAGCGGCACCACCTTGCCGGCCTTCACGGCGCTCACACCGCTGGGCAGGTCGAGCATCATCAGCGGCACCTGCCCGCCCATCAGGTCCTGCAGCGCCGGCGCGCCGCCCTTGTAAGGCACGTGCAGCATCGACACGCCGGCCTCGCGCTGGAACAGTTCCATCGCCAGGTGGTGCGGACTGCCGGTACCCGGCGTCGCGATGCTGTACTTGCCGGGCGATGCCTTGAGCGCGGCGAGCAGCGCCTTCGCATCGGCGATGCCGGCATTGGGCGCGGCCGTGATGATGAGCGGCGAGCGGCCCATCATGCCGACGAGCGCGAAGTCTTTCTCGGCGTCGTAGGGCAGTTTCCTGTAGAGCGCGGGGTTGTAGATCAGCACGCCGTTGTCGGCCGAGAACACGGTGTAGCCGTCGCCGGGCGAGCGCGCCACGTTCTCCGACGCGATGATCGCGCCCGCGCCGGGCTTGTTGTCGACCAGCACCGGCTGGCCCATCTGCTGCGACACCTGCGCGCCGACCGTGCGTGCGAGAAAATCGGTGCCACCGCCGGCCGGGTAGCCCACCACCCAGCGCACGGGCTTGGCCGGGTAGGCTGCGGTTTGCGCGGACGCGCCGAGCGCGAGCACCGAGGCGCTCAGCGCCACGAGCATGGCTGCCACGCCGGGCATTTTCTTTCTGGCTTTCATGGTGCTTGTCTCCGCTTTTTTTGTGTGTGACAGGAAAAAATTCAGGCCGCGTCGATGGTGTTGACCAGGGCCCCGATGCCTTCGATCGCGCAGACGACCACATCGCCCGGCTTGCAGTCGACCACGCCGTCGGGCGTGCCCGTGAGGATCAGGTCGCCCGGCGACAGCGTCATGAAGCGGCTGAAATACTCGATGAGGAAGGGCGCGTCGAAGATCATGTCGCGCGTGCTGCCCTGCTGCGTGACGGTGCCGTTCACCGTGGTCTTCAATGCGAGCGCCATCGGATCGGGCACGTCGGCCGCATCGACGAACCACGGGCCCAGCGGCGTGCAGGTGTCGCGGTTCTTCACGCGCAGGTTGGGGCGGTACCAGTTCTCCAGGTAGTCGCGGATCGCGTAGTCATTGGCCACGGTGTAGCCGCCGATGAAGTCGCAGGCGTCATCGCGCTTCACGTGCTTTGCGGTCTTGCCGATCACGATGGCGAGCTCGCACTCGTAGTGCATGAACTGCACGCCAGCCGGCCGGTGCGTGAACTGCCGGTGGCCGATCAGCGTGCTCTGGCCCTTGATGAACACCAGCGGCTCCTCGGGCGCCTTGAACTCGAGTTCCTTCGCGTGATCGGCGTAGTTGAGGCCGAGCGCGAGGATGGTGCGCGGGCGCGGCGTGGGCGCGAGCGGCGGCAGCCAGACGAGCTGTTCCTGCGGCACGACGCGGCCGTCGTCCAGCCGCACGGCGGCGTCGGCCTGGCCGTTGAAGTCGTGTGCGGTGCCGGTGTGCTCGCGGCCTTCGAAGATGACGCGTGCGTGCTTCATGCGGCGGCCTCCTGCACGAGCGTGTTGCAGAGGCTCTCGAACCCCGGCGCGGAAATCTCGATGCGGTCGCCCGCACGCGCCAGCGGCCGGCCGGCGTCGCAGCCGAGCATCAGCACGTCGCCATGCGCGAGCGTCATGAACTCGCCCACGTCGGTGAGCAGCTGCTGCGCCGGCCGCACGAGCTGCGAGAAATCGATCGATTGCTTCAACTCCCCATTGATGCGCACCTCGACGTGGAAGTGCGCGGGGTCGGCCACCTCCTGCGCATCGCGCAGCACCGGGCCGATGCCCAGGAACCCATCGACGCACTTGAACTTCACGGGCGGGCGGAAGAAGCTCGCATGCGGAATCGAGAGGTCGTTCATCAGCACGAAGCCCTCGACGTCGCCCTCGGCACCGATCACCATGCCGATGCTCGCGCCGATCTCCACTTCTGGCACGGACGAAGGCACCGCGATGGCGCTGCCGTGCGGGCTCCAGGTGTTGGCCGTCTTCACATAGAGCACCGGCGCCTTCGGCGGTGCCTTGTAGGGTGGCTGCGTCATCTGCGGCGCGAGCGCATCGAGCTCGGCGCGGAAGTTCAGCAGCGTGCCGTACACGGTGCCGGTCGGCAGGAAAGGAGAGGAGGTCATTCGGGTTGCTCCAGCGCGATCAGTTCGTCCAGCAGCCCATACAGCTGCGTCAGCTTGGCCTTGCCCAGCGACTGCTCCAGCCACTGGTAGTGCGACTCGATGCTCGAGGACAGCTTCTTCACCAGCTTCATTCCGTGCGCCGTCGCCTCGACCACGGTGCGGCGCTGGTCCTCGGGGTCGCGGCTGCGGGTGATGAGGTCGTCTCGCTCCATGCGCGCGAGCACGCCCGTGAGGCTGGGGCCGAGGATGAAGGCCTCGCGCGCCACGCGGCCGGTTTCGACCGCACCGTTCTCGCCGAGCACGCGCAGCACGCGCCACTGCTGGTCGGACAGCGCGTGCTCGCGCAGGCTGGGCCGCGTGTGGGCCATGACGGCTTCGCGCGCCTGCAGCAGCAGACGCGGGAGGTTGCGGTGGGCGAAGGTGGTGCTCAAGCGCGGTGCCTTTCCAAATTACTTAACATGTTAAATGATTGGCAAACGCTTTCCAAGCCGTTCGGCATCAGGGTTTGTGCGGACACCTAAACTCGCTGCATGGCCAAGGACAAAACAACTTTCGTCTGCAGCGAATGCGGCGGCACCAGCCCCAAGTGGCTCGGCAAGTGCCCGAGCTGCGGCGCCTGGAACACTCTCATCGAACAGGTGGCGGGCGGCAGCGGCCCGGCCAACAACCGCTTCGGCACGCAGTACGCCGCGCTCGCGGGCGTGTCCGAACTCGCGACCCTCTCCGAAATAGAAGCGACCGACGTCGCGCGCACGCCCACCGGGCTCGACGAGCTCGACCGCGTGCTGGGCGGCGGCATCGTCTCGGGGGGCGTCACGCTGATCGGCGGCGATCCGGGCATCGGCAAGTCGACGCTGCTGCTGCAGGCGGTCGATGCGCTGCAGCGCGCGGGGCAGAACGCGCTCTACGTCACCGGCGAGGAAAGCGGCGCGCAGGTGGCGCTGCGTTCCAGGCGCCTCGGCCTGGACCACTCGCAGGTGCAGGTGCTGGCCGAGATCCAGCTCGAGAAGATCATCGCCACGCTCGACGCCACGCGTCCGGCCATCGCGGTGATCGACTCGATCCAGACGGTGTATTCCGACCAGCTCACCTCCGCGCCAGGCTCGGTGGCCCAGGTGCGCGAATGCGCGGCGCATCTCACGCGCTTTGCCAAGACCAGCGGCACGGCCGTGGTGCTGGTGGGCCACGTCACCAAGGAGGGTGCGCTCGCGGGACCGCGCGTGCTCGAGCACATGGTCGACACGGTGCTGTATTTCGAAGGCGACACGCATTCGAGCTTCCGCCTCGTGCGCGCCATCAAGAACCGCTTCGGCGCCGTCAACGAGATCGGCGTGTTCGCGATGACCGAGCGCGGCCTGAAGGGCGTGGCCAACCCCAGCGCGATCTTCCTGAGCCAGCATGCGGAGCCGGTGCCCGGCAGCGTGGTGCTGGTCACGCTCGAAGGCACGCGGCCGATGCTGGTGGAGATCCAGGCGCTGGTCGACAACGGCGGGCCGAGCCCGCGCCGCCTCTCGGTGGGCCTGGACCGCGACCGTCTCGCGATGCTGCTGGCCGTGCTGCACCGCCACGCCGGCGTGGCCTGCATGGACCAGGACGTGTTCGTGAACGCGGTGGGCGGCGTACGCATCAGCGAGCCCGCGGCCGACCTGGCCGTGATGCTCGCCATCACCTCGAGCCTGCGCGGCAAGGCGCTGCCCAAGGGCTTCATCGCCTTCGGCGAGGTCGGCCTGGCGGGCGAAGTGCGCCCCGCGCCGCGCGGCCAGGAGCGCCTGCGCGAAGCGGCCAAGCTCGGGTTCAGCGTGGCCGTGGTGCCCAAGGCCAACGCGCCGCGCAAGGGCGCGAAGGAGATCGAGGGCCTGACCATCCATGCCGTCGAGCGCATCGAGGAGGCGATGGAGATCGTGCGCCGCCTCGACTGACCGAGGGATCGAGTGCGCAAAAAAATGCCCGGCGCACCATTGATGCGCCGGGCGATCCTCCCTGTCCCCCCGATATGTGTGACGTGTCTTCTTGTTGTGCTGGCAACCTCGGTTGCCTCTCCCTGAAGCCGGTGGCGTTGGCCCGTGCGGCGAAATGTGCCCGCTGGCGCCGCCGCGCGGGTCGCTTTTGGGGGCGAGTACCGTCCTGCGCGCCTGGCGGTAGCCGCGCCGGCTACCGCGCGAGGCGACAATGCGGCCCATGAATTTCCAGAAAATACTGGTGCCCGTGGGCGGCATCGTCCTGCTCGGGCTCGCATGGCGCAACTATGGCTGGGCCGGCGTGGCGCTGACCGGCGGCGCCATCGTGATGTTCCTGCTGCTGCACTTCAACCGCGCCATGCAGGTGCTCAAGCGCGCGGCCGACCGGCCGGTGGGCTATGTCGCGAGCGCGGTGATGCTCAACGCCAAGCTCAAGCCGGGCGTGACGCTGATGCACGTCAT
Organism: Variovorax sp. VRV01; assembly: GCF_014852545.1. NCBI lineage: Bacteria > Pseudomonadati > Pseudomonadota > Betaproteobacteria > Burkholderiales > Comamonadaceae > Variovorax > Variovorax sp. VRV01. The sequence goes on from NZ_JACVBS010000005.1 coordinate 29,365, forward strand.
TGCGATGACGCGCGCCCTGGGCGAACTGCGCTCGCCCAAGGACGAGCAGCCCGAGCTCTACCGCTGGACCGACACCGGCGGCTCGTATGTCGACGCCGTGTTCAACGGCGGCAAGCTGCAGAGCTGGACGCTGACGCGGCCCGAAGCCGCGCCTGACGACGCGCCGTCTTCCGAAGAAAACAACGCGGGCTAGGAAGAAGCCAGGAAGCGCCGGCCGTCAGAACGGCGCGTCTTCTTCCTCGGCTTCGGCCTCGGCCGGTGTGGTGGTCGCGGGCACTTGCACGGCAGCCTCCGGCGCTGCTGCGCCCGTTGGGGCGCCGCTGAAGGCCGCCTCGCCGCCCAGCGCGTCGAGCAGCGCCGGCACCAGCTGGCCGAGTTCGCCGGTGGCAATGGCCACGTCGGCGTCGAAGTTGTCTTCCTTCTTGCCGCCGGCTGCGCCGTCGCCCGTGCCTTCGAGGAACACGATCTTGCGGATCAGCATGCCGTGCGTCAGCTCGAAGGACACGCGGTCGTCCCAGGTGAGCGCCAGGCGCGTCGGGCGCTTGCCGTCGGTGATGTGCTTCTGCACCTCCTCGATGTCGAGCGGGTGCTTGGCGTAGCGCACCACGGCCTTGGAGTCGTCCGAGGCCTTGAGTTCGCACTCGCGGTCGATGGTGAAGCCGGCCGGCGGCTCCTGCGTCAGCAGCCAGTTGGCCATGGCGGCGGCGGGCTCGATCTGCGTGTTGATGAGGGCCACCGCAAAGCCGTCGAGCGACTTCACGAGGCTGGTGACCACTTCGTCGGCGCGCGCGGCGTTGCCGCTGTTGATCACGAGGCGGTGCTCGGCCTTGTCGATCCACACGGCCACGCGGGCGCTGCGCGTGAAGGCCATCGGCAGCAGCTCGAGGGTGATGTCCTCCTTGAGCTCCTTCTTTTCCTTCTTGCCGGGCTTGCGGCCGGTGGCGGCCTCGATCTGCGCGCAGCGCTCGTCGAGCTTGCGGCGCACCACGGAGCCGGGCACCGCCTTGCTCTCGATCATGTATTCGACCAGCCATTGGCCGTCGATGGATTCGACCAGCGGGCCATTGGCCTCGCCGCGGGGTTCGATCCAGCCGGCGGATTTTTCCTGCGAGGGGCCGCAGGGCTCGAAACGCGCCTTGGCGAGCGCTTCTTCGGCCTCGGCCAGTGTTTGGGACCAGGCAGGTTCGATGCGATAGACGATGACGTTCTTGAATACGGACACGGAAACCCTTTTTTCCACTGGTTTGGACAACCGGCCATTGTCGGGCACGGCGTTGCGGGCTCGGCCGTAAAATCGAAAGCTTTTGCGACTTCCCCTGTCGCACCCCCACAGCTCCCAAAGGAATCAGGAAATGAGCTCGATCCCCCCCTCGCTGGACGACCGTGACGGCAAGATCTGGATGGACGGCGAACTCGTGGACTGGCGCGACGCCAAGATCCACGTGCTGAGCCACACGCTGCACTACGGCTGCGGCGCCTTCGAGGGCGTGCGCGCCTACAAGACGGCCGACGGCAGCACCGCCATCTTCCGCCTGGCCGAGCACACCGAGCGCCTGTTCAACAGCGCCAAGATCCTGCGCATGAAGATCCCGTTCACGCAGGAACAGCTCAACGAAGCCCAGAAGCAGGTGGTGCGCGAGAACAAGCTCGAAAGCTGCTACCTGCGCCCGCTGATCTGGATCGGCTCCGAAAAGCTCGGCGTGAGCCCCAAGGGCAACCGGATCCACGCCATGGTCGCGGCCTGGTCCTGGGGCGCCTACCTGGGCGAAGAGGGCATGAAGCGCGGCATCCGCGTGAAGACCTCGAGCTTCACCCGCCACCACGTCAACATCACGATGACGCAGGCCAAGACGGTGAGCAACTACACCAACTCGATCCTCGCCAACATGGAAGCGCTGGACGACGGCTACGACGAGGCGCTGCTGCTCGACGCGAGCGGCTTTGTCTCCGAAGGCGCGGGCGAGAACATCTTCGTGGTCAAGGGCGGCGTGGTCTACACGCCCGACCTCTCGGCCGGCGCGCTCAACGGCATCACGCGCAACACCATCCTGCACGTGTGCAAGGACCTGGGGCTCGAGCTGGTGCAAAAGCGCATCACGCGCGACGAGGTCTACATTGCCGACGAAGCCTTCTTCACCGGCACGGCCGCTGAAGTGACGCCCATCCGCGAGCTCGACCGCATCGAGATCGGCAACCGCGGCGACGGCGGATCGCGCGGTCCCGTCACCGAAAAGATCCAGGCTGCCTTCTTCGACATCGTGAACGGCAAGAACCCCAAATACGCCCACTGGCTCACGAAAGTCTGAGAAAACCATGCCTACCAACGCAGTCGTCGAACTCCTGGCCAGGGAGCTCAACCATCAGGGCGGCGTGTTCTGCCCCAGCCCCAAGGCCGACATGAAGCTCTGGGACACCCATCCCAAGGTCTACCTGGACGTGGCGCGCACCGGTGAAGCCAAGTGCCCGTACTGCGGCACCGTCTACCGCCTGAAGGCGGGCGAGACGGTGTCGTCGCGGCATTGACCGTTCGCGGCCTGCTCGGGCGCTTCGGCGCCGCCTACCTGCTCCTGCTGCTCATCCTGGGCCTGGCGCTGAACATGTTCGGCGTCAAGGCCAACGCGGGCGTCAATACGGCCGCGCTGCTGGGCGCCGTGATGTGGGTGTGCCTGGCCTTCGGCAAGAAGAACGGCCGGTACCTCGCGCGCGATGAAAAGACCCGCGCCGTGCTCGGCATGATCGCGATCGACCTGGCAATCCAGGCCGCGGTCTCGGTGGCGGCGGCGCTGGCGGCCGGTGCCTCGGTCCTGCAACTGGGGCCGATGCTGCTGGTGCTGCTTTTCGTGGGCGCGCTGCACGCCGCGGTGATCTACTTTTTCGTCGGCATGGCGGGCCGGCAGTTCGCGGCCGCTGAAGCCAAACGCAGCAGCAATAGCCGCAGATAGCTATCGGGATTGCGGCGGGACGTCGAGCGCCGCCGCGATGCGGCGCGTCGGCCAGAGGTCGCGCCAGGGCTGCGTGTCCCGCGGCTCCTGCGCGAGCCGCAGGTAGACCATCGCGATCCACAGCAGCGCGAGCCCGATCTGGGCGTCGCGCACGGCAGAGTTCACGCTCGACGCGATCAGCGCGATCAGCGTGGCCGCCAGCGCATAGCGCCCCGCGATGTCGGGCCGTTTCCATGCCTGCCAGACGGCGCCCGCCATGATGGCCAGCAGGCTCAGCAAGGCCGGCAGCCCGCCCTGCGCGCCGACCCAGAGGAAGTCGTTGTGCGGCATGTTCGAGTCGGCGAAGAGCGCCGGTCCGCGCTTGTGCCACTGGTCGGTCCAGCCGCCGATGCCCCAGCCGGCGAGCGGCCGGTCGGCGATCATGCGGCCGGTGTCGCGGTACATGTAGTAGCGGATGACCCAGCTGCCCTTGAAGATCTCGCCGGCCTGCGCCTTCTCGATTTCTTCCACGCCGGTCTCGACCTTGTGCTGCAGCTGCGGCAGCTGGTAGAGCCCCGCCGCCAGCACCACGGCGCCCAGCACCAGCGCGCTCACCAGCATCTTCAGGTGGCTGCGCCACTGGTGGATGCACACCACCGGGATCACCAGCAGCAGCGCGAGCACCGAGGTGCGCGAGGTCAGCGGCAGCGCCACCACCAGCCCCAGCCCGAGCATCAGCACGAAGGCGGGAATGGCGCGCAGCGGCCGGTGCGCGGCGATCTGCGCAATGCCCCAGACGGCCGCCGTGGACGCCACCACGCTGAACAGCAGCGCATTGCTGATCGACTTGTTGCCCACTTCCATGACCACCGCGCGCAGCGGCGCCCAGATCGGAAAGCCGATGGCGTAATAGGCAACGACCAGCAGGATGTTCAGCGCCGCGATCAGCAGGAAGCCGCGCAGCGCCCAGACCGCTTCCTCGCGCGCGAGCGCCATCGCCATCAGGATGGTGAGGCCGATGCGCAGGCCATGGAACAGGTTCGAGCCGGTCTCGGGGTAGTGCGGGCCGATGGCCAGCACGATGAAGGTCCAGGCCAGGTACGCCACCAGCGGCCACCACAGCGGATTGGCGCGCAGCCGCGCGAAGCGCTCGCGCAGCCCGCCGGCCAGCAGCATGGTGGCGAGCAGCAGCAGGGCCGAAAGGTAGGTGACGCCGACGGGCATGAACACCACCAGCCCCCAGAACATGGCCGCGGGCCTGACGATGTGCGATCTCTGCATAGGGGCGGGATTTTAGGTGGGGCCGGCGGACCCAGCCTGACTTGCCCCGGCGCACCCCCGGGGCGCGGGTTCAGTGCGCGGGTGCGCTCGCCGGCAGGCGGATCACGAAGCTCGCGCCGCCCTCCGGGCCGTCTTCGCAGCGCACGCTGCCGCCATGCCGCTCGGCGATCGACTTCACCAGCGCGAGCCCGAGGCCGACGCCGCCGTTGCGCTCGCTGGCGCCGGGCAGCCGGTAGAAGGGCTCGAAGATGCGTTCGCGCAGGGCCGGCGGCACGCCCGGGCCGCGGTCGGTGACGCGCACGGTGGCAAAGCCGTTGGCGCTGCCGAGCTCCACACTGATCTCGCCGGCGCCGTAGCGGCGCGCGTTCTCGAGCAGGTTGCGGATCGCGCGGCGCAACAGGCGAGGGACGCCGGGCACGGTGAGCCTGGCGTTGTCGGTGCCTGCTACCAGGTCGAGCTCGGCATTCACCTGCGAGCATTCCTCGGCCGCGAGCCCCGTGAGGTCGACGGCCTCGATGGTGCCCATGTCGGCCTCGCTCGCGTCGAGCCGGCTGGCCAGCAGGATCTCGTCGATGAGCTGGTCGAGCTCGCCGATGTTGCGCGAGATTTCCTCGCGCGCCTTGGGGCTCGGGCGTTCGCCCATCAGCTCCAGGCCCATGCGGATGCGGGTGAGCGGCGAGCGCAGCTCGTGCGATGCGTTGGCCAGCAGCGACTTGTGCGAACGCACCAGCTGTTCGATGCGCTCGGCCGACGCGTTGAAACGTTTGGAGAGATCAGCCACTTCGTCCTGCCCTTCTTCGGTCACGCGCACCGAGAGATCGCCCTCGCCCCAGCGCTGCACGCCGCGCTGCAGCGCCTCCAGTCGCTGGGTGAGCCGCCGCACGATCGGATACACGCCCAGCGCCACCGCCATGCCCACCAGCGCAATCATCCAGCCCAGCCCGAACGGCGTGCGCCAGGGCGCGAACCCGCCGGTGCCCGAGGGCCGGTCGCGCGGCGCCACGCGCAGCGTGATGGCCTTGCCGTCGCTGAGCGTCACGTCGAACTCCAGCCCCTGGCCCGGCACGCGCAGCGCCTTGCCGCTGCCGATGGTGCGGTCCTGCGCATCGAGCACCACCACGTTGCGCGGCACCGGCGCCAGCCGTTCGCGCTCGGCCTCGGCCGCCTCGCGCACGATCCAGTTGGCCATCAGCGTGAGGATGACGACGCCGCCCACCACCGCGAGCCAGATGCGCACGTAGAGGTGGCGGGAGTACAGGCCGCGCAGCATCGGCCGGTCAGTCCTGCTGCTTGGCGAACACGTAGCCCACGCCGCGCACGGTGAGGATGCGCTTGGGGTTCTTGGCATCGACCTCGATGGCGGCGCGGATGCGGCCCATGTGCACGTCGATCGAACGGTCGAAGGCCTCGAGCTCGCGGCCGCGCACGGCCTCCATGATCTGGTCGCGCGTGAGCACACGGCCGGCGCGCTCGGCCATGGCCACCAGGAGGTCGAACTGGTAGGAGGTGAGGTCGGCCAGCGCGCCGCCCACCGACACGGTGCGCGCGTTGCGGTCGATCTCGAGCGTGCCGAAGCGCATCACCGTGCTGGCTTCGGTGTCGGCATTGTTCTCGCTGCGCCGGCGCAGCACCGCGCGGATGCGCGCGAGCAGCTCGCGCGGCTCGAAGGGCTTGGGCAGGTAGTCGTCGGCGCCGATCTCCAGGCCGATGATGCGGTCCATCGGATCGCCCTTGGCGGTGAGCATCAGCACCGACACCTTGGAAGCCGGAGGCGGCAGCGAGCGGATGCGGCGGCAGATCTCCAGGCCGTCGGTGTCGGGCAGCATCAGGTCGAGGATCACGAGGTCGGGCGCGTGCTGCTGCAGCTGCTCGAGGCCGCTGGCGCCGTCGCCGGCATGCGTGAAGAGGAAACCCGACTGCGTCAGGTATTCGCCCACCATCTGTGCCAGGCGGGCATCGTCTTCGATCATCAGGAGCTGGGGGGTACTCATGCGCTTCATGGTCGTGCACCGGGGGCAACGGGGCTTGAACGCTCCGTAAAGTTGGGTAAACGCGGCTTCCGGCTGTCCTCCGGAAGTGCTGCGAAAAGCATAGCGCCGTCTTGCGCGCCGGCGGGCAGGCCGGCGATGTTTTCCGCGAGCAGCGCGGGCAGGCCGCAGCCGCGCAGGTCCGCATTGTCTGCCTGCGCGCGCGCGAGGATCTCGCCGGCCAGCTGGCGCAGCTGCGCGGCCGAGGCCCGGATGCGCGCCCTGAACTCGGCGTCGCCCAGCCGCGGATCCTTCAGGCTGCGGTTGAGCTCGGCGAACCAGGGCATGGCGGCCTGGTCGAGCATCACCGGGGTGTTGCGCCTGGCGCTGGCGGCGGACCATGCGCGCAGCAGCTGCTGCACCGCGAGGTTCAGGCGCTGGCAATGCTGCAGCTCGTCCTTCAGGCTGCCCAGCAGCATCAGGTCGGTGAGCCGCTGCTGGAAGAAGATCTGCGACAGCACGCCCCAGTAGTAGGCGTAGTCCCAGATCACCTTCACCGGCAGCACCTCGGGGTCGCCGAACAGCGGGTACTGGTCCTGGTAGAGCGCCAGCGTGCTGTCGTAGAACGAGTGGTAGATCTGGTCGTAGAGCTGCGCGCGGGCTTCCACCGAGCGGCCCGCGCGGTCGTGCGCCACCAGGTCGGTGATGTAGGTGTTGCTGATCGCGATGAAGTCGCTGCCCGGCGAATAGAAGGGGTCGAGGAACAGCCCGGCCTCGCCCGTCAGGGCCCACCGCTGGCCCGAGAACACCTGCCTGCAGCCATGCGAGAAGTGCTTGAGGAACGCGAAGTCCTGCAGCAGGTGCCGCTTGCCGTCGAGCGCGTCGTACAGCCGCGGCTGGTAGGTGGCGAACCACCGCATCGCCTTCTCGAAGGTGTCGATGGTGTCGAGCGGATGCAGCTTCGGGTCGGCCACGATGCCCACCGAATGCGAGCCCGAGGCCAGCGGAATCAGCCAGGCCCAGTAGCCCGCGCCCACCAGGTGGTTGGTCGAGAGCCAGCGCGCCTGTGGATCGCAGCGTTCGCGCCAGGCGGTGCTGTCGCTCCACTCGTCGATGGCAATGCGCTCGCCGATGCGGAACCACACGGCGTTGACGTCGTGCGCGTTGGCCTCGGCCAGGCCCAGCTTGCGCTTGAGCAGGCCGGCGCGGCCGCAGGCATCGACCAGCCAGCGCGCCTCGGCGCTGTGGGTTTGGCTGCCGCGCGTCCATTCGAGGCGGTGCGGTGCCTCGGCGTCGGAGGCCAGGTCGACGCGGCGCACCAGCGCGGCATCGTCGAAGCGCACGCCGCGCCGCACGGCCTCCTCGGCCAGGTAGTTCTCGAAGATGCCGCGGTCGATCTGGTAGCTGGGCACCGCCAGGTAGCGGCTGGCCCCGATCTCGGTGACCTGGTCGATGTCGCGCCGGCCCTCGCTGAAGAAGAAGCGGAAGCCGAACTTGCGCAGCTGCGCGCCGTCCATGTGGGGCTTGAGGCCGAGCACCGTGTCGAAGTAGTGCGCGCCGATCTCGACCGAAGACTCGCCCACCTTGTGCGCCGCATGCGGCACCGGGTGCCTGCGCCGCTCCAGCACCAGCACGTCGAGGTCCTGGAAGCGCTGCTTCAGCTGCAGCGCCAAGGTGAGGCCCGCGAGCCCGCCGCCCATGATCACTGCGTCACATCGTTGCGCAGTGCCGGTCATGGAACTTCAGTCCCGGACCTGCCGCAGCTGCAGCCGCAGCGACAGGGTGGAAGAAAGCGGCAGGCCGATGGGCGGCGGATCGTCTTCCAGCCGCGCCAGCGCTTCGAACAGGCCGAGCGCATGGGCCATCGGGTTGATGTGCGCCAGCGTTTTCGCGGCATCGGAAAGCGGCGCCGGCACGGTGCTGCCGCCGTTGTCCTGCACCGACCAATCGAGCGCGGCCACGGTGCGTTCCGTGCGCTCGGGCGCGATCACCAGCGCCACGGCCAGCAGGCCCTGGCTGTCGGTCACCGAAGTCAGCGGGCCCACCGTGGGCGTGTCGTAGCCCACCAGCAGCACCGGTGACTGGTCGGCCGCGCATTGCACGGCCGCTTCGAGCAGGCCGGCGGCAAAGCTGTTCTCGTAGGCCGAGACCGAGTTGCTGGCCGCCATGCAGCCGGTGCCGATGGTCCAGTAGCCCACGGCCGCGTTGTGCACCGAGTTGTGAAAGCGCGTGGGCGACAGCACCGTGGGATCGGTGGCCAGCGTGCTGCACATGTAGTCGTTGATCGACAGGTCGCCATGCGCCGAGACGAACACGCAGGGCACGTCGGCCGCGTTGCGGCCCGCGCCCGCCATCGACGCGGCGGCCACTTCGAGCGCCAGCGCCACGGTGTCGGGCGCGCGGCGGCGCTCGGCCGGTGCCAGCACCTGCGGCGACGGCCGCTTGGCCGGCGGATCGGCGAGCCCGCCTTCGCCGCGGAAAGCGGCGCGCGCGGCGTCCCAGCCCGGCAGGGTGGGCGTCCAGAAGGCCGGGCCTTCGATGTAGAGGGTCGGGGGCGTGGGAACGCTCATGCGGGCTGTCATTGGGGGGATTCTTCGCGAAACACCGTGGAACCGGCTTTGCCGGGCCACCGGTGTTGCCCCCGGTAGGGGGAGGGAGGAGCGACACGAAGTGCGCGGAGCCTGGGGGCGAGCTTCATTTTTTGCCGAACACCAGCGAGCAGTTGTTGCCGCCGAAGCCGAAGGAATTGGTCAGCGCGTAGCGCACCTCGCCATGCGCGGGTTCGAGCCTGATCTGCGGCCCGAAGCCTTCGTCGAGCTGGTTCGTGTTGACCGTGCCCGGCATCAGGCCGCGCTCGATCGCGAGCAGGCTGATCACCGATTCGACGATGCCCGCCGCGCCCAGCGTGTGGCCCATGAAGCCCTTGGTCGAGCTGGCGTGGGTGCGCGCCGGAAAGCGCCGCGCCACCAGCGCGCCTTCGACCTCGTCGTTCTTCTGGCTCGCGGTGCCGTGCATGTTGATGTAGTCGATCGCCTCGGGCGCGAGGCCCGCGCGCGCCAGCGCCTCGTCGAGCGCGCGTTCGGCGCCCAGCCCTTCGGGGTGCGGCGTCGACATATGGTGCGCATCGCTGGCTTCGCCGTAGCCCAGGAGCCGCAGCGGCGCGGCCGGGTCGTCCTGCACGCGTTCCACCAGCGCGAAGCCGGCCGCCTCGCCCAGGCTGATGCCCTTGCGGCTCGCGTCGAACGGCCGGCACGGCTCGCTCGACACCAGTTCGAGCGAGTTGAAGCCGAACAGCACGCTGCCGCACAACGTGTCGACCCCGCCGACCACGGCGGCATCGGCCAGGCCGAGGCGGATCAGCCGCTCGGCCGAGGCGAACACCTTGGCGCTCGACGAGCAGGCGGTGGAAATCGTCTCGCTCGGCCCGGTGAGCCCGAGCACCTGCTGCACGAACATGGCCAGCGAGTGCGGCGTGTGCACGGCCGCACGGCGCTGGTCCATGGGAAAGAGGCCGTCGGCGTCGAGCTGGGTGTAGGCCAGCTCGGTTTCGCCGATGCTGGAGGTCGAGGTGCCGAGGATCAGCGCGATGCGCGAGGGGCCGTACCTGGCCCGCGCGGCCGCCACGGCCTCGGGAAAGCCGTCCGCATGCAGGCCCAGCCAGGCCAGCCGGTTGTTGCGGCAGTCCCACGAGGCCAGCGCCTCGGGCAGGCGGATGTCCTCGAGCCCGTCGACGCGGCCGATCCAGGTGGGCAGCGGCGCATCGCCGAAATCGTTGGCGCGCAGGCCGCTGCGCGAATGCTCGAGCGCCTCGGCGAGCGGCTCCTTGCCGACGCCGACGGCCGAAGTGGCCGTGTAGGCGCTGATCTGAAGGGGAGAAATGCGGGGCGGCACGTTGCTTGTGGGTTGGCAGGCGGAAGATGAATGATCGCTCTGGGAGCGAAGCGGAGGTAACCGGAAAGTGACAGCCTACCAGTTGCGCGGGCCCCGCAGCGTCAGCTGTTTTCCTATAGGGCCCGTGCCCTATTGACGCCCGGCCGGCGCCTTGGTGGTGGTGATGCGGGCGGCCAGCGCCACCAGCAGCAGCACTGGCAGGCCCAGCAGGGCGGTGGCGGTGAAGAACTGAGCGTAGCCGTGGGCGTCGACAAAAGCGCCCGAATAGCCGGCAATGAACTTGGGCAGCAGCAGCATCAGCGAGCTGAACAAGGCGTACTGCGTGGCCGAATAGCTGATGTTCGTGAGGCTCGACAGGTAGGCGATGAAGGCCGCCGAGGCAATGCCGCCGGCCAGGTTGTCGGCCGACACCACCGCGATCAGCGCCGTCAGGTCGTGCCCGCGCGAGGCCAGCCAGGCGAAGAGCAGGTTGCTCGCGGCGCTGAGCACCGCGCCCAGCATCAGCACGCGCATCACGCCCAGGCGCATCGACAGCACGCCGCCCACGAAGGCGCCGGCCAGGGTCATGACCACCCCGTAGATCTTGCTGACGGTGGCCACTTCGTCCTTGGTGAAGCCCATGTCCACGTAGAAGGGGTTGGCCATGATGCCCATCACCACGTCGCTGATGCGGTAGATGGCAATCAGCGAGAGGATCAGCGCGGCCTGCCACTTGTAGCGGCGGATGAAGTCGGCAAAAGGTTCGATCAGCACGCCTTGCAGCCATTCGGCCGCGTTCTTCGGCTTGGGCAGCACGCGGCGCACCGGCTCGGGCGACAGCAGCACGGTGAGCACGCCCACCGCCATCGAGGCCGCCATCACCAGGTAGGCCGTCTTCCAGGCGCCGTTCTGGTAGGCCGCCGCGCCCGTGGCCGCCGCAGCCGGCGCCACCTCGGCCCAGGCCGCCACCCACAGCACGCCGGCGCCGGCCCAGATCATCGCCAGGCGGTAGCCCGTTTGATAGGCGGCGGCGAGCGCGGCCTGCTTGCGCGTTTCGGCCGACTCGATGCGGAAGGCGTCCAGCGCGATGTCCTGCGTGGCCGAGCCGAAGGCCACCAGCAGCGCGCACCAGATCAGCGGCGCGAGGCCCTGGCGCGGATCGTTGAGCGCCATGCCGACCAGCCCCGCAACCACCATCCCCTGCGCCAGCAGCAGCCAGCCGCGCCGCCGCCCGAGCAGCGTGGTCAGCGGCGGCAGCGGCAGCCGGTCGACCAGCGGCGCCCACACCCACTTGAAGCCATAGGCCAGGCCCACCCAGCTCAGGTAGCCGATGGTGGTGCGATCGATGCCCGCCTCGCGCAGGCGAAAGCTCAGCGTGCCCAGCACCAGCAGCAGCGGCAGGCCGGCGGAAAAGCCCAGCGCCAGCATGCGCAGCGTGGCGGGCTCGAGGTAGACCTTCAGCGCATCGCGCCAGGGCAGGGAGGGGGCGGTGGAGGTTTCGGCGGGCTGGGCAGACATGAGCTTCGGATTGTCCATGAGCGCGCGCCGCCTGCCGAGCCGTCTTTTTGTCGGCAATTGTTCCTATGATCCGCGCATGTGCACACGATGCGAGCTCTTCCTTCCTTCCGTGGCTTCTTCGGCTTCCCGCGCCTCGGCCTGGCAGCCGCGGCGGGCCTTCCTGCTCGCGGCGGCCGGCGCCGCGCTGGCCGGGCCGGCCCTGGCGCAGGTGAACGTGGGCAATGCCTCGGTGGCGCGCAACCTCGTGCCGGCCGACCGGATCGAGGCCGCCGGCGTGCAGCAGTACGGCCAGCTGCTCGAGCAGGCGCGCGCCAAGCGTGCGCTCGCGGGCGACGGCAATGCGCAGCTGCAGCGGCTGCGCACCATCGCGAACCGGCTGATTCCCTTTGCCACGCCGTGGAATTCGCGCGCGCGCGACTGGAAGTGGGAGGTCAACCTGATCGGCAGCAAGCAGATCAATGCCTTCTGCATGCCCGGCGGCAAGATCGCCTTCTTCACCGGCATCCTCGAGCAGCTCAAGCTCAATGACGATGAAGTCGCCATGGTGATGGGACACGAAATGGCCCATGCGCTGCGCGAGCATGCGCGTGCCCGCATGGCCAAGAGCGCGGGCACCGGCGCGGCGCTTTCCATCGGCGCGCAACTGCTGGGCCTGGGCCAGATGGGCGACCTGGCGGCGCGCGCCGGCACGCAGCTGCTCACCCTCAAGTTCAGCCGCAGCGACGAGACCGAGGCCGACCTCGTCGGGCTCGAACTCGCGGCGCGCGCGGGCTATGACCCGAAGGCCTCGATCACGCTCTGGAACAAGATGGCCACCGCCTCGAAGAACCAGGGCGGCCTGAGCTTTCTATCGACCCACCCGAGCGGTCCGGACCGCATCCAGAAGCTCGAGGCCAACCTGCCGAAGGTCGAAGGGCTTTACCGGGAAGCCAAGCGCAGCTGAGGTCTGAGCCACCTCTTCCTCTGAAAGAGGGCTGCGTCTGACTCCCTCTCCCGCCGGGAGAGGTCGCAAATCCATTACGGCCTGTTTTCGCCTGGCACATTGCTTGCATCTCGACTTGTACACAAGTTTGGATGCCTGATGATGGTGCATGAAGAAAACGGATCGGCCGCCGCAGCGTGGATTGCCCGCTTTCCCCGGCCTGTGCCCGGTGCGGGCGCAGGCCGCCTCGCCGGCCTTCGCTTCGCGGTCAAGGACAACATCGACGTGGCCGGCGTGCCCACCACGGCCGCCTGTCCGGCCTTCGACCGACGGCCCGCGCAGCATTCGGCCGTGGTGCAGAAGCTGCTCGATGCCGGTGCATCGCTGATCGGGAAGACCAACCTCGACCAGTTCGCCTGCGGCCTGAACGGTACGCGCTCGCCGTATGGCGAAGTGCCCAATGCCTTCGATGCGCGCTACGTCTCGGGCGGCTCCAGCTCCGGATCGGCCTACGTGGTGGCCGCCGGCGAGGCCGACTTCGCACTCGGCACCGACACCGCCGGCTCGGGCCGCGTGCCCGCCGGACTCAACAACATCGTCGGGCTCAAGCCCTCGCGCGGCCTGCTGAGCGCCTTCGGCGTGGTGCCGGCCGCCCAGAGCGCGGACTGCGTGTCGATCTTTGCGCGCACCGTCGGCCTGGCCGTCGAGGTGCTTCTTGCGGCCGCCGGGCCCGACGCACGCGATCCCTATTCAAGGGACGTGGCGCTGCGCCGCGAGGCATTTCCAGCCGCCTTCCGTTTCGGCGTGCCCGACACGCCGAGCTTCTTCGGCGATGCCGCGGCCGAAGAGGCCTTTCGCGATGCACAGGTGCGGCTCGCCGCCCTCGGCGGCACGGCCGTGGCGATTCCCTTTGCGCCGCTGGCGGAGGCCGCCGCGCTGCTCTACGAAAGCGCGCTCGTGGCCGAGCGCTATGCGGCGGTGCGCGGGTTCTTCGATGCGCATGGCGCTGAAGTGATCGAGCCGGTGCGCGGCATCCTCGAAAGCGGCCGCGGCTACAGCGCCGCCGACGTGTTCGAGGCGCAGACCAGGCTTCGCGCGATCGCACAGCAGGTCGAACCGATGTGGCGCGGCATCGACCTGCTGCTGGTGCCGACCGCGCCCACGCACTACACGCGCGAACAGATGCGCGCCGACCCCGTGGTGCTCAACCGCAACCTCGGCGCGTACACCAACTTCGTCAACCTGCTGGACTACGCCGCGATCTCGGTGCCGAGCTCGCTGCGCGCCGACGGCCTGCCTTTCGGCATCACGCTGATCGGCCCGTGCGGCAGCGATCTTGCGCTGGCCGAGCTGGGCCAGCGCTATCACCACGCCACCGGCCTGCCGCAGGGCGCCACAGGCTTGCCGCTGCCCGAGCCGCGCTCCATTCCGGGCCTGGGCGCTTCGCCAGTGCAGACCATGCCCATCGCCGTCGTCGGCGCGCATCTCTCGGGCATGCCGCTCAACGGCCAGCTCACCGAACGCGGCGCCACGCTGCTGCGCGCCACCACCACCTCGCCGCGCTACCGCCTGCATGCCTTGCCGGGCACCGTGCCGCCCAAGCCGGGGCTGCAGCGCAGCACGGCCGGCGGAGCAGCCATCGCGCTCGAAGTGTGGTCCGTGCCCGTGGCCGAGGTCGGCAGCTTCCTGGCCCTGATCCCGCCCCCGCTGGGCCTGGGCAGCGTCGAGCTCGCAGACGGCAGCTGGGTGCACGGCTTCATCTGCGAAGGCCATGCGCTCGCAGGCGCCGAAGACGTGAGCCACCACGGTGGCTGGCGTGCCTACATCGCAAGCCGCACGACCGCCTCTTCCCAAGCCATTCCAACCTGACCGATCGAGGAGTCTTCATGAGCATCCCTGAAAAATCGCCCGCCGCCGCGTCGCGCCGCCAGTTGCTGCAGGCCGGCGCCGCGGGGCTGGCCGTGCTGGCCGCGCCCGCCATCGTGCGCGCACAAGCCGCGCCGAAGATCCGCATCGGCTTCTGGCCCGTGGCCGCGGGCCTGCCTTTCTTTGCCGCGGTCGACCGCGGCTACTTCAAGGAAGCCGGCCTCGACGTGGAGCCGCTCAAGTTCGCGGGCGCGCAGCAGGTCATGGAAGGCATGCTCGCGGGCCGCTGCGACGGCAGCTCCAACGGCACGGGCTCGGCCAACCTCGCCATCGGCGAGATCGCGCAGCCGGGGCTCTTCAAGATCTTCTGCACCAACCCGAGCAACGCGAAGTTCGTGCTCGACGAATTCATCGTCGCCAAGGACAGCCCGATCAAGACCATGGCCGAGCTGGCCGGCAGGAAGATCGCGTCCGGCCCCGGCATCCAGAACGTGACCCTGTGCAAGACCATGCTGGAGCGCGCGGGCGCCAAGGGCGCCACCGTGAGCGAGCTTCCGATCGGCCAGCACGTGGCCGCGCTCGTCGCGGGCCAGGTCGACGCCTGCTACACGCTCGAGCCCACCGGCACCGTGGGCCGCATGAACGGCACCACGCGCGTCCTCGAGGCCGGCGTGGTCGCCAAATACATCCTCGGCGATCCGATGGCGCCCTGGCACGGCGGCGCGGCCAGCCTCACCAGCGAGTTCATCAAGAAGAACCCCGAAGCGGCGAAGAAGTACATCGCCGCCTATGCACGCGGCGTGGAGCTGGTGCGCAGCAAGCCCGACGACGCGCGCCAGCACATGAAAGGCTACACCGCCATCGAAGGCAGCCTCACGGCCGAAGTGCCGCTCGCCTCGTACATGCTCTACAACGAGTTCAAGCCGAGCGACGTCGCGTATTTCCAGAAGTTCTACGACCTGTTCACCGAGAAAGGCATCTTCGAGAAGAAGGTGCCGGTGGACGGCCTGCTCTACAAGGCCTGACCATGGCCGACGCAAGCACGACCACGGCCGCGCCGTGGACACCGCCGGCCGCCGGCGCGGCGGCGGTGGCACCGAAGCCCCCGTTGCGCGACCGGCTGCTGCCCTTCGTCGGCCCCGTGGTGCTGTTCATCGTGTGGGACCTGGCGGTGCGGCTCGGCTTCATCAAGCCGATCCTGCTGCCCACGCCCGCCGACACGGTCGCGGCGCTCATCACGGGGCTCGCGGGCGGACCGCTGCTCACCGACTTCGCGATGACCGTGTGGCGCACGCTGCAGGCCTTCGCGATTGCGGCGGTGGTCGGCGTGCCGCTGGGCGTGCTGCTCGGCAGCAATGAGCGCGCGTACCGCAGCGTCGAGTTCCTGATCGACTTCTTCCGCTCCACGCCATCGTCCGCGCTGATCCCGCTGTTCCTCCTGATCTTCGGGGTGTCGGACGTCAACAAGGTGGCCATCGCGGCGTTCGGCGCGCTGCTGAT
The DNA here is from genome assembly GCF_014852545.1 of Variovorax sp. VRV01. Classification (NCBI taxonomy): domain Bacteria; kingdom Pseudomonadati; phylum Pseudomonadota; class Betaproteobacteria; order Burkholderiales; family Comamonadaceae; genus Variovorax; species Variovorax sp. VRV01. Next base: position 45,210 of record NZ_JACVBS010000005.1, read on the forward strand.
CGTGGTGTTCAACAGCGCCTATGGCGTGATCAACGCGCGCAAGCAGCGCGTGATGGCGGCGCGCGTCATGGGCGCCTCGCGCTGGCAGATCTTCAAGGACGTGCTGGTGTGGGAAAGCCTGCAGCCCAGCTTCGTGGGCCTGCGCTCGGCGGTGTCGATGGCGCTGGTGATCGTCATCGTGGCCGAGATGTTCATCGGCTCCGACACCGGCCTCGGCCACCGGATCATCGATGCGCAGCAGGTGCTCAACGTGAAGAGCATGTATGCGGCGATTCTGGCCGCGGGTGCGCTGGGCTATGCGCTGAACATTCTCTTTCTCATTGCCGAGCGTCGCATCGTGCACTGGAGCGGAAGATGATGGACCACCCCCAGGCTTGCTCGCTTCGCGTAGCCGCCACCCCCCTGCGAGGGGGCGCAGCCTGCGGGCCGGCGAAGCCGGTTCCGCGGCAGCTCACGCACAAACCGGAACAGGAACGCAACCATGCGAGCTTCAACTGAAACCGTGTTGAACGGCCCCGTGTATGCCGACGTGCCCAGGCCCGTCTTCAATCCCGGCCCGGCCGGCACGCACATCACCATCCGCGGCCTCACCAAGTACTTCGCGGGCTGGCCGCTGTACGAGAACTTCGACCTCGACATTCCCAAGCACCGGATCGTCTCGGTGTTCGGGCCCAACGGCTGCGGCAAGTCCACGCTCATCAACATGATCGCGGGGCTCGTTCCCATCGATGCGGGCGAGATCCTGTTCGACGGAAAGCAGCGCAAGGACGCCAAGATCGGCTACGTGTTCCAGAACTACCGCGAGGCGATGTTCCCGTGGATGCGCACCATCGACAACATCGCCTACCCGCTGAAGCTCGAAGGGCGCAGCAAGGCCGAGGTCGACCGCCGCATGGAAGAGCTGGTGGCGTCGTTCGACGTGAAGTTCGATCTCAAGCGGTTTCCGTACGAGCTTTCGGGCGGCCAGCAGCAGACCGCATCGATCATGCGCGCGCTCGCGCCCAAGCCCGAGGTGCTGTTTCTCGACGAGCCCTTTTCGGCGCTCGACTTCGAGATGACGCTCTTCATCCGCGAGAAGCTGCAGGAGGTGTTCATGCAGACCGGCACCACCATGCTGCTGGTCTCGCACGACCTCGAAGAGGCCGTGTACCTTGCCGACGAGGTGCTGCTGCTGACCAAGCGGCCCACCCGGGTGGCTGAGATCCTGCGCTATGGCGACGCGCGCCCGCGCACGGTCGAGACGCTGAGCACCGAGAGCTTCGTCGCAACCAAGAAGCTCAGCCTCGACATCTTCCAGCGCGAGGTCCGCCGGTGACGCCCGAGATCAACATCCCCGAGGTGCTTGCCGAAGTGACGGCCGTGTTCGCGCGCTACGAGGAAGCGCTCATGGCCAACCAGCCCGAAGTGCTCGACGCGCTGTTCTGGAACAGCCCACACACGCTGCGCTACGGCTTCTCCGAGAACCACTACGGCCATGCCGCCATCAGCGCCTTCCGCGCATCGCTGCGGGTGCAGAGCCCGCCGCGCGAGCTGCTGCGCACGGTCATCACCACCTATGGCCGCGACTTTGCCACGGCCAACTGCGAGTTCCGGCGCGAAGGCGCCACCGCTATCGGCCGACAAAGCCAGACCTGGCTGCGCACGGCCGACGGCTGGCGCGTGGTCGCCGCCCACGTGAGCCTGCCGGGCTGAGCGCGGGGCACATTTTTTGCACTCCCTTCAACCTCTGGAAAGAACGCCATGACAAGCCAAATCAATCGCCGCGATTCCCTCAAGTCCCTGGCCGCGCTGGGCGCCGCCGGCACCCTCGGAGGCTGGAGCGCCCTTGCGAGTGCGCAGGGCAAGCCGCTGACCGTCGGCGTGATCTACGTCGGCGCGCGCGACGACTATGGCTACAACCAGGCGCACGCCATGGCAGCCGCAGAAATCAAGAAGCTGCCCGGCATCAAGGTGGTCGAGGAAGAGAACGTGCCCGAGACCGCCGCAGTGCAGAAGACCATGGCCGGCATGATCTCGCAGGACGGTGCCAAGCTCCTGTTCCCCACCTCGTTCGGCTACTTCGATCCGCACATCCTGGCCATGGCGCCCAAAAATCCCGACGTGCGCTTCTCGCACTGCGGCGGCCTCTGGACCGAGGGCAAGCACCCGAAGAACGCGGGCAGCTTCTTCGGCTACATCGACGAGTGCCAGTTCCTGAACGGCGTGATCGCCGCGCACATGACGAAGAGCAACAAGATCGCCTTCGTCGCCGCCAAGCCGATCCCGCAGGTGCTGCGCAACATCAACGCCTTCACGCTGGGTGCGCGCTCGGTCAAGCCCGGCATCACCTGCAGCGTGATCTTCACCGGCGACTGGTCGATGGCCGTGAAGGAGGCCGAAGCCACCAACAGCCTGGCCGACCAGGGCTGCGATGTCTTCACCATGCACGTCGACGGCCCCAAGGTGGTGGTGGAGACGGCGGCCAAGCGCGGCAAGATGGTCTGCGGCTACCACGCGAGCCAGGCCAAACTCGCGCCCAACGCGTACCTCACCGGTGCCGAATGGAACTGGCTCACGGCCTACAAGACCGCCATCGAGGCCGCGCAGGCCGGCAAGCCGCATCCGAACTTCCTGCGCGGCGGCCTGAAGGAAGGCTACGTGAAGATGTCGGCCTACGGCCCGATGGTGCCCGACGCCGCGAAGAAGCAGGCCGACGAGATCAAGGCGAAGATGATCGCGGGCAGCTTCGACATCTTCAAGGACGGCATCAAGGACAACAAGGGCGCGGTCGTGGTGCCGGCCGGCAAGGTGCTCAAGCAGACCGACCTGGAGCTCGAAAAGATGAACTACCTGGTCGAAGGCGTGATCGGCCAGGCCTGATCGCAGCAGCACAGGCCCGCACGCCATGCGCCAAGCGCTCAAGGAATTCGCGCTGCCGGTGTTCGCCATTGCGGCGGCGCTGCTGCTGTTCGGCGTGCTCGCGGCCTTTGCCGGCGTCGATCCGCTGGAGGTCTGGGCGACGCTTTTCAAGGGCGCGTTCGGCGACTGGTTCTCCTGGCAGAACACCCTGCAGCGCGCCGCGCCGCTGATGCTCACCGCGCTGTGCGTGGCGCTGCCGGCGCGCGCGGGGCTGATCGTCATCGGCGCAGAGGGCGCGCTGGTGCTCGGTGGCCTGGCCTCTGCCGCGCTCGCGCATGCGGTGCCGCTGCCGGGCAATGCCGCGGGCACGGTGGTGGTCTGCCTCGCGGGCGCATTGGCCGGCGCGCTGTGGATCGCCCTTGCGGGCTGGCTGCGCCAGTACCGCGGCATCAACGAAACCATCAGCAGCCTGCTGCTGGCCTACATCGCCATCGGCATCTTCAAGCACCTGGTCGAAGGGCCGCTGCGCGATCCGGCGAGTCTCAACAAGCCATCGACCCATGCGCTCGCCGACGGGCTGCTGATCGGCGGCATCGGCGGCTCGGACGTGCACTGGGGCTTCGTGATCGGCGTGGTCGCCTGCCTGGCGCTCGGGTGGTGGCTGCGCGCCACCGCCTCGGGCTTCTCGGTACGCGTGGTGGGCGGCAATCCGCGCACCGCGCAGCTCGTGGGGCTGCCGGCGACGCGGCTCATCCTCGGGGCCTGCGGGCTCGGCGGCGCCTGCGCGGGGCTCGCGGGCGCGGTCGAGGTGGCGGCGGTGCATACCAACGCCAATGCCTCGCTGATCGCGGGCTACGGCTATGCGGGCATCCTGGTGTCGTTCATCGCGCGGCACAACCCGGTGGCCATCGTGCCGGTGGCGATCCTGTTTGGCGGCTTCGGTGCGGCGGGCAGCCTGTTGCAGCGGCGGCTCGGGCTGCCCGATGCCTCGGTGCTGGTGCTGCAGGGCATGGCCTTTGTGCTGATCCTTGCGAGCGAGGGGTTGCGCATGGTCGACTGGAACGCCCTGCGCGCGCGCGTTCCGCGCGGCGCGGGGGCGGTGCGATGACCGCGGACCAGTGGATCGCGCTCGCAGCCGGCATCGTCGGCGGTGCGCTGCGCGTGGGCGCGCCGTTTCTCTTCGTGAGCCTCGGTGAATGCCTCACCGAGAAGTCGGGCCGCATCAACCTCGGGCTCGAAGGCGTGCTGGTGCTCTCGGCCATGGCCGCCTTCGGCGGTGCGTACCTCACGGATTCCGCCTGGCTGGGCGTGCTGATCGGCGCGGTGGCGGGGGCGGCGCTCGCGCTGCTGCATGGCCTCCTGTGCTCGCTCGACCGCGTGAACGATGTGGCGACCGGCATCGCGCTGATGCTGCTCGGCACGGGGCTCGCGTTCTATCTTGGCAAGCCGCTGATCCAGCCGCAGGCGCCGCAGATCCCCGCGATACCGCTGGGCTTCTGGAGCGACAACACGGTGGTGCGTTCGGCGTTGCAGCTCAATGCGCTGGTGCCTGTCGGCGTGGCATTGGCGGTGCTGCTCTGGTGGGGCTTTGCGCGCACGCGGGCCGGCCTGCTGGTGCGCATGGCCGGCGACTCGGCGCAGGCGACGCGCGCGCTCGGCTACTCCGTCTCGGGCCTGCGCATTGCGGCGACCACGGCCGGCGGTTTCATCGCCGGGCTCGGCGGCGCATCGCTCACGCTGTTCTATCCGGGCAGCTGGAACGAGGGCATCTCCAGCGGCCAGGGCCTGATCGCAGTGGCGCTCGTGATCTTCGCGCGCTGGAGCCCGCTGCGCTGCGTGGGTGCGGCGCTGCTCTTCGGCGGGGCGGGGGCCATCGGGCCGGCGCTGCAATCCATCGGCATCGGCTGGGGCTATCACCTGTTCAACACCGTGCCTTACGTGCTCACGCTGATGATCCTGGTGCTGACCTGCAGACCCGGCACGGCAGCTGCCGGCGCGCCGGGCGAACTTTCATCGACAAGGAGCTGAATCCCATGGCGAACACCCCATCTTCCCGCCACGTGGCTGCCGAGCCCTATGCCTGGCCCTACAACGGCGCGCTGCGGCCCGGCAACACCGCGCTCATCGTGATCGACATGCAGACCGACTTCTGCGGCAAGGGCGGCTACGTCGACGTGATGGGCTACGACCTCTCGCTGGTGCAGGCGCCGATCCAGCCGATCGCGCGCACGCTCTCGGCGCTGCGGCCGCTGGGCTTTCACATCATCCATACGCGCGAAGGCCACCGGCCCGACCTGGCGGACCTGCCGGCCAACAAGCGCTGGCGCTCGCGCCAGATCGGCGCCAACGGCGTGGGCATCGGCGACGACGGGCCGTGCGGGCGCATCCTGGTGCGCGGCGAGCCGGGCTGGGAGATCATTCCCGAACTCGCGCCGCTGCCGGGCGAGGTGGTGATCGACAAGCCCGGCAAGGGCTCGTTCTATGCCACCGACCTGGAGCTGATCCTGCGCACGCGCGGCATCGAGAACCTGATCCTCGCGGGCATCACCACCGACGTGTGCGTGCACACCACGATGCGCGACGCCAACGACCGCGGCTTCGAATGCCTGCTGCTCTCGGACTGCACGGCCGCCACCGACCATGGCAACCATCTGGCGGCGCTGAAGATGATCACCATGCAGGGCGGCGTGTTCGGCGCGCACGCCACATCGCAGGCGCTGCTGTCTGCACTGGACTGACGAACGCATGGCCGCCACGCCCCATGCCATCGGCGCGCTGCCTGCGGGCAGCGGCGCGCTCGCGCTCGACACCTACGAACTGACCAAGCGCTTCGGCGCCTTCACCGCGATGGACCGTGTGACGATGCGCGTCGAGCCCGGCACGGTGCATGCGCTGCTGGGCGAGAACGGCGCGGGCAAGAGCACGCTGGTGAAATGCGTGGCGGGCTTCCAGCGTGCGGAAGAGGGCAGCATCCTGATCGACGGGCGCGAGCAGGACATTGCCAACCCCATCGTGGCGCGCGCACTCGGCATCGGCATGGTCTACCAGCACTTCACGCTGGCGCCGGGCATGACGGTGGCCGAGAACCTGCTGCTCGCGGGCGGCAAGACGCCGGCGCTGATCGACTGGAAGGCGAAGCGCGCGGAGCTCAAGGAATTTCTTGCGACCACGCCCTTCAGCCTCGACCTCGACGTGCGGCCATCTGAACTCGCGGCGGGCGAGAAGCAGAAGCTCGAACTGCTCAAGCAGCTGTATCTGAAGCCGCGCCTGCTGATCCTCGACGAGCCGACCTCGGTGCTCACGCCGCAGGAGGCCGACGAGGTGCTGGGCCACGTGCGCGAATTCGCGAAGAGCGGCCTGTGCACCGTGCTTGTCATCACGCACAAGTTCCGCGAGGTGATGGCCTATGCCGACAGCGTGACGGTGCTGCGCCGTGGCAAGGCGGTGCACCACTGCCGCGTGGCGGACACGAACCCGGCGCAGCTGGCGCAGGCGATGATGGGCGGCGAGGGTGCTTCGGCGCCTGCGCCGGCTTCATCGCCTGTCGCGAGAAAACCGGTGCCCGATGCGGCGCCCGTCGCCTTGCACGTCGAAGGCCTCGAGGCGCAGGGTGATCGCGGCACGCTCGCGCTGCACGGGCTGAGCCTGTCGGTGCGCGCCGGCGAGATCCTCGGCGTGGCGGGCGTCTCGGGCAACGGGCAGCGCGAACTGGTCGAGGCGCTGGTCGGGCAACGCGCGCGGCTGGCCGGCAAGGTGAGCGTGATGGGCCAGCCCTACAGCGCGCGCCGCGCAGAGAACCGCAGCCTCAAGGTCCGCAGCCTGCCCGAGGAGCCGCTGCGCAACGCCTGCGTGGGTGACCTCAGCGTGGCGGAGAACATGGCGCTGCGCGATTTCGACCGGCCGCCGCTGTCGCGCGGCGGCGTGCTGAACTTCCTGTTCTGGCGCAACCGGGCGCGCGAGTGGATTGCCGAATACGGCGTGAAGACGCAGGGCGAGGGCGCACCGATCCGCAGTCTGTCTGGCGGCAACGTGCAGCGCGCGGTGCTGGCGCGCGAACTCGCCGGCGACATCAACGTGCTGATCGCGGCCAACCCCGTGTTCGGCCTCGACTTTGCCGCCGTGGCCGAGATCCACGAGCGCATCGTGCAGGTGCGGGAAAAGGGCGGGGCGGTGCTGCTGATCAGCGAGGACCTCGACGAGCTTCTCGAGCTGGCCGACCGCATCGTCGTGATGAGCGAAGGGCGGATTGTTTTCGAGACTTCGGCTGAAGGCGCCGAGCGGCATGTGATCGGGGCACACATGGGTGGCGGGCATCACGAGCCGTTGAAGGCTGCGGCATGAGTGACCTGACTGCTTTTGCTGGGCCGCACATCGCCGCCCCCCGTCCTGGAAAACAGCGAGAACAACCATGCGCATAGAAACCGCCAACCCATTTCCCTACGACTTCGAAGTGAAGAACACAGCGCTGGTCCTCATCGACATGCAGCGCGACTTCATCGAGCCCGGCGGCTTCGGTGAAACCCTGGGCAACGACGTGTCGCTGCTCGAAGCCATCGTGCCTGCAACCCAGGCCGCCCTGGAGGCATGGCGAAAGGCCGGCGGCCTCGTGGTCCATACGCGCGAGGCGCACAAGGCGGACCTCTCCGATTGCCCGCCGGCCAAGCGCAACCGCGGCAACCCGAGCCTGCGCATCGGCGACGAAGGCCCGATGGGCCGCATCCTCGTGGCCGGCGAACCGGGCAACCAGATCATCGACGCACTGGCGCCCGTCGACGGCGAAATCGTCATCGACAAGCCCGGCAAGGGCGCGTTCTACGCCACCGGCCTGCATGAACTGCTGCAGACGCGCGGCATCACGCACCTGCTGTTCGGCGGCGTCACCACCGAGGTCTGCGTGCAGACCAGCATGCGCGAAGCCAACGACCGGGGCTACGACAGCCTGCTGCTCGAAGACTGCACCGAAAGCTACTTTCCGGCCTTCAAGGCGGCCACGCTCGACATGGTTCGCGCCCAGGGCGCGATCGTCGGCTGGACCGCGCCGAGCAGCGCGCTTCTGGCGGCGCTCGGGCAGGGGCAATGACTGCGACTACCATTCCCTACGTGTCTACCGTCCGACCCCCCTCCGCTTCGTCCGCCCCTGCTTCCGACGCCACCGTTTTCCGCACGCGGGCCGACGAGGTCTACGCGCAGCTCAAGCGCGACGTGGCCGATTTCATCCTCGTGCCCGGCGACCGCTTCACCGAGAACGAGATCAGCGACCGGCTCGGCGTCTCGCGCACGCCCGTGCGGCAGGCGCTGTTCCGCCTGCAGCAGGAGGGCTTCGTCGAGGTGCTGTTCCGCAGCGGCTGGCGCGTGCTGCCCTTCGACTTCGACCAGTTCGAGCAGCTCTACGACCTGCGCATGGTGCTCGAGACCACCGCGGTGCACCGCCTCTGCGAAGCCGACCGCCGCGTCGACCGCAGCCTGCTCGACGCGCTGGCCGATATCTGGCTCGTGCCCGCGGCCCAGCGCAGCAGCGACACCGCGCAGGTGGCGCAGTGGGACGAGGCCTTTCACTGCGCGCTCGTGGCCGCGGCGGGCAACGCCGAGATGGCGCGGGTGCACGGCGACGTGACCGACCGCATCCGCATCATCCGCCGGCTCGACTTCACCCAGCAGCCGCGCATCGACGCCACCTACGAGGAGCACGGCAAGATCCTCAAGGCCGTTCGCGCCAACCGCGGCGACCAGGCCGCGATGCTGCTGCGCGCGCACATCGAGACCAGCCAGGCGGAGGTGCGCAAGATCACGCTGCACCAGGTGCACCTGGCGCGGCACGCGGGCAAGGCGGCGCCGCGCTGAAGCGGCCGGCAGTGCGTTCCCGCGCCTCAGACCATCGCGTTGTCGGCGCCCGGGATCTCGTGCGCCTTGATGCCCTTGCGATGCAGCTTGAAGTTGAGCTTGGCGATGAGGCCGTCCTCGTGGTGGATGCGCGTCATGTTCTTCACATAACCGTCGTCGGGCGCCACCGCCTGCGCGCCGAGGATCCAGCGCACGCTCTCGCGGTAGTCGTAGAGCTGCTTGTCGGCGGGGTCGGCCAGCAGGCCGGACAGCGCCGCCATGGCCGCCGGGTGGCCCCGCTGCGCGTGCTCGCGCACAAGGTCCACGTAGCGATGCCGCGCCGGAATCTCGTTCAGGTCGCCGATGAACATCAGCATGCCTTCGAGGCCGTCGGTGTGCCCCATCTCGTGCGCCTTGCGCATCGCCTCCACGGCCTCCTGCATCAGCTGCCCGCGCTCGGCGGGGTCCTTCGCGGCGAGCGAGAGGTTGTAGCAGGCGTAGCCCAGCTTGTAGGCCCCCATGTTGCCGCCGTCCTCGGCGGTCTTGCGGTAGTAGGGAACGGCCTGGCTCAGGTCGGGCGCGACATGCACGCCGTCTTCATGGAACAGTCCGAGCAGGTAGTCGCAGGAGTCTCCGCCCGCCGCCTGGCCCATCGTTGCCAGCGCGAAGGCGTCGGCCTCGCGCCCGCCGTACCGGAGGGCGGACGCCAGCTTGTTCCATGCCAGCGTGCCCGGGGCGCGCGTGCGGGCGAGTTCGAGCCAGGCCTGGCCCGCGGGCTCGTTGGGCACGAATCCCAGCACGCCCTTCAGGCTGCAGTAGCCGTGCAGGATCATCGCGGCCGGGCATTCCCCGGCATTGGCGCTGCGCACGACGGCCTGGCCCAGCCAGGACGGGTCCTGCGGCTCGAGCTGGCAGGCCAGCAGCACCGCGAGGGACATCGCGTGGTCGTCGTCGATGGGCGCGTGGACCTCGGCTTCCTTCAGGCAGGCGAGCGCCTGCGGCCGCTCGTCGCGGCCGTAGTGGCTCTTGGCGATCCAGTACAGCGTTTCCCAGCGGTGATACGGGTGCAGCGCCTCGCCCGCGCGCTGGCGGGTGGCGGCCATCCACTGGCGCACGTCCTCGGGGTCGTCGTCGCCGTCGACCTCGTTCTCCAGGTAGTCGTCGCGCCAGATCTCGTGCCGCAGGCGGTCTTTCTCGACCTCGTCGAGGTGCGCGCAGGCCGGCGATGCGATGAAGGCGCGCACCCGGTCGTGGCTGCCGCCCCAGCGCGGCTGCATGAACCAGATGCACTGGCGCAAGAAGAAGAACAGCCGCGGATGGATCTGCATCGTGGCGTGCATCCAGTACTGCTTGCCGGTCAGCATCTTCTTGCCCTGCATCGGCGACGGCAGCGCCGCGGGCGCGCTGGACGGACAGGCGATGCGTTCGTCCGCCTGCAGGCCGGAGCGCGCGAGCATGGCCAGCAGTTCCTCGCGCGCCTCGGGGGACATGCCGTCGAGCGGCAGGTCGTGCACGAGCGGGGCTTCGGGGCCGCGTCCGCTGCGCACGAGCTCCGTGAGCCAGTCCGGCTCATTGAAGGCCGACACGCTCTGCATCATCAGTGCGGTGGCGTTCCACAGGGTGGGCTCGCGCTCGAGCGCACGCATCGCCGACACGGCCGCATGCGTGGCGCAGGCGTGGGCGCAGGTCCATCCCAGGTCGGTCACCGAACCGGCCCAGCCCGAGCCGCGGTATTCGTAGGCCCAGTGGAACCAGTAGTGCGCCTCGCACAGCCATGCGTGGGCCGATTGCGGGCGCGCAGCCTGCCAGGCGCGCAGCCGCGCCAGGCCTTCGGCACCGGCCCCGGTGCAGCCCTGGAGGTCGGCGGGCAGCGCGGCGTGGTAGCGCTCTTCGGCGGCGCGGTCGTGAAAGCTCGCGGCCAGCGCTTCGTCGAACAGGCGGTCGAGCGCGGCGTGCTCGCCTGCGCGCAGCAGCGCATCGACGTCGCAGATCTTCCATGGCGAGGGAATGGACAGGATCGGGTTCGTGGTCATGGTGTGCAGCGAAAGATCAAGGGGCACCGGCCGTCTCAGGCTGGCAGCGTTTGCGGATCGAAGATGCGGTAGCGTTTCCAGGGCAGCATGAGCCAGCTGCCCTCGACGTTGTGCAGGTGCTCGCGCACCTCCATGGCGGCGCGCGTAGAGGCGGGGCCGTCCTGGGTGCTGATGCGCAGCCAGTGCTCGCGCGCCCGTGCGTAGGCCAGGCCGAAATCCTCCCAGCCGTCGAAGCTGTCCTGCGCGCGCTGGGCGTTGAGGAACAGCACGGGCCACGCCTGCGCCTCGGGCACCCAGCCGAGCAGTGCGATGCAGCGCACCAGGAAGGCGGTGCGCGCGCAGTCGAAGGCCAGCGCATCGCGCACACGGCCCTGGGCCGCAAGCTGCTCGTAGAAGCCATCGTGCGAACGGCCGAGGCCGCCGACCCAGCCGGTGAGCGCGGCCTGCATGCGCGCGGGAATGGCGGCGGCGGGCAGGTCGGCGGGGAAGTTCATTTCCCTCAGCACCTGGCGCGCGAGTTGCTCACTTTTTTCGGCAGGCAGTTCGAGCGCGAGCGTGTCGCCGTTGCACGGCAGGCCATTGCGAATCAGCAGGATGTCCGCGAGCGCAAGGGCCCAGCGGCGCCTGTTGGGCGCCGCGTTGTCGGCTGCGGCGCGGGCGGCGCGCAGTGCCGGGTCTTCCCTGGCGGGGGCGGCAGCGCCCTGGCTGCCGGGAGCGGTGGTTTCGCGGTCCTCGCGCATCAGGCCGGACAGCACGACGGCCACGCGCCACGCGAAGAACAGCAGGCCCAGCCCCACGAGCCACAGCAGCAGCTTCAGCATGGCAGCGCGCCCGGGACGATGGCCGTGAGCGGAATGCCTTCGATCTCGCAGGCGGCGGTCGGCAGGTCGCGCAGCATGGGTGGCAGGGATTTTTCGGGCAGGGTCAGGCGCGCGGCCGCGGCGACGGCCGGATCGACGTACCGCAGCCGGTCCAGTTCGTGGGGCGCAATGCGCAGCAGCAGCCATTGCAGTGCCGCCGGCGGGCGTTCGAAGTGTTCGATCAGGTGGAAGTTGGCACTCATCACGCTGAGCAGGAAGCCGGCGTCGGCCACGTCGGTCACGAATTTCCACTGGCCGGCCGCGGCGCCTCCGGCCGGCGCGGACGCATCGGGCTCGAACACCAGGCCCATGCCTTCGCAATCGGCATGGCGTTCGCCGCGCGGCGGCAGGGTGCGCAGGAACTGAAGCACGTCGTCGGCGTACTTGCGCATCGGGTGGCGGTTCTGCTTGCCCTTGATCTGGTCCACCCGCAGGCCGTCGGCGGCCACGCCGAAGCTGATCGTCACATGCGGCAGGTTGCCCGCGCTGCGCAAGGTGAAAAGACGCAGCCGGCCGTCCTGCGCGGCCTGCGCGTACTGCTCGCCATAGCCGCCGCTGAGCTTCTTCAGGCTCGCGAACTGTCCGAGGCAGTGCTGCATGTGGTAGGACTCGTAGGCCATCTCTTCGCGCAGCGCTGAATGGCTGCCATCGAACTCGAAGAAGGTGCCGTTGGGCGTGCGCAGCACTTCGCGCAGCGCGAGCCCGCTGCTGGGCACCCAGCCCTTGCTGCGCCGCGCCTGCATGCGCTGGTGCTCCCGCTCCCACATCGCCAGGGCCATGAAGCAGGTGATGCGCTGCAGCTTCTGCTCGAGCCGCGTGCCGCGCCGCGCGCGCAGGAACTCCACCAGCACGCGCTCGCGCTCGATCAGCAGCAGATGGTCGGGGTCGAGGTAGTGGCAGGCCGGGGGCTGCGCATCGGCGCGCGGCTGCAATCGCCTGGCCAGCCAGTCGGGCACCGGCTTTGCGGGGCCTGCGGCCGCGAGGTAATCGGCCATCGAGTGCACCGTCAGCACGTGCTCGAAGCTGCCGATGGCCCAGCGAAAGAAATGATTGCGCAGCCAGGCCGCCATGTCGGCGTCGTCGCCGCGCTCGCTGCTGCGGCGTGCGATGGCCGCCTTGACCTCGGGCGCGTTCACGACGTCGCGCGGCAGGTAGGCTGCCGGTGGCGCGGGATCGGCGACGGGCGTGGTCAGCGGCATCGGCCGGCGCGGCTACAGCGTGAAGTCGTAGTCCACCGTGATCGGCGCATGGTCGCTGAACTTGATGGTCTTGTAGATCTGCTCGCTGCGCGCCAGCGCGCCCAGGGCCGGCGTGGCCAGGTGGTAGTCCAGCCGCCATCCCACGTTGTTCGCGTAGGCCTGGCCGCGGTTGCTCCACCAGGTGTAGGCCTCGCCCGTGGTGTCGGGCTTGAGCAGGCGGTAGACGTCCACCAGGCCCGCGCCGTCGGCGCCGGCGTCCAGCAGCCGGGTCATCCAGGCGCGCTCCTCGGGCAGGAAGCCGCTGTTCTTCTGGTTGCCGCGCCAGTTCTTGAGGTCGATCTCCTTGTGGGCGATGTTGATGTCGCCGCAAAGGATGAATTCGCGCTCCTTCTTGAGCGCGATGAGGTGCGGGAAGAAGCCCTTCAGGAAGCGGAACTTGGCTTCCTGCCGCTCCTCGCCCGAACTGCCGCTCGGGAAGTAGCAGCTGATGATCGAGAGCTTGCGTTTGGGCGTGTCGAAGCGCAGTTCGAGGTAGCGGCCCTCGGCATCGAATTCGGCGTCTCCCCAGCCCACCACCACGGCGCTCGGCGCGTGCCTGGTGTAGATCGCGGTGCCGGCGTAGCCTTTTTTCTCGGCGAAGTGGAAATGGCCCTTGAGGCCGGCCATTTCCTCGAATCGGCCTTCGATGTCGCTCGCCTGCACCCGGATCTCCTGCATGCAAATACAATCCGGCGCAAGTTCGGCCACCCAGTCCGCCACCCCCTTCGTGGCGGCCGAACGCAGGCCATTGAGATTGAGGCTGGTCAGTTTGAACACAAGGAATTCCCGATGGCTGTAGATGGTGTGCAAGGCAGTGCGGTGGCGCAGGATTTCGTCCAGTTCGCGCTCGACGCAGGGGTGCTGCGCTTCGGCGAGTTCAAGACCAAGGCCGGTCGCATGAGTCCTTATTTCTTCAATTCGGGGCTCTTCGACGACGGCGCCAAGATCGCGCGGCTCGCCGGATTCTATGCAGACCGGCTGATCGAGAGCGGCGTCGAGTTCGACATGATCTTCGGCCCCGCCTACAAGGGCATTCCGCTGGGCGCCACGGTGGCGGCCGAACTGGCCCGGCGCGGGCGCAACCATCCCTTTGCCTACAACCGCAAGGAAGCCAAGGCGCACGGCGAGGGTGGCAACCTGGTCGGCGCGCCGCTCAAGGGCCGCGTGCTGATCGTCGACGACGTGATGTCGGCCGGCACCGCGGTGCGCGAATCCATTGCCGCCATCGAAGCCGCGGGCGCCACGCCGCACGCCGTGGCCATTGCGCTCGACCGGCAGGAAAAAGCCACCGAGAACGGCGTCGACGTGGACCACAGCGCCGTCCAGTACGTGCGCAACCAGCTGGGCCTGCAGGTGGTGGCCATTGCCACGCTCGACGACCTGCTGAACTATCTCTCGGGCAGCGCCGCCGCCGACCTCGGCGTGCATCGCGAGCGGGTGCTCGCCTACCGGGCGCGCTACGGCGCCAGCTGAGACCGACGCCGTGCCCATGCGCAAACTCGACCTGGCGGCCCGGCCGTTCGCAGCCCCGTGGGTGCTGCTGCTGATGGCACTGTGGGCCGGCGCGGCCCCGGCGCAGCCCGCACCGGCGCCGGCCGCGGGCATCTATTCGTGCACCGATGCACGCGGCCGCACCCTCACGGCCGACCGCCCGATTGCCGAATGCATCGACCGCGAGCAGCGCGAACTGAGCCCGAGCGGCACCACGCGCCGCCGCATCGAGCCCACGTACACCGCCCGAGAACTGGCCGAGCGCGAAGACCGCGCCCGCGAGGCCGCATTGCAGGCCGCGCGCCTGACCGACGAGCGCCGCCGCGAGCGCGCGCTGCTGGTGCGCTATCCCAACGCCGAGGTGCATGACCGCGAGCGCGCCGAGGCGCTGGTGCAGATCGATGCGGTGATCCAGGCCGCGAAGAAGCGCCTCGTCGAGCTGGCCGAAGACCGGAAGCGAATCGACGAGGAGCTGGAGTTCTACAAGCACGACGTGAGCAAGGCGCCCGGCGCCGTGCGCCGCAAGCTCGAGGACAACGCGCAGAGCGTGGCGGTGCAGAACCGCTTCATCGGCGAGCAGGAAGACGAGAAGAAGCGCGTCAACGCGCGCTTCGACGAGGAGCGCGCGCGCCTCAAGCAGCTCTGGTCTCCCCAGAACGGCGTCAGCAAACGCTGAGGGCCGGCGTCAGCCCAGCTTTGCCTTGAGCAGTTCGGTCACCTGGGCCGGGTTCGCCTTGCCGCCGCTGGCCTTCATCACCTGGCCCACGAGGCCGTTGAGGGCCTTTTCCTTGCCGCCGCGGTACTCCTCGACGTTCTTCGCGTTCTTTGCGATCACCTCGTCCAGGATCCTGTCGAGCGCGCCGGTGTCGCTCATGGGCTTCAGGTCCTTGGCCTCGATGATGGCGTCGACATCGCTGCCTTCGCCGGTCCAGAGCGCGTCGAACACCTGGCGCGCCGCATTGTTGGGCAGCGTGCCGTCGGCAATGCGCCCGACCAGCTGCGCCAGTTGCTGCGCCGTGACCGGCGCGGCGTCGATGCCGATCTCCTGCGCATTCAGGCGGCGCGCCATTTCGCCGGTGATCCAGTTGCTCGCGAGCTTGGGCGTGGCGCCGGCCTTCACCGCGTCGTCGAAATAGCGTGCGAGCGCCGGGCTCTGCGTGAGCTGCGCCGCGTCGTATTCGGACATGCCGTGGTCGCGCACGTAGCGCTCGGCCATGGCGCGCGGCAGCTCGGGCATGGCGGCGCGCACGCGCTCGATCCACTCGGGCTCGATGGCGAGCGGCGGCAGGTCGGGGTCGGGGAAGTAGCGGTAGTCGGCCGCGTCTTCCTTGGTGCGCATGGTGCGCGTCTCGCCGGTGTCGGGGTCGAACAGCACCGTGGCCTGCTCGATCTTGCGGCCGTCTTCCAGCTCGTTGATCTGCGAGTTGATCTCGTAGTCGATCGCCTGCTGCATGAACTTGAAGCTGTTCAGGTTCTTGATCTCGCGCCGCGTGCCGAGCTTCTCACCGGGCTTGCGCACCGACACGTTGGCGTCGCAGCGGAAGCTTCCTTCCTGCATGTTGCCGTCGCAGATGCCGATCCAGGTGACGATCTTGTGCAGCTCGCGCGCATAGGCCACGGCCTCGGCGGTGGAGCGCATGTCGGGCTCGGTCACGATCTCCAGGAGCGGCGTGCCCGCGCGGTTCAGGTCGATGCCGCTCTGGCCGATGAAGTTCTCGTGCAGCGACTTGCCCGCGTCTTCCTCGAGGTGGGCGCGCACCAGGCGCACGGTCTTCTTTTCCTGGCCGAGGAAGAACGAGACGGCGCCGCCCTGCACGACCGGGATCTCGTACTGGCTGATCTGGTAGCCCTTGGGCAGGTCGGGGTAGAAGTAGTTCTTGCGCGCGAACACGCTGCGCGGCGCAATGTGCGAGCCGAGCGCGAGGCCCAGCTTGATGGCGCGCTCGACCGCGCCCTTGTTCATCACGGGCAGCGTGCCGGGCAGCGCCAGGTCGACCGCGCAGGCCTGCGTGTTGGGCTCGGCGCCGAAGGCGGTGGAGGCGCGGCTGAAGATCTTGCTCGCGGTCGAGAGCTGGGCGTGCGTCTCGAAGCCGATGATGACTTCATAGCCGCGCACCAGCGGGCCGGTCGGGCGGCCTTCTTGCTGTGCTTCGAAAGTGTTCACGGGTTCGCTCATTTCAGAATCCCTCCGGCGTGCGCGTGTGCCAGTCGGTGGCCTGCTGGAAGCGGTGCGCCGCGTTCAGCAGCTTCGCTTCGCCGAAGTAGTTGCCGATCATTTGCAGGCCCACGGGCATGCCGTTTTCATCGAAGCCCGCGGGCACGCTCATGCCGGGCAGGCCGGCCAGCGAGGCGGGCAGCGTGAAGATGTCGGCCAGGTAGTCGGCCACCGGGTCGCCGCCGTGCTCGCCGATCTTCCAGGCGGTGGTCGGCGCGGCCGGTCCGGCGATCACGTCGCACTGCCTGAAGGCCTGCTGGAAGTCGTCGGCGATCATGCGGCGCACCTTCTGCGCCTGCAGGTAGTAGGCGTCGTAGTAGCCGTGGCTCAGCACGTAGGTGCCGATCATGATGCGGCGCTTCACCTCGTCGCCGAAGCCTTCGGCGCGCGTGCGCTCGTACATCTCGGCCAGGTCCTTGTACTGTTTCGCGCGGTGGCCGAACTTGACGCCGTCGAAGCGGCTCAGGTTGCTCGAGGCCTCGGCCGCGGCCAGGATGTAGTACACGGGTATCGAGAGCTCCGTGAGCGGCAGCGACACCTCGACGCGCTTCGCGCCGAGCTTCTCGTACTGCGCGAGCGCGGCATCGACGGCCGCGCGCACGCCGGGCGCCACGCCTGCGCCGAAGAATTCCTTGGGCACGCCGATGCGCAGGCCGTCGAGCGAGTCGCCGAGCGAGCGGCCGAAGTCTTCGGCGGGCTTGTCGAGCGAGGTCGAGTCGCGGTCGAGGTCGGGGCCGCAAAAGGCCGACAGCAGCAGCGCGCAGTCCTCGGCCGAACGGGCCATCGGGCCGGCCTGGTCGAGGCTGGACGCGAAGGCCACCATGCCGTAGCGCGAGGCGCGGCCGTAGGTCGGTTTGATGCCGGTGATGCCGCAGAACGAGGCCGGCTGGCGGATCGAGCCGCCGGTATCGGTGCCGGTGGCCGCGGGGGCCAGGCGCGCCGCGACTGCAGCCGCGCTGGCGCCGGACGAGCCGCCCGGAATGCGCTCGCGGTTCCACGGGTTCTGCACGGGCACGGCCCTGTCGTGGCCCACGGCGGGCACGGCGACATTCTCGTTGGCCGAGCCCATCGCGAACTCGTCGCAGCTGAGCTTGCCCAGCGTGACGGCGCCGGCCTCGGCCAGGCGCTTGACCACGGTGGCGTCGAAGGGCGAGCGGTAGCCCGCGAGCATCTTCGAGCCGGCGGTGGTGGCGAAGTCGGTGGTGGTGAAGATGTCCTTGTGCGCGATCGGCACGCCGGCCAGCGCGGGCGCATTGCCGGCCGCGATCAGCGCGTCGGCCGCGCGGGCCTGGGCCAGTGTGACCTCTTCGTTCACGTCGACGAAGGTGCCGAGCGATTCGTGGGCCTTCATGCGGCCAAGGAAGACCTGCGAGGCCTCGACGGCCGAAACCTTGCGCTCGGCCAGGGCCTTGGCAAGGGCGGCCACGCCCATCTGGTGCAGTTCGCCGCTCATTCGATCACCTTCGGCACGAGGAACAGGCCGGCTTCGACGGCCGGGGCGCTCTTCTGGTTGGCTTCGCGGTTGTCGGGTTCGCTCGCCACGTCGTCGCGCAGGCGCAGCGTGATGTCCTCGACGGCGGCCACCGGATGGGCCAGCGGCTCCACCCCGGTGGTGTCGACCGAACGCATGCGTTCGACCAGGTCAAAAAAGCCGTTGATCTGGCTGAGCATGCGCTCGCTTTCGTCGGAGGCAAGCTGCAGCCGCGCCAGGGAGGCGATGCGTGCAATATCTGAAGCGGAAAGTGACATGGGTCGGACCGGTCGAAAAAACCGGAAGTAATCGCACGCCGGAGAGGGTGCTAACACGGGATTCAGAGGGGATTCGGGTATTATCCCGCCTTTGCCGCAACCCCCGCGAACGCGCCGGCTTTTGCGCCAAAAACGATCAATTCACCCCGTCATACGACCCAAAAAACAGAGCGACGACCTGCCGACGCGCAGGCGTGCTCCAGAGGATTCCGCACATGTTTGGAGCTTTCCGTCGGTACTTTTCCACCGACCTGGCGATTGACCTCGGCACCGCCAACACCCTGATCTTCGCTCGCAACAAGGGCATCGTGCTGGACGAACCCTCGGTGGTCGCCATCCGCCACGAAGGCGGCCCCCACGGCAAGAAGGTGATCCAGGCAGTCGGCCGCGAGGCCAAGGCCATGCTGGGCAAGGTGCCAGGCAACATCGAGGCGATCCGCCCGATGAAGGACGGCGTGATTGCCGACTTCGTGATCACCGAGCAGATGATCAAGCAGTTCATCAAGATGGTGCACCCGCGCACGCTGCTCACGCCGAGCCCGCGCATCATCATCTGCGTGCCCTGCGGCTCCACCCAGGTCGAGCGCCGCGCCATCAAGGACGCGGCCGAGGCGGCGGGCGCCACGTCGGTCTACCTGATCGAGGAACCCATGGCCGCGGCCATCGGCGCGGGCCTGCCGGTCAGCGAGGCCTCGGGCTCGATGGTGGTCGACATCGGCGGCGGCACCACCGAAGTGGGCGTCATCAGCCTGGGCGGCATGGTCTACAAGGGCTCGGTCCGCGTGGGCGGCGACCGCTTCGACGAAGCCATCATCAACTACATCCGCCGCAACTACGGCATGCTGATCGGCGAGCCGACGGCCGAAGTCATCAAGAAGAACATCGGCTCGGCCTTCCCGGGCTCCGAGGTCAAGGAGATGGAAGTCAAGGGCCGCAACCTCTCCGAAGGCGTGCCGCGCAGCTTCACCATCAGCAGCAACGAAGTGCTGGAAGCCCTGACCGACCCGCTCAACAACATCGTCTCGGCCGTGAAGAACGCGCTGGAGCAGACGCCCCCCGAGCTGGGCGCCGACATCGCCGAACGCGGCATGATGCTGACCGGCGGCGGCGCGCTGCTGCGCGACCTGGACCGCCTGCTGGCCGAGGAAACCGGCCTGCCGGTGCTGGTGGCCGAAGACCCGCTGACCTGCGTGGTGCGCGGCTGCGGCATTGCGCTGGAACGCATGGACCGCCTGGGCAGCATTTTCACGAGCGAGTAAGAGGCGCAAGCCATCATCGGCCGGCCTCTGCTTGCGCAGGCCGGCTTTTTTGCCATCTGACGTTGCACACAGCCAGGTCCGAACCATGCCCTTGGGCACGCTCGATCGCACAGCCCCACCCCTGTTCAACCAGGGGCAGTCGGCGCTCAGCAAGCTGATCTTCTTCGGCGCGCTCTCGCTGTTCCTGATGGTGGCCGACGCGCGCTTCCACCTGGTGCAGCCGCTGCGCGCGGCCGTGGGCGCGGTGCTCTATCCGGTGCAGTGGCTGGCGCTCAAGCCGGTGCAGCTGGTGGTGGGCGGCGGCCGCTATTTCGAAGACCTGCAGGCGGCCCAGCGCAACGAGGACGAGGCGCGCAAGGCGCTCATGCTGCAGGCCGAGCGCGCGAGCCAGGCCGACACGCTCGCGCAGGACAACGCGCGGCTGCGCGCGCTGCTCGAGCTGCGCCAGACCACCCAGGCCCCGGGCCGCGCGGCCGAGGTGCTGTACGACGCGGCCGACCCCTACACGCGCAAGATCGTCATCGACCAGGGGCTCACCCAGGGCGTGGCCGCCGGCTCGCCCGTGATCGACGCGCACGGCGTGCTGGGACAGGTGACGCAGGTGCAGCCCTTCACGAGCGAGGTCACGCTGGTGATCGACCGCGATCTTTCCATTCCCGTGCAGAACACCCGCACCGGCGTGCGCAGCGTGGCCTTCGGCGACGCGTCGGCGCATGGCGGCGGACTGGAACTGCGCTTCATGGCCGCCAATGCCGACCTGCAGGAGGGCGACCTGCTGTCCACCAGCGGCGTCGACGGCGTCTACCCGCCCGGCCTGCCGGTGGCGAAGATCGAGCGCATCGAGCGCCGCGCCGATTCGGCCTTTGCGCGCATCTACTGCGTGCCGCTGGCCCGCGTGACGGCCGCGCGCTACGTGCTGGTGCTCGCGCCCACGGGGGCGCCGTCGGCGCCGCCGGCCCCGGCGCCCGCCGCCGCGGTGCGCAAGAAGCCCGAGGCCAAGCCGGCCGGCAAGACAACGGACAAGGCCGACAAGAAAGCCGCGGAGCGCGCCCGATGATCAAGCGTCCAGGACAACAGCAGCTCCTGCTGCCCGTGAGCCCGCTGTTCATGTGGGCGAGCCTGGTGGCGGCGCTGCTCATCAACATGATCCCGATCGGCCGCGCCGCCTGGATGCCCGACCTGCTCGCGCTGGCCATCGTGTTCTGGGGCGTGCACCAGCCGATGCGCGTGGGCATTGGCGCGGCCTTCGTCTTCGGGCTGTGCATGGACGTGCACCAGTCGTCGATGCTGGGCCAGCATGCGCTGTCCTACACCACGCTGGGCTTCTTCGCGATCACCATCCACCGGCGCCTGCTCTGGTACCCGGTGGCCTCGCAGGCGCTGCAGGTGCTGCCGCTCTTTGCGCTGTCGCAGCTGATCGAGGTGATCACGCGGATGGTCGGCGGCGGCGTGTTCCCGGGCTGGAGCGTGCTGATCTCGCCGGCGCTGGAGGCTGCGCTGTGGCCGCTGGCCACCGCCTTGCTGCTCGCGCCGCAGCTTCGCACGCCGGACCCCGACGAGAATCGTCCGCTGTAGCCATGGCGCACCCCGGTCTTTCATTCCCGGCATTTGCCATGGCCACGGCCGGCGCCTAAGCTCGCAGCTCCGCCGCCATGACCGAAATCCGCAACGTCGCCGCCGACCTCGCGCGCTTCAAGCGCCGCGTGGTCGTGATCGGCCTGGCCGTGCTGTTCGCCTTCAGCCTGCTGTGCGCGCGCCTGATCTACCTCCAGGTGGTGCGGCACGAAGACCTCGCGGAACAGGCCGAGAGCAACCGCACGGCCATCGTGCCGGTGGTGCCCAACCGCGGCCTGATCCTCGACCGCAACGGCATCGTGCTGGCGTCGAACTATTCGGCCTACACGCTGGAGATCACGCCGTCGAAGGTGGGCGACGTCGAGGAGACCATCGAGAGCCTCACCCAGGTGCTCGAGATCTCGCCGCGCGACCGCCGCCGCTTCAAGCGCCTGCGGGAAGACTCGCGCAGCTTCGACTCCATTCCGATCCGCACTCGCCTGAGCGACGAGGAAGTCGCGCGCTTCGCCGCGCAGCGCTACCGCTTTCCGGGCGTGGAGATCAAGGCCCGGCTGTTCCGCAACTATCCGCACGCCGAGCTGGCCTCGCACGTGCTCGGCTACATCGGCCGCATCAACCAGCGCGAGAAGACCGCGATGGAAGACTGGGCCGAGGAAGACCAGGCCAACTACAAGGGCACCGACTACATCGGCAAGCTCGGCATCGAGCAGAGCTACGAGAAGACGCTGCATGGCCAGACCGGCGTCGAGCAGATGGAAACCTCGGCCGGCGGCCGCGCGGTGCGCCGGCTCGCCAGCCACCCGGCCACGCCCGGCAACACCGTGATGTTGTCGCTCGACATCAAGCTGCAGAAGCTGGTGGAAGACATGTTCGGCGACCGCCGCGGCGCGCTGGTGGCCATCGACCCCAAGACCGGCGAGGTGCTGGCCTTCGTGAGCAAGCCCACCTTCGACCCGAACCTGTTCGTCGAAGGCATCGACACCGAGAGCTGGCAGGCGCTGACCGAATCGCTCGACAAGCCGCTCTTGAACCGCGCGCTGCGCGGCACCTATCCGCCCGGCTCCACCTACAAGCCCTTCATGGCGCTGGCGGCGCTGCAGACCGGCAAGCGCGGCCCCAACGTGGTGGTGAACGATCCCGGCTACTTCAACTTCGGCGGCCACCGCTTCGGCAGTCCCGAAGGCAACATCGGCGGTGTCGACATGCGCCGTTCGATCCAGCTGTCGAGCAACATCTACTACTACTCGCTGGCCAACGAAATGGGCGTGGACCTGATCCACGACTTCATGAAGCCGCTGGGCTTCGGCCAGATCACCGGCATCGACCTCGGCGGCGAGGTGCGCGGCGTGCTGCCGAGCACCGAATGGAAGCGCAACGCCTACAAGCGGCCCGAGCAGAAGAAGTGGTATGCGGGCGAGACCATTTCGCTGGGCATCGGGCAGGGCTACAACGCCTTCACGATGCTGCAGCTCGCGCAGGCCACGGCCATCGTGGCCGACGGTGGCCGCAAGCACAAGCCGCACCTCGTGCTGGCCACGCGCAACACCGTGAGCGGGCAGGTGGTGCCGCTGCCCCAGCCGCCGGCCGAGAACCTGGGCTACACCGCGGCCAACGTCGCGGTGGTCCGCGAGGGCCTGACCAGCGTGGTCACCAGCGGCACCGCGCGCGGCGTGTTCGCCGGTGCGGGCTACCAGGCGGCGGGCAAGACCGGGACCGCGCAGGCCGTGACGCAGGCGCAGAACACCAAGTACAACGCCAAGGCGCTCGAGGAGCACCAGCGCGACCACGCTCTCTTCATGGCCTTCGCGCCGGCCACCGATCCGAAGATCGCCCTGGCGGTGATCGTCGAGAACGCCGGCTGGGGCGCAGGCGCGGCGGCGCCCATTGCCCGCCGCGTGTTCGACTACTGGCTGATGGACCAGTACCCGAGCGAGGCCGACATGGCCGCCATCAAGGTCGGCAAGGCCACCGCGCCGATCGGCAAGCCGCGCGTGGCCAGCGAAGTGGCGTGGCCGGCGGCGGCCTCTGCCGCGACCGCGCCCTGAGTCTTGCCCTAAGCCACCACGGTCCCGCTGACCTCCCCCAGCCCGATGCGCACCGCGCCCGCGCGCTCGCACCAGCCGCGGATCACCAGCGTGTCGCCGTCCTCGAGGAAGGTGCGCTTCTCGCCGTTGGGCAGCGTGATCGGCTGCTTGCCGCCCTGCGTGAGCTCGATCAGCGAGCCGGCCTCGTCGGGCTTGGGGCCCGAGAGCGTGCCCGAGCCCAGCAGGTCGCCGGGTTGCAGGTTGCAGCCGTTCACCGTGTGGTGCGCGACCAGCTGCGCGGCGGTCCAGTAGGCGGCCTCGGTGGTGTTGCCGCGCGTGAGGCGCGCGGGCGCCAGGCCTTCGGCGCGCATCTTCGCGGTCTGCAGCAGCACCTCGAGCGTGATGTCGAGCGCGCCGCCTTCGCGGTTCGAGGGCGCGTCCAGATAGGGCAGCGGCTGCGGATCTCCCGCGGGCCGCTCGAAGCGGGCGCGGAACGGCGCCAGCGCCTCCATCGTCACGATCCACGGCGACAGCGCGCTTGCGAAATTCTTTGAAAGGAAAGGGCCCAGCGGCTGGTACTCCCAGGCCTGGATATCGCGCGCCGACCAGTCGTTGAGCAGCGCCACGCCGAACAGGTGGTCTTCGGCCTCGGCGATGGCAATCGGCTCGCCGAGCGCATTGCCGCGGCCGACGAAGAAACCCAGTTCCAGTTCGTAGTCGAGCCGCTTCGAAGGACCGAAGCCGGGCTCGGCCGCATCCGGCGCCTTGGTCTGCCCATGCGGGCGCTTGAAGATCTGCCCGCTCACGCCGATCGACGAGGCACGGCCGTGATAGCCGATCGGCACCCATTTGTAGTTGGGCATCAGCGGCTGGTCGGGGCGGAACAGCTTGCCGATGGTGGTGGCGTGGTGGATGCCGGTGTAGAAGTCGGTGTAGTCGCCGATGCGGCAGGGCACGGTCATTTCGGCGCTGGCCTGCGGCAGCAGCGCCTTGGACCATGCGGCCTGCTGGCTGCTGCCTTCGGCCAGGCCCGCAGAAATGGCCGTGCGCAGGGCCTGGCGCTCCCTCACGCTCGCGTTCATCAGCACGTTCATGTCGTCGGTATCGACCAGGCCGACAGCCTTCAGGTCGAGCACCTGGTCGCCGATGGCCACGCCGATGCGGAAAGCTTCACTGCTGCCGGCTGTGCGAAAGCGGCCGAAGGGCAGGTTCTGGATCGGGAAGTCGCAGCCGGCTTCGTTGGCGGAGGCGACCCAGCTGCGCAGCTTCGGGTCGTGGGTGGCGTTCAGTACGGTGGTGCTCATGGCATGTCTTTCTTTGAGATTCGGTTCAGTCGGCGGTCATGCCGGCTTTCCTGGCGACGTCGCCGAGGCGCTGGTATTCGGTTTGCGTGAGCGTGGCCAGCTCCTGCGCGGTCGAGCCGCGCGGCGAGAAGCCGGCCTGCTGCAGCCTGGCCTTCACCTCGGGCATCGCGAGCGCCTCGACGAAGGCTTCGTTCAGCGCCTTCACGATGGGCGCCGGCAGGTTCGCGGGACCGTACAAGCCGAACCATGGGTCCAGCGCATAGCCCTTGAGCCCGGCCTCGGCCATCGTCGGCACCTCGGGCAGCGAGGGCGAGCGCGCCGGCCCCGCCACCGCCAGCGCGCGCAGCTTGCCGGCCTGGATGTGCGGCAGCGACGCCGGCAGGTTGTCGAACATCAGGCCGATGTTGTTGCCCAGCATGTCGGTGATGGCCGGGCCGCTGCCCTTGTAGGCCACGTGCACGAGCTCGGTGCCGGTCATCTGCGCGAACATCACGCCCGCCAGGTTCATCGAGGTGCCGGCGCCAGCCGTGGCGTAGGGCAGGCCGGGGTTCTTCTTCGCGGCCGCGATCAGGTCGGACACCGACTTGATCGGCGAGCTCGCGGGGACTTCGAGCACGATGGTCGAGGTGCCCAGCAGGCTGATCGCGGTGAAGTCGCGGCGCGGATCGAAGGCCATGGCCTTGTAGATGTGCGGGTTGAGCGCATTGGTCGAGATGGCGCCGAAGCCGATGGTGTAGCCATCGGGCGCAGCCTTGGCCACGGCATCCATGCCGATGTTGCCGCCCGCACCGCCGCGGTTGTCGATCAGCACCGGCTGGCCCAGCTTCTGCGAGACCTGGTGGCCCACGGTGCGCGCCACCAGGTCGGTGGTGCCGCCGGGCGTGTAGGGCACGATGAAGCGGATGGGCTTCGACGGGAAGTCCGCCGCGTGCGCCGCGAGCAAGGGCACGGCGAGCAGGGCGATGGCGGCCATGCGGCGCGTGATGGCGAATGCGTTCTTCATGGCTTGAACTGGTCCTTGAGACCCGCCCAGCAGTCGGCGTAGTCGGTGTCGAGCGCGGGGCTCTTGAGCGCGAAGTTCGTCGGAACGAAGCGCAAGCGGCTCTCGAACATGAAGGCCAGCGTGTTGTCCAGCTTGTGCGGCCTGAGGTCGGCATGCGTGGCCTTGTCGAAGGCTTCCTCGTCGGGGCCGTGCGGCACCATGCAGTTGTGCAGGCTCGCGCCGCCGGGCTTGAAGCCGCCCGGCTTGGCGTCGTATTCGCCGAGCACCAGGCCCATGAATTCGCTCATGAGGTTGCGATGGAACCATGGCGGACGGAAGGTGTTCTCCATCACCATCCAGCGCGGCGGGAAGATCACGAAATCGCAGTTGGCGGTACCGGGCGTGTCGCTGGGCGAGGTCAGCACGGTGAAGATCGACGGATCGGGATGGTCGAAGCTGATGGAGCCGATCACCATGAAGTTGGCGGTGTCGTACTTCACCGGCGCCAGGTTGCCGTGCCAGGCGACCACGTTGAAAGGCGACTGCTTGGCCGGCGCCTTCCAGAAGCGGCCGCCGAATTTCTTCACCAGCTCGTAGGCGCCGCCGTCTTCCTCGAAGGCCGCCACGGGGGCCTGGAAGTCGCGCGCGTTGGCCAGGCCGTTGGAGCCGATCGGGCCGAGCTCGGGCAGGCGGAATTGCGCGCCGTAGTTCTCGCAGACGTAGCCGCGCGAGAGACCGTCGGGCAAGGCCACCTTGAACGCCATGCCGCGCGGCAGCAGCGCGATTTCGCCGGGCTTCACGTCGAGCACGCCGAGTTCGGTGGTGATGACGAGGCGGCCCTGCTGCGGCACGATGAGCATCTCGCCGTCCGCGTTGACGAAGGCGCGGCGCTCCATCGAGCGGCCCGCGAGGTACATGAGCGAGCCGATGCCGACCTGCGATTCGGCATCGCCGTTGGCGGCGACCGTGTGCATGCCGTCGATGAAGTCCGCCTCGGCCGCGCCGCCGTCGAGCGGCATCGGGTGCCAGCGCAGCGGCTCGGGCGGCAGCGCGATCTCGCGGTCGGCGCCGGTGGTCCAGTGTGCTTGCGCATACGGCTGGTAGCGGCCCGAGACCACCGAGGGTTGCCGGCGGTAGAGCCAGGTGCGGCGGTTCTCGTGGCGCGGCGCGGTGAAGGCGGTGCCCGAGAGCAGCTCGGTGTAGAGGTCGAAGGGCGCGCGCTGCGGGTTGTTGCGGCCCTGCGGCAGGGCACCGGCAACGGCTTCCGAGGCGTACTCGTTGCCGAAGCCGCTCTGGTAGCGCCGTTCGGTATCGTCGATGGGGTTCGTCATGGGGTTCTCTTTCGAAAAGCGCGATGAATGAGGTTGGAGTGCGCGGGTTCAGCTGCCGCGTGCGGCCTCGAAGGCTTCGCGCAGCACGGCCAGCGAGCCGATGTGGTTGGCCAGCACCAGCACGAGCCGCGCATTGAAGGCGTGGCTCTCCTCGGTGGAAAGCCCCTGGTGCGCCTCGATCAGCGCCTCGTAGAAATCGTCCGGGGCTTCGAGGTTCGGTGCGGTGATCAGTTGTCGTTGCTGTTGCATGGTGGTCCTCATGCCTTGGCCAGTGCGCTGCCGATGGCTGCGCGGATGTTTTCTGCCGTGGGTTGCCGCCAGCGCGCGCACACATGCTGGTCGGGCCGCAGCAGGTAGACGGTGCCGGGCTGCGCGTCGTAGCGCTGCACGGCGAGCTCGCCTGCGGGCGTTGCGCCTTGCACGCGCACGACGTGCAGCGGAAGGTCGCAAGCCTTCAGCGCCTGCAGGCTGCGCTCGACCGCCCCGCCGGTGCCGAACAGCAGCGCCGTGAACTGCGCCACGTGGCATTCGCGCAGCAGCCAGCCGCTGCCGCCGTCGGCGCGCACGATGGGCGCATCGGCCGCCGCGGCGCCGGGCACCATCGCACCCGCAAACACATCGGCATCGGGCGTGTTGAGCGGCGAGTCGCGCAGCACCGCAGGCACCGAGAGCCGCCCGCTGTTGACCAGCGTGCGCGCGAAGGCGTGGCGCTTGGTGAGCTCCAGCACCGCGTCGCGGAACAGCCGGCTCACCTCGCTCTTGGGCGTGATGAAGTCGGTGGCGCGCGTGGAGTTGCGGATGTTCTCGTCGGCCGCGTATTCGCGCTCGCTCGCATAGCTGTCGAGCAGCGCGTCGGGCGCCTCGCCCTGGAGCACGGCCGCGAGCTTCCAGCCCAGGTTGTCGGCGTCCTGCACGCCCGAGTTGGCGCCGCGCGCGCCGAAGGGCGACACGCCATGCGCCGAGTCGCCCGCGAACAGCACGCGGCCGTGGCGAAAGCGCTCCATGCGCTGGCACGCAAAGGTGTAGACGCTGGCCCAGCCGATCTGGAACTGCACGCCCTCGAAGCCGATGCTGTCGAGCAGCGCGCGCACGCGCGGCGTGATGTTCTCGGGCTTGCGCTCTTCCACCGGGTCGGCGTCCCAGCCGAGCTGGAAGTCCACGCGCCACATGGCATCGGCCTGCTTGTGCAGCAGCACGCTCTGGCCGGGATGGAACGGCGGGTCGAACCAGAAGCGCCGCTCCGTCGGCAGGTCCGCATCCATCGTGATGTCGGCGATCAGGAAGCGATCGCGGAAGGTGCGGCCCTTGGCTTCGAGGCCCATCAATTGCCGCAGGTTGGAGCGCGAGCCGTCGCAGGCGCCGACGTAATCGGCGGCCAGCCGGTAGCTGCCCTCGGGCGTTTCGATGGTGAGCAGCGCGCTGTCGCCGCGCTGCTCGATGCCCGTGACCTTGTGGTTCCAGCGCAGGTCGATCAGCGGCAGCGTGGCGGCGCGCTCGACGAGGTAGCCCTCGACGTAGTACTGCTGCAGGTTGATGAAGGCCGGGCGCTCGTGGCCGGGCTCGGGCAGCAGGTCGAAGCGGTAGACCTGCTCGTCGTGGAAGAACACCTTGCCCACGTGCCACGACACGCCCTTGTCGACCATGCGGTCGCCGCAGCCGAGGCGGTCGAAGATCTCGAGTGTGCGCTTGGCGAAGCAGATCGCGCGCGAGCCGCTGGAAAGAGTGTTGTCGTTGTCGAGCAGCACCACGGGAATCCCGCGCAGCGCCAGGTCGATGGCCAGCGCGAGGCCGACCGGGCCGGCGCCGACGACCACGACCGGGTGATGGGCGGGCGTGGAAGCGTCCTGATCGGCGTGGCGCCTGTAGTCGAAGCGCAGGCTTTGATAGTCGATCACGTGTTGTCTCCGTGTCTTTGTATTGCTCCTTCCCCCGCTGGGGAAAGGCTGGGATGGGGGCTGGCGGCGCTCGAAATTGGCGCTCTGCGTGCCCCCACCCCAGCCCTCCCCCGGAAGGGGAGGGAGCAGGACAGGTCAGCCTTCGAGCGCCTTCCACATCTCGACGTCCCGCTCGGCCGTCCACACGCGCGGATCGGCATGGCCCGAGGCCTCGTCGTACGCGCGGCTCACGTCGAAGGGCATGCAGTGGTCGAAGATCACCCACTGGCTGTACTTGGGCTTGAGCCTGGCGTAGGTGTCCTTGTAGACCGTGTTCAGGTCGCGCCCGGCCTTCACGCCTTCCTGCACGCTCGCGTACACGTCGGAGATGAAGTTGCGTGTGCCGGTCAGGCCCTCGGCCACTTCGGCCGGCGTGGTGAGCGCGGCGCCGCGGCCCGGCACCAGCGCGGCGGGCTTGAGCGCCGCGATGTTGTCCAGCGTCTGCGGCCAGTCCTTGAAGTAGGCGTCGCCCGCGTACGGCGTCGCGCCGAACTCGACCAGGTCGCCCGACAGCAGCGTGCGCTCCTCGGGCAACCAGACCACCGTGTCGCCCTTGGTGTGGCCGCGGCCCAGCTGGATCAGCTGCACCTCGAGCTTGCCGAGCCACAGCGTCATCTTGCCCGTGAAGGTCATGGTGGGCCAGGTCAGACCGGGCGGCACGGTCTCGACGTTCTGGAACAGGCGCGGGAAGCGGCCGATCTCGCTGGCCTTGTCCTGCTCGCCACGCTCCACGATCAGGTCGCGCGTGTCCTGGCTGGCCAGGATGTGCTCGGCACCGTAGCCGGCCGCGCCCAGCACGCGCACCGCGTGGTAGTGGGTGAGCACCACGTACTTGATGGGCTTGTCGGTCACTTCGCGGATGCGGCGCACCACGTCGGCCGCCATGGCGGGCGTGGCCTGGGTGTCGGCCACCAACACACAGTCGTCGCCGATCACGATGCCGGTGTTGGGATCGCCTTCGGCGGTGTAGGCCCAGGCGTGTTCCGAGATCTGGCTGAAGGTGATCTTCTTCTCTTCCATGTCGGCCTGGCTGGCGAATTTCCTGGCTTGGCTCATCGTGTGTCTCCGTCGGTTGGATCGAAATTTAGATTCGTCTAAAACAAATGAATTTGCGGTTAGCGAATTCCGAGAGTGTAAGCCCGAGATCAGTTCATGTCTAATCCCTTCTTCATGAACGAACAACCAGACGCCGAGGCGGGCCATGGCAGCCAGTGACACCGACCGCGCCGCCCAGCGCGGCATCCAGAGCATCGAAGTGGGTGGACAGCTGCTGCGTGCACTGGTGCACCACGGCCGGCCGATGGCGCTGAAAGACCTGGCGCGCGAAGCCGACATGACGGCCGCCAAGGCCCATCCCTACATGGTGAGCTTCGGGCGGCTGGGCCTGATCGAGCAGGACCGCGCCAGCGGCCACTATCTGCTCGGCCCGCTGGCCTTGCAACTGGGGCTCATCAGCCTGCAGCAGGCCGACCCGGTGCATATTGCGACGCCGCTGATCGCCGAGGTGGCGCAGCGCATCGGCCACACGGTGGCGCTCGCGGTCTGGGGGGCGCGCGGCGCCACCATCGTGCGCACGGCCGAATCGCCTTCGCCGGTGCATGTGAACATGCGGCACGGCACGGTGTTCTCGCTCACCAACACCGCTTCGGGCCGCGTCTTTGCCGCCTACCTGGAGGCCGATGCGGTCCGGCAGCTGCTCGACGCCGAGCGCCAGCGGCACAAGCTGCGCAAGGCCGGCGAAGAGCCGCCCGCGGCCGGCATGCCGCCGCAGCGGCCGCTGCCCTCGTGGAGCGAATTCGAGCGCCAGCTGCAGGAAGTGCGCGCGCACGGCATCAGCCGCTCCGAGGGCGAGGTGATCGAGGGCGTCAGCGCGATGGCGGCGCCGGTGTTCGACCACACCGGCGCCATCGTGCTGTCGGTCACGGCCATCGGCCCGGCCGCCATCTTCGACACCGCCTGGGACGGCGAAATCGCACGCGCGCTCAAGGCCTGCGCGGGCACGGTCTCCGCGCGGCTGGGCGCAACGTCTGCCGGAAGAAAGGCTTCCGCACCACTGGATCCATGAGCCTGGGCACCGCTTCTTCCCCCGCGTCTCCCGTCGAATCCGCCATCGCCCTGCTGGGTGCCGCCCGGCGCATCGCCGTGCTCTCCGGCGCGGGACTGTCCAGGGCTTCGGGCATTCCGACCTACCGCGACGCCGACGGCCTCTGGATGAACCAGAACGCACTGCAGTTCTCCCACGCCGAAGACCTGCAGCGCGATCCCAAGGGCTTCACCCGCTTCTGGGCCCGGCGGCTCGACACGGTCGAGGCCGCCCAGCCGAACCCCGGGCACGCGGCGCTCGCGCTGCTGCAGCGGCTGCGCCCCGCCACGCGCCTGATCACGCAGAACGTCGACGGCCTGCTCTCGATCGCGGGCGGGCTGGACGTGCTCGAACTGCACGGTTCGCTGCGCCGTTGGCGTTGCGACCACTGCGGCAACCGCCGCGGCCCCTGGCCCTTTCACCGCTGCATGCGCTGCGCCTCGCGCGCCCGGCCCGACGTCGTGATGTTCGGCGAGATGCTGAACCACGGCGTGCTGCACGACGCCCAGGTGGCCGCGCAGGAGTCGGACGTGTTCATGGTGGTCGGCAGCACCGCCGTGGTCTATCCGGCGGCCGAGTTGCCGCAGCTCGCGATGTCGCGCGGCGCCCGGCTGATCACGCTCAACATGGAGCCGCTGCCGCATCTGGACGAGGCAGCCTCGGTGGTCCTGCGCGGCGCGGCGGAGCTGCTGCTGCCGCAGCTGGTGGCGGGGATGGGCGGCTAGCTTTCGGAAGCCCTGGCCTCGCGCAGCGCACGCCAACGCGCGAGGCTTGCGGCAGGCCAGTATGCCTCGCGCTCGTAGTATTCGGTCACCGCGGGCGCGCCGGGCGGCAGCACCACCCAGGGCTGCTTCGACATCGTGAAAATGTGCAGGTCCGGCGGCAGCTGGTCGGGCGTATCGAGCGTGCCCACGCGGACGAAGCACACCGCATCGCCCGCACCGGCGTAGTGGCTCCAGAGTGCGACACGGCAATGGGGGCAGCGAACGTACTTCTGGCCGCGTCCGCTGGCCGAAGGCGTCAGCACCACATCGACGGTGCCTTGCAGCAGTTGCATGTGCGCGGGTTCGATCAAGGCGTTGAGCGCGAAGGACGAGCCCGTTTCGCGTTGGCACCAGCGGCAATGGCAGCAGTGCACGAACAGCGGCGCAGCCATCATGCGGTAGCGCACGGCGCCGCAAGTGCAGCCCCCGTCGAGGGGCACGAAGGCATTGCCGTCAACAGCGGCGGCCATGGCGCTTCCTGGAAGGGCGCTCAGCCCTTCTTGCCACCCAGCAGCACCAGCGCCCCGCCCACCACGATGGCGGCCACGCTGGCCCAGGCCGGGAAATTGACCTGCTGCTTCTCCTTCACCGAGAACTCCAGCGGCCCCAGCTTGGCCTGGTGCGTTTCCTTCGTGAAGCTGAAGCCGCCGAGCCCGAGGCCCGCGATGCCTGCGACGATGAGCAGGATGCCGATGATGCGTGTGGCGTTCATGGTGAGGTCTCCTCCGTGGATGAAAAAAGCGGGCCGGGGCCGAAGCCGAGCTTACTGCCGCGGCTGCTGGTCCACCCACTGCACGACCTCGGCCACCGCCGCATCGGTGGCCGCGGCCAGCGCCTTGACGCCGCCGGGCGCATCGGCGCTCGGGGCCGGGCGGCGCACGGTGAAGGTGCGCTGGCCCAGCACGCGGTCGCCGCCGGTGGTGCCGCGGATCAGCGTGGCGCGCAGGCGGACCAGCCCGACGCTGCTGCTGGCCGAATCGAAGTAGTGGCTGAACTCGTCGAGCGAGATGCGCAGCGTGTCGGGCACCTTGCCCTCGGCGCGCGCGATGGTCGCGCTTTCTTCCGGACCGAGCACGGTACGCCGCTCGGAGAGCGCGTCGCGCAGCCGCTGGCGCAGCAGTTGCGCCGGCGGCAGGCTCCAGCGCGACTGGCCGTAGGGGCGCAGCTCGTTGGCATCGGCATAGCCGAGCCGGTAGAGGATCTGCGTGCCGTCGAGCCGCGTGTTGCTCTCGATCTCGGCCAGCGCCAGCGTGGGCAATGCGGCCGCGGGCGGGTTGGCGGCGGCGGCCGAGGCGGCCAGGCCGGGTCCGAAGTCGTACAGCGTGGCGCGCGCGGGCTTGTCGGGCAGCGCGCCGCAGCCGGCGAGCAGCAGCAGCGCGAGGCCGGCACCGGCGCAGGCGGCGAGGCGCGGACGGGAGTGGGTGGTGTTCTTCATGGTCGTCACTTCAGGGGCGTCCGAGGGACGTGGTGGCGGGCGGCGCGGAGAACCCGGGCTCGCCGGGCCCGGCAGCGGTGCCGCCATTGCCGAACAGCAGCGACTGCGGGTTGTCGTTGATGCTGTCGGCCGCGCGGCCGAGCCGGCGCACCGCGCGCGAGGTGTCGTCGGCCACGCGGTTCACGCGCGGCAGCGTGGCGGCGTTGAACGAATCGACCGACTGCGCCAGCGCCTTGGTGCCGTCGCTCAGCCGCTCGATCGGGCCGTCGGGCGCGTTGAGCCGGCCCACGGTGGTGTTGAAGTTGTTGGCCACGCGCGAGACGTCGCCGGCGGCCGTCTTCACCGACGACAGCGTGTTCGGCAGCGCTGCGAGCGCCGGGTTCAGCCCGGTCTTCACCGTGTTGTCGAGCTGCTTGAGCAGCGTGTTGGCGCTGGCCGAGGCCGCCGCGATGTTCTCGAGCGCATCGGCCGCGCGCTTCTGGTTCTCGTCGCCCAGCAACTGGTTGGCGCGCTTGGTGGCCTCGTCGACCTGGTTGACGATGGCTTCGCCGCGGTCCTGCAGCTGCGCCAGCATCGAGGGCTTGAGCGGAATGCGCGGCGGATCGTCGTTGTTGGGCGCGAGCGCCACGTTCGATTCGCCCTTGTCGTCCAGCGCGATGAAGGCCAGGCCGGTCACGCCCTGGTAGCTCAGCGTGGCAAAGCTCGAGGTGGTGAGCGGCACGCGCTGGTCGACCGTGATGCGCACGCGCACGTTGCCCTTCGTCTTGGGGTCGAAGTCGATCGAGGTCACCTTGCCGACCGCGATGCCGCGGTAGCGCACCATGGCCTGCGGCTGCAGGCCGCTGACCGGGTCGCGCGTGGAGAGTTCGTAGATGTTGCGCACGGTGTTGTCGCGCGTGAACCAGACCACCAGCCCTACGAGCACGGCGATGAGGCCGAGCACGAAGGCGCCGGCGGCGATGGCATGGGCTTTGTTTTCCATGGTGTGGCTACCTTTCAGCGGGCCGCGCCGGCAGGGGCCGGCGGGGCTTTGGCGGGTTTGTCATGCAGGGCCTCCAGCGCGCGCTGGCCGCGCCCGCCCAGAAAATATTCGTGGATGAACGGATGCGGATACGCGATCACCTCGCGCGCCGAGCCGCTGACGATGACCTTGTGGTCGGCCAGCACGGCGATGCGGGTGCTCAGGTCGAACAGGGTGTCCAGGTCGTGCGTGACCATCACCACCGTCAGGCCCAGCTCGCGGTGCAGGCCGCGCAGCAGGTCGCAGAAGCTGTCGGAGGCCTCGGGGTCGAGGCCGGCCGTGGGCTCGTCCAGCAGCAGCAGCGGCGGGTCCATGATGAGCGCGCGCGCCAGCGCCACGCGCTTGATCATGCCGCCCGACAGGTCGGCCGGGCTCATGTTGGCA
This sequence comes from Variovorax sp. VRV01, assembly GCF_014852545.1. Classification (NCBI taxonomy): domain Bacteria; kingdom Pseudomonadati; phylum Pseudomonadota; class Betaproteobacteria; order Burkholderiales; family Comamonadaceae; genus Variovorax; species Variovorax sp. VRV01. The sequence continues at coordinate 79,550 of NZ_JACVBS010000005.1, forward strand.
TGCCGCGGTTCCAGGCCCACCATCTGCAGCTTGACCAGCGCCGCATTGCGGATCAGCTCGTCGGGCAGCAGCTTGAGCTCGCGCAGCGGAAAGGCAATGTTCTCGAGCACGCTGAAGGCCGAGAACAGCGCGCCGTGCTGGAACAGCATGCCCACGTTGGCCGCGCCCTTGGCGCTGAGCTCGCCCGGCGCCCGGCCCAGCACCTCGACCGTGCCCTTCGTCGGCTTCTCGAGCCCGAGGATCTGGCGCAGCAGCACCGTCTTGCCGGTGCCCGAGCCACCCACCAGCGACAGCACCTCGCCGCGCTCGATGCGCAGCTCGAGGTCGCGGTGCACCACGACCTCGCCGTCGGCGCTCTTGAACACCGTCCAGAGCTTGCGGATGTCGACGACGGTGTTTGAATCGCTCATTCGAATGCCTCCGCGCTACGCGCTGCGGTATTCGCCTTGGGAACGGCCCGGCGGCTCATGCCCGGAACCCCACGCCCTTGAACAGCACCGCGAACAGTGCGTCGACCAGGATCACCGCGGTGATCGAGGTCACCACCGACGAGGTGGTGCCGCGCCCCAGGCTCTCGGTGTTTGGCTTGACCTTCATGCCGAAGTAGCAGCCGATCAGCGCAATCAGGATGCCGAACACCGCCGATTTCGCCAGCGCGAGCCAGAGGTTCGAGATCGGCACCGCGCGCGGCAGCGCCGAGAGAAAGTAGGCCGGCGAAATGTCGAGCGCGGCGTCGGCCGCGAGCATGCCGCCCGCGAGCGCCGCCATCGAGGTCCAGAGGCTGATCAGCGGCATCGCGATGGCCAGCGCCATCACGCGCGGCATCACCAGCCTGAAGCCGTGCGGAATGCCCATCACGCGCATGGCGTCGAGTTCCTCGGTCACGCGCATCACGCCGATCTGCGCCGTGATGGCCGAGCCCGAGCGGCCCGCGATCAGCACCGCGGCCAGCACCGGTCCGAGCTCGCGGATCAGCGACAGCCCGAGGATGTTGACCACGAAGGCCTCGGCCCCGTACTGGCGCAGCTGCTGCGAGATCAGGTAGGCCAGCACCACGCCGATCAACAGGCCCACCAGCGCCGTGATGTGCAGCGCCGTCGCGCCGAACTGGTAGAGATGCCCCGAGAAATCGCGCCACGGCCCGCGGTGCGGCGCGCGCAGCAGCGTGAAGGCGTCGAGCGCGAGCTGGCCGATCAGCCCCACGAAATCGCGCACCACTTCCAGCCCGCGCGCGCCGGTGTGCGAGAAATGATGCAGCCGCTCGGCCAGCGTGGGCGGCGGTTCCTCGGGCGTGCCCACGGTGAACTGCGCGACCTGGTCGAGCACCGCCTTGTGCTGCGGCGACATCTCGAGCGTGGCGGGCCAGTCGTGGCGCCAGTGGTCCCACAGCAGCTGCGCGCCGATGTGGTCGAGCTGCTCGATCGGGCGCAGGTCCCAGGCGCGGCCGTCGGCCGGCGGCGCGCCTGCCAGGTCCCTGGAAAGCGCCTGCCACGCACTGCGCGACGACATGGCCAGCGTGGTCCAGCGGCCGCTGGCCACGGTCCAGCTGCGGCCGTCCTGCTCGCGCTCGTCGATGCGGGGCAACACGCTGTCGGCGGCGGGTGCGTCGGCAGGCGGGGTTGCTAGGGACATGATGCGGCGGTAGGGGGCGAAGTAAGAAGAAAGAGGCGGTCTGGAAGGGCGCATCGTAACCGGATGAGTCGGCTTTTCCGGTGCGCCGCGGCGCCGCTTTGCGTAGGGCGGAACGCCGTTTCGCGGGTCATTCGTGGCCGTTTGCGCTCAGTTCCAGGCCCGCGCGAGCGCGTTCCATGCGCTCGCGATCACCGGCTCGTTGCGCCGCGCCGCCAGCGACACGAAGCGCAGCGCGCAGTCCAGCTGCACGCGGTCGGCCATCACCAGGCCGTGCGACTGGCTCTCGCGGATGGCGATCGAGTCGCGCAAGAGGCTCAGGCCCACGCCCGATTTCAGCAGGTCGAGCATCGAGGCTTCCTGGTCCACCAGCGCCACGCGGCGCGGCGACAGCCCGAGCGGGCCGAACACTTTCTCCAGCAGCCGGTGGTGCGCCGACTCCGGCGGCGTGGCCAGCCAGGGCAGCGCGGCCAGCGCCTTCCAGTCGCGGCCCAGCACCTGCGGGCCCCAGCCCGCGGGCGCGACCACGCGGTAGGTGAAGCGCGTGAGCGTGCGCGCCGCGAGCGGCGCCGGCGCAGCGGCATCGCCCCCGTCCGCATCGAGGTGAAACCCCACGTCGAGTTCGCCGCGCAGCACCTGGGCCAGCACCGTGCCGCTCATGCCGTGGCGCAGTTCGGTCTCGATCTGCGGGGCCGACTCCACCAGCTCGCGCAGGAACACGCCGAGCCGGGTGAACTCCGGGTCGAGGATGGTGCCGATGCGCAGCGCCCCGCGCACCGTGCCCTGCAGGTTGCGCGCGGCCTGCTGCAGGTCGCCCACGGCTGCGAGCACGCGCTCGGCCTGCGGCAGCAGCGCGGCGCCGTCGGCCGTGAGCGCCAGCCCGTGCGGCGTGCGCGTGAACAGCTGCAGCCCGGTTTCTTCCGCCAGGCGCTTGAGCTGCAGACTCACCGCCGGCTGCGTGAGGTGCAGCCGCTCGGCGGCGCGCGACACATTGCCCTCGCGCGCCGCCAGCACGAAGGCACGCAGAATCTGGAGGTCCAAGGCGGCGGCAGTCATATAAGAACGATTTATATGTGAACTGCGCCGAAATCATTGGCTTTTTGCGCATGGCTTGAGAGAAACTGCCCGCCGAAGCCCTTTGCCGGGCCCATGAGCACAAGAAATACCGTTGACCCCCGGAGACAAGCCAGCGCCATGAGCGACAACACTTTCGACTACATCGTCATCGGCGGCGGCACGGCCGGCGCATTGATGTGCAACCGGCTGACCCGCCAATCGCAGCAGCGCACGCTGCTGATCGAGGCGGGCCGCAAGGACGACTACCACTGGATCCACATTCCGGTGGGCTACCTCTACTGCATCGGCAATCCGCGCACCGACTGGCTCTACAGCACCGAGCCCGACGCGGGCCTCAACGGCCGCGTGCTGCGCTATCCGCGCGGCAAGACGCTGGGCGGCTGCTCCAGCATCAACGGCATGATCTACATGCGCGGCCAGTCGCGCGACTACGACCAGTGGGCGCAGCTCACCGGCGACGACGCCTGGCGCTGGCAGAACGTGCTGCCCGACTTCAAGAAGCACGAGGACTACTACCTCGGCGCCGACGAGATGCACGGCGCCGGCGGCGAATGGCGCGTGGAGAAGCAGCGCCTGCGCTGGGACATCCTCGACGCCTTTGCCGAGGCCGCCGTGCAGGCCGGCGTGCCGCACAGCACCGACTTCAACCGCGGCAGCAACGAAGGCGTCGGCTACTTCCAGGTCAACCAGAAGAACGGCTGGCGCTGGAACACCGCCAAGGCCTTCCTGCGGCCGGTCTGCTATGGCCGGCCCAACTTCGAGATGTGGGTCAACGCGCATGTCACCAGGCTGATCGTCGAGACCCAGCCCGACGGCAGCCGGCGCTGCACCGGCGTGCAGGTGTGGGACGGCCACGAGATGGTCATCGCCCATGCCACGCGCGAGGTGGTGCTGTGCGCCGGCAGCATCGGCTCGCCGCAGATCCTGCAGCTCTCGGGCATCGGCCCGGCCGAGCTGCTGCGCCAGCACGGCATCGAGGTGGTGGTCGACGCGCCCGGCGTCGGCGCCAACCTGCAGGACCACCTGCAGATCCGCGCGGTCTACAAGATCAACGGCGCGCCCACGCTCAACGTGCTGGCCTCCTCGATGTACGGCAAGGCGAAGATCGGCCTCGAATACCTGATGAAGCGCAGCGGGCCCATGAGCATGGCGCCTTCGCAGCTCGGCGCCTTCACGCGCAGTTCGCCCGAACATGAGTGGCCCAACCTCGAATACCACGTGCAGCCGCTGTCGCTCGATGCCTTCGGCGAGCCGCTGCACAGCTTTCCGGCCTTTACCGCGAGCGTGTGCAACCTCAACCCTACGAGCCGCGGCAGCGTGCGCATCAAGAGCCCGCGCTTCCAGGATGCGCCCGCGATCGCGCCCAACTACCTGAGCACGGATGAAGACCGGAAGGTGGCGGCCGATTCGCTGCGCGTGACGCGCCGCATCGCCTCGCAGCCCGCGCTCGCCAAATACAAGCCGGAGGAATGGAAGCCCGGCGTTCAATACCAGAGCGACGAGGACCTGGCGCGCCTGGCCGGCGACATCGCGACCACCATCTTCCATCCGGTCGGCACGACCAAGATGGGTGCCGACGGCGACCCGATGGCGGTGCTCGATTCGAAGCTGCGCGTGCGCGGCGTGCAGGGGCTGCGCGTGGTCGATGCGGGCGCGATGCCGACCATCACGAGCGGCAACACCAACAGTCCGACCTTGATGATGGCCGAGAAGGCCGCGGGGTGGGTTCTGGAAGGGAATCGCTGAGGCGCATTGTTCAGGGCGCCTTTGCCTTTGTTCAGGGCGGGTGCACAGGCCACCGGGTACTCCCCTCCGCGAATGTCCCCCGCCTTCGGCTCCTCCTTTATTTCGCTGCGGGGAGCACCCGATGCCCTGTGCACCAGGGCACGCTGCCGGTGTACCGCCGATCAACGACCGCTTTTCCAACGATCGTGCTGATGGGGTGCCTTGCGCAGCGAAATTAAGGAGGAGGGCGAAGCCCGGGGGACATTCGCGGAGCAAGGTACCCCGTCGGCGCGATCGCTTCCCGAAAGACCCAGGCCAATTACTTCTCGATCGTTTTGTTCCACCGCGCATTCCACGCAGGACGGTTCGCATTGATGCTGTCCCAATCAATGGTGACCGCCGTCTTCATCCACTTGTTGATGTCGGCCACCTGCTGCACCCCGTCGCCCACGGCCGGAGCCTTGGGGTTGGTGGGGATCTGCGCGCCGTACTGCAGCACGTTGGCCTGGGCCAGCGGGCTCAGCAGGAACTCGGCGAGCTTCTGCGACAGCTCGGGTTCGCTGTTGTTCGCGATCACGCACTGGCCCACCATCAGCACCACCGCGCCTTCCTTCGGCGGCGCGTACTCCACCGGAATGCCCTTGGTCTTGAGTGCTGCCACGGCCGTGGGCGTGAGCGGGAAGATCGCGGCCTCGCCGGTCTGCACCATCTCCGAGAGCTTGGCCGAACTCGGGATGTACTCCAGCACGTTCGGGCCGATGGTGGTGGGCCAGGCCTTGAAGCCGGGCTCCACGTTCTTGTCGTTGCCGCCCTGGATGCGGTTGAACATCAAAAAGCCGTGCAGCCCGAAGGACGATGAGGACATCGACTGGAACACCACCTTGCCCTTGTACTTGGGATCGGCCAGGTCCATCCACGAGGTGGGCGGCGCCCAGCCCTTGTCCTTGAACATCTTCGCGTTGTAGGCCAGGCCCGTCATGCCCAGGCTCACGCCGCTGGCCATGTCGTCTTTGAAGCGCGCGGCCGGGTAGATATCGGCGAGCGACGGGTTGGGCCGCTGCTTCTGGCACAGGCCCATGCCGATGGCGCGCACCATGATGCCGTCGTCCAGGAACATCACGTGCATCTGCGGGCGGTCCTTGTTGGCCTGTGCCTTCGCGAGGATGTCGGACGAGGTGCCCGGCACCACCACCACCTTGGCGCCGTAGAGCTTCTCGAAGGCCGGGAACACGTACTGCGTGTACGCCTTCTCCATGGTGCCGCCGTTCATGCCGATGTAGAGCGTCTTGGTCTGCGCGCCGGCCGCGCCGCCGACCGCGAGCGCGGCCACCGCCGCCGCACCGGTCAGGGTCCGGCGGAGAGAGAAGAAGGAAATCTTCTGGAAACGGGACATGGTGTTTTCCTTTCAGGGTGGGGTGGGGGTGAAGCGTTCGATCGAGAAGCTCTCGATCGGCGTGCTGCTGCGGCCGTCGCGCACGAGTTCGGCCAGCACTTCGCCGGCGGCCGGGCCGATCTGGAAGCCCGCGCCCGAAAATCCGAAACCGTGGAACAGGCCGGGCGTGGTGCGGCTCGGGCCGAGCACCGGCTGGCGGTCGGGCAGGTAGCCTTCGGTGCCGCTCCAGGTGCGGATGAAATGCGCATGGCGCAGCGCGGGCAGCAGCTCGACGGCCTGGGCGGAGAGCGAGGCGATGGCGTCGCGGTCGGAGCGGGCGCGGTCGGCATCGAGCGCGATGCCCTTGCCGCCGCCGCCCAGCACGAGGTTGCCGCGCGCCACCTGGCGGCAGTAGATGCCGCCGCCCTCCACGCCGAGGCTCCAGTCCATGAAGAAGGGCAGCGGCTCTGTCACTGCCATTGCGGGATGGCCCGATTGCAGCGGCACCTCTTCGCCGAACTCCGTGGCGATCGGCCCGGCCCATGCGCCCGCGCAGTTGAGCAGCGCCGGCGCATGCACTTCGAGCGCATTGCCCGAGCGCAGCATGAAGGCCTGGCCGTCGTGCGCCACCTCGTCGACCTTGTGGCGCTCGAAGACCTGCGCGCCCGCGCGCTGCGCCGCGAGCGCGAAGGCCGGCGACACCAGCCGCGGATTGGCCTGCCCGTCTTCCGCGCACAGCGAGCCGCCGACGGCGCGCGTGCCGAGCCAGGGGCAGCGCTCGCGCAGGCGGGCATCGGAGATCAGCTCGAGGCCCAGGTCGAAGTCGCGGCTCTGCGCACGGTAGCGTTCCAGCGACGCCATGTCGGCCTCGCTGCGCGCGATCTTGAAGTGGCCCGAGCGCAGGTATTCGCCGTCGGTGCCGATGGTTTCGCGCAGGCGGCCCCAGATGCGGTGCGCGCGCTGTGCGAGCGGCAACTGGTCGATCGGACGGCCCTGGCGCCGCACGCCGCCGTAGTTCACGCCGCTCGACCGCGAGCCGCACAGGTCGCGCTCCAGCAGCACCACGCCGATGCCCATCTGCCGCAAGGCCAGCGCGGCAGACGCGCCGACGATGCCGCCGCCGACGATCGCGACGTCGGTGCGCAATGTCTTGCGCCCGCTCATTCGCCGGCTCCTTCGGCGGATGGCGCGGCGGCCAGGTGGATCGGAATCGGCTTGATCGGGGCCTGGCCGCGCAGCCGGCCCACCTGCTGCAGCGGCAGTCCCGTGGCATGTGCGAGGATCTCGGCCGCCGCCGCGCCGCACATGCGGCCCTGGCAGCGGCCCATGCCGACGCGCGACAGCGCCTTCAGGCGGTTCATCTCGTCGGCGCCGGCGGCGGCGACGGTCCGGCGCAAGGTGCCGGCCGTGATGTTCTCGCAGCGGCAGACCACGAGTTCGTCGCTGGCATGCGCGGCCCAGTCCTGCGGCACGGGGAAAGCGCGCTCCAGGCCGCGGCGGAATCCGCCGAGCTTGTGGAGCTTGCGTTCGAGTTCGGCGGCGTGCATCGCATCGACCGCCACGCCGTTGTCGGCCAGCAGCGCGAGCGCCGCGCGTTCGCCCGCCCACTCGGCCGCGTCGGCGCCCATGATGCCGGCGCCGTCGCCCGCAAGGTACACGCCCCGCACGCTGGAGCGGCCGGCCGCGTCGCGCACCGGCAGATGGGCGCGGTGCAGCGGCGCGAATTCGAAGCGGCAGCCGAGCAAGTCGGCCAACTGCGTTTCGGAGCGCAGCGCATGGCCGAAGCCGACGGCATCGCAGGCCAGCGTGCGTTCTTCGCGGCCGTCGTGCCACGCCACGCCGGCCACGCGGCTCTCCTGCGCATCGCCGAGCACGTGCAAGATCCGCACGCCGGTGTGCAGCGCCACGCCGTGCGCACGCAGCCAGGCCACGTAGTACACGCCCTTCGCGAAGACGGCGGGCTGCCGCAGCATCGCGGGCGTGGCGGCCAACTGGTCGGCGAGCCGCGCCGTGTCGAGCACCGCGGCCACCTTCGCGCCGGCCTTGGCGTACTGATACGCCACCAGATAGAGCAGCGGGCCGGTGCCCATGAACGCCACGCGCTCGCCGATGGCGCAGCCCTGGAACTTGAGCGCCACCTGCGCGCCGCCCAGCGTGTAGACGCCGGGCAGTGTCCAGCCCGGCACCGGCAGCACGCGGTCGGTGGCGCCGGTGGCGACGATCAGCTGGCCGTACGGAAGGCTGGACGTGCTGCGCGTCGGGCCGTGCAGCACGTCCAGCCGGCCGCCTTGCGCATTCCACACCAGGCTGTCGGGACGGTAGTCGATGCGTTCGCGCAGCGCGTCGAAAGCGGCATGCACCGCATCGGCGCGGCCGGCCTCGAAGCCATAGAGCGCCTGCGCGCTGCGCTGGGCCAGGCTCGCGGGCGGGCGCCGGTAGATCTGTCCGCCGGCGCGCGGAGCCTCGTCGATCACCACCGGCCGCAGGCCGTGCGCCACCAGCGCCTGCGCGGCGCGCACGCCGGCCGGCCCGGCGCCGACGATCACCGGCTGCACTGCGGCAGAAGAAGCCGTCATGCGCCGCTCCTTCCCGTGACCAGCGCCATGCCCGGCGCGATGAAGGTGGAGCAGGCGCGCAGGCGCTCGCCCTGCTCGGTGGCGATCCAGCAATCCTGGCAGGCGCCCATCATGCAGAAGCCTGCGCGCGGCGCACCGCTGAATTCATTGCGCCGCAACTGCGCGGCCTGCGTGAGCACGGCCGTCAGCACCGTGTCGCCGACGAGGGCGGAGGCGGGCTGGCCGTCGAGCGTGAAGGGCACCGCGGCGCGGCCGGTCTCGGCCACGCGATGCAGCAGCGGTTGGAGGGGCGGCAGGCTCGTCATCTACCTGCGCCCCACCAGCACGCGGTCCAGCCCGTAGACGCGGTCGAGCACCACCATCGCGACGGCCGTCACCGCCACCATCAGCGCCGACACCGCCGCCATCAGCGGATCGATCGACTCGGTGGCGTACATGTACATGCGCACCGGCAGCGTCACGGTGCTGGGCGAGGTGACGAAGATCGACATCGTCACTTCATCGAAGCTGTTGATGAAGGACAGCAGCCAGCCGCCCGTGACGCCCGGAAGGATCATCGGCAGCGTGATGCGCCGGAACACCGTGGCCTGGCTCGCGCCCAGCGAGAGCGCGGCCTGCTCGGCGCTGCGGTCGAAGCCCACCAGCGCGGCCACCACGAGCCGCAGCGTGTAGGGCGTGACGATCAGCGCATGCGCCATCACCAGCCAGCCGAAGCTGCCCGTGCCGCCCACCAGCGCGAACAGGCGCAGCAAGGCCACGCCCAGCACCAGGTGCGGAATGATCAGCGGCGAGAGGAACAGGCCGTTGAGGAAGTCGCGCCCCGGAAATTGGTAGCGCGTGATCGCCATGCCCGCCGGCACCGCGAGCAGCGTGGCGATGGTGGCCGAGCTCAGCGCGAGCCACAGGCTGTTCCAGAACGACTGCATGAAGTCAGGATGCGCGAACACCGCCTGGAACCAGCGCAGCGAGAAGTGCGTGGTCGGGATCGTCAGCGTGTTCTCGGGCGTGAACGCGACGATGCACACCACCACCAGCGGCGCCAGCATGAAGGCGATGACGAGTGCGTTGAACGCGAGGGCGAGGGGGCCGTTCTTGGTCATCGGATCACCCGAGCGCCTTCTTGTAGCGGCCTTCGACGAGGCGGTTGTAGCTCAGCATCACGACCAGGTTCGCAGCGAGCAGGGTGAGCGCGACGGCGGCGCCGAGCGGCCAGTTGAGTTCGCTCAGGTATTCGTCGTAGACGATGGTCGCGACCATCTTCAGGCGTCGTCCGCCCAAGAGCCCCGGAATCGCGAACGAACTCGCAGCCAGGCCGAACACGATCAGGCTGCCCGAGAGAATGCCCGGCATCACCTGCGGCAGCACGATGCGGCGCAGCGTGGTGAACGGCGAGGCCTTGAGCGAAAGCGCGGCGTTCTCCACGCCCGCATCGAGCTTCTGCAGCGAGGTCCAGACTGGAATCACCATGAAGGGCAGCATCACGTGCACCAGCGCGACGATCACCGCGGTCTCGGTGTAGAGCATCTTCACCGGCCCGATGCCCGCCAGCCGCAGCAGCCCGTTCACCGCGCCCTCGGGTCCGAGCAGCATGCTCCAGCCGAAGGCGCGCACCACCACCGACACCAGGAGCGGCGCCAGCACCACCAGCAGCAGCACCGAGCGCCACGGGTTGCGCATGCGGCTCAGCACATAGGCCTCGGGCGCGCCGACCAGCACGCAGATCAAGGTGACGAGGCCCGAGATCCAGAAGGTGCGCCAGAAGATGCCGTGGTAGTACGAGTCGGTGAACACCTGCGCGTAGTGCGCGAGCGTGAACTCGCCGGCCTTCGGCCCGGTGGCCGGGTCGTAGACGTTGAACGACAGCACCGCGGTGAGCGCGAGCGGCACCACCAGCAAGGCCGCGAACAGCAGCAGCGCGGGCCCCGACAGCCACCAGGGCGTGGCCTTGTTCTTCATGCCGCCACCGCCTCGCCGGCCGGCAACAGCCGCGTGCAATGCGCAGGCCAGTCGATGCCGGCGGCATGGCCCTCATCGAGCGCGTCGCGGCCGTCGTTGGGGCTCAGCACCATCAGGTCGCCGGCGGGCGTGCCCAGGCGATAGAGCCACTGGCTGCCGAGGAAGAAGCGCTCCAGCACCTGGCCGTCGAGGCGGCCGCGGCCGGCCTCCACCAGCTGCAGCTTTTCGGGGCGCACGCTCATCAGCACCGCATCGCCCGGCTTGTAGGCGGTGTCGTCGACCTCGACCGCGAGCGCGCCCACCGCCACATGGCAGCTGCGCGCGCCGCTGGCCGTGACGCGCCCGTCCAGCAGGTTGGCCTTGCCCACGAAGGTGGAGATGAAGCGCGTGCTCGGGTGCTCGTAGACGCGGTGCGGGTGGTCGATCTGCGTGGCGCAGCCGCCTTCCATCACCACCACGCGGTCGCTGATCGACATGGCCTCGCTCTGGTCGTGCGTGACCATCACCGTGGTGGTGCCGACCTTGCGCTGGATCTGGCGCAGCTCGAACTGCATCTCCTCGCGCAGCTTGGCGTCCAGGTTGGAGAGCGGCTCGTCCAGCAGCAGCACCGGCGGCTCGATCACGAGTGCGCGGGCCAGTGCCACGCGCTGGCGCTGGCCGCCCGAGAGCTCGCGCGGGTAGCGCGCGGCATGCGCTTCCAGGTGCACCAGCGCCAGCGCCTGCCTGACGCGCTCGGCGCGTTCGGACTTCGGCATCTTGCGCATCTCGAGGCCGAAGCTCACGTTGTCGGCCACCGTCATGTGCGGGAACAGCGCGTAGGTCTGGAACACGATGCCCAGGCCGCGCGTGTTGGCCTTGGCATGCGTGATGTCCTTGCCCGCGAGCTCGATGCGCCCGCTCGACACCGCCTCGAAGCCCGCGATCATCTGCAGCGTCGTGGTCTTGCCGCAGCCCGAGGGGCCGAGCAGCGAGACGAACTCGCCCTTTTCCACCGCGAGGTTCATGGCCGACACGGCGCGCGTGGCGCCGTAGAACTTGGTCAGGTCGGTGAGCCGTAGGAATGACATGGAAGGGCCTTTCTGCGGGGTCTTGATGGCGTGCAGCACCTTGGTGCACGCCGCGGACAAAGAGAGAACTTTCAATTCACTCTATTGCAACGATCACGCCAGATCGCCCCGGGTATTCCATTAATCAGAATCTTTTTCTAATTTATTCCAATCAATGGAATATCATGTGAAAAATCGAACGCAAGAATTCCACAGGAGCAAGCCATGGAAACCCCCTCGGCCGCCAGCGGCGGCGTGCCGCGTGTCTTTTCGGTGATCCGCGCGCTCGGCGCGGTGCAGGCCGAGGGCGGCCGCGTGACCCAGATCGCACGGTCCGTGGGCCTCACGCAGGCCACCACGCACCGCCTGCTGCAATCGCTCATGGCCGAGGGCATGGTCGAGCAGGACGAGCGCAGCAAGCTCTACCGGCTGAGCATCGATTTCTTCGCGCTCGCGGCCAGCGCCGGCAATCCGGGCGACCTGCGCTCCATCTGCCGCCCGGTGCTGCTGCGCCTGTGCGCGAGCCTGGGCGACAGCATCTTTCTGCTGGCGCGCAGCGGCTTCGACGCCATCTGCCTCGACCGCAGCGAAGGGCCGTTCCCGATCCGCTCGTTCACGGGCGACATCGGCGGGCGCATCGCGCTGGGGGTGGGGCAGGGCGCGCTCGCGATCCTGGCCTTCCTGCCCGAGGCGGAGCGCGAGGAGGTGATCCGCTTCAATCTTTCGCGCGTGCGCGAATACGGCGTGTACGACGAGGTCTACCTGCGCACCGAGATCGAGCGCGTGCGCCAGGCCGGCTACGCGGGGCGCAACACCGGCCTGCTCGAAGGCATGGCCGGCGTGGCGGTCCCCATCCTCGACCGCGAAGGCCGCGCGGTGGCTGCGCTCAGCGTGGGCACCATCGCCGACCGGCTCAATGCCGACCGCATGCCCACGGTGGTGGAACTGCTCAAGCGCGAGGCGGCGGCCATCGGGCCGAAGATCAATCCCTTCGATGCCACTTTGCGGCGGCCGGCGCAGAGCCTGGCGGGCTCGCCAGCGGGGCAGCGCATCAGCCTGCCCGAGCCGCCAGGGCCTGCCGCTTAGGTGCGAGCTGTGCGCTGAATGCACGAACGCTGTGGTAGTTCATTCATGGAACGCACCAAGTCCTTCCGTTTTTTCGCTATGCAAGCAGGCCCTGTTCGCAGATATTGAGCTGTTGCCGCACCCCCGCTGCCCTTCGTTCCTGTTCTCTTTTCTCCCTGCCGGAGCCTCCATGCCAGAAGCCCAAGCCCTCCTTCCTGTCGCCACCGAAATCGCGCAGCTGCTGCAGCGCCTCGGCGTTCCGGATGCCGCCCATGCCGGCGGCGAACTCACGGTGCGCTCGCCGGTCACCGGCGAGGTGGTCGCGCAAGTGCGGCAGACCACCGCCGCCGAAGCGGCCGCGACCATCGGCCAGGCGCACGAAGCCTTCAAGGCCTGGCGCAGCGTGCCCGCGCCGCGCCGCGGCGAGCTGGTGCGCCTGCTGGGCGAGGAACTGCGCGCGGCCAAGGCCGACCTCGGCCGCCTCGTCACGCTCGAGGCCGGCAAGATCCCGTCCGAAGGCGCGGGCGAGGTGCAGGAGATGATCGACATCTGCGACTTCGCGGTCGGCCTCTCGCGCCAGCTCTACGGCCTCACGCTCGCCACCGAGCGCGCCGAGCACCGCATGATGGAAACCTGGCATCCGCTGGGTGTGTGCGGCGTGATCTCGGCCTTCAACTTCCCGGTGGCCGTGTGGTCGTGGAATGCGGCGCTGGCGCTGGTGTGCGGCGACTCGGTGGTGTGGAAGCCGTCGGAAAAAACACCGCTCACGGCGCTGGCCGTGCATGCCATCGCGCAGCGCGCCCTCGCGCGTTTCGGCGATGCGCCCGAAGGCCTGCTCGGCCTGCTGCTGGGCCAGCGCGACATCGGCGAAGTGCTGGTCGACGACCACCGCGTGCCCATACTTTCCGCGACCGGCTCGACCGCGATGGGCCGGCAGGTGGGGCCCAAGCTGGCTGCACGCTTCGCGCGCGCCATCCTCGAACTCGGCGGCAACAACGCCGCCATCGTCACGCCCTCGGCCGACCTCGACCTCACGCTGCGCGCCATCGCGTTCTCGGCCATGGGCACGGCCGGCCAGCGCTGCACCACGCTGCGCCGGCTGTTCGTGCACGACAGCGTGTACGACGCGCTGGTGCCCAAGCTCGCCAGGGTTTACGGCAACGTGCAGGTGGGCGATCCGCGCGAGGCCGGCACGCTGGTTGGGCCGCTGATCGACCGCGCCGCCTTCGACGGCATGCAGAAGGCCTTGGGCGAAAGCCGCGAGATCGGCGCCACGGTGCATGGCGGCCAGCGCGTGGAGGGCATCGGCACCCATGACGCCTTCTACGTGCGCCCGGCGCTGGTCGAACTGAAGTCGCACGACGGCCCGGTGCTGCGCGAAACCTTCGCGCCCATCCTCTATGTGGTGCGCTACACCTCGCTGGACGACGCTATCGGATGGCACAACGCGGTGGGCGCGGGCCTGTCGTCGTCGATCTTCACGCTCAACGTACGCGAGGCCGAGCGCTTCCTGTCGAGCGCGGGCTCGGACTGCGGCATTGCCAACGTCAACATCGGCCCGAGCGGCGCCGAGATCGGCGGCGCCTTCGGCGGCGAGAAGGAAACCGGCGGCGGCCGCGAAGCCGGCTCCGACAGCTGGAAGGCGTACATGCGCCGCGCGACCAACACCATCAACTACTCGACCGCATTGCCGCTTGCCCAGGGCGTGACCTTCGAGATCAACGACTGACCGACTCCGGCCTTGTGTTCTTGCCGCGCGGCGTTTCGCTGCAGCGGCAGGGCGGCGGCCGTGCCCAAGAACAACAACCAGGAGACAGAGAACATGAAGATGCAATTGAAGACCATCACCACCGCTGCGGCGCTGCTCGCGCTCGCATTCGGCGCCGCCGCGCAGCAGGCCCCGGCCGGCGGCACGCTCGACAAGATCAGGAGCAGCGGCAAGGCCGTGCTCGGCGTGCGCGAAGCCTCGCCGCCCATGGCCTACATGCTGGGTGCGAACGACAAATACGTGGGCTACCACGTCGAGCTGTGCGAGCGCGTGCTCAAGGACATCGCGCCTTCGGCCCGGCTCGAATACATGGCCGTGACCGCGCAGAACACCATCCCGCTGGTGCAGAACGGCACGCTCGACATCGGCTGCGGCCCCACCACCAACAACACCGCGCGCCAGCAGCAGGTGGCGTTCGCGCTCACCACCTACGTGAGCGAGGTGCGCATGGCCACGCGCGTCGATTCGGGCATCAGCTCGCTCGACCAATTGGCGGGCCGCACCGTGTCGGCCTCCACCGGCACCACCGCCGTGCAGCTGCTGCGCAAGCGCGAGCGCGCGCAGAACACCACCATCACCACCATGCTCGGCAAGGACCACCTCGAAAGCTTCCTGCTGATGGAGTCGGGCCGCGCCGATGCCTTCGTGCTCGACGACAACCTGCTCGCGGGCATCATCGCGAACGCGAAGAACCCGTCGGCCTACCGCATCGTCGGCGATGCGCTGGGCTCCGAGCCCATCGCGCTGCTGTTCCGCAAGGACGACCCGGCCTTCAAGGCCGCGGTGGACGACGCGCTGCGCCGCCTCATGAAGAGCGGCGAGCTCGAGAAGATCTACACCAGGTGGTTCGTCGCGCCGATTCCGCCGAAGAACACCAGCCTGAACCTGCCGATGAGCGCGGCGCTGAAGCAGCTCATTGCCGAACCCAACGACAAGCCGCTGGAGGCCTACGCGAAGTGACATCCGCCGATTCAGCGCCTTGCGCATTCGAGCCCGCGCAGCGCGTGCGCGCCATCGGGGTTTCGGAAATCCTGCGCATCACCGACCATGCCAATGCGCTCAAGCGCGCCGGCCGGCCGGTGATCGTGCTGGGCGCGGGCGAGCCGGACTTCGACACGCCCGAGCCGATCCGCGCCGCCGCGGCCCGCGCCATGGAACGCGGCGACACGCGCTACACCGTGCTCGACGGCAGCCCGGCCATGAAGGCCGCGGTGCAGCTCAAGTTCAGGCGCGACAACGCGCTGGACTTCGCACTCGACGAGATCAGCGTGGGCGCGGGCGCCAAGCAGGTGATCTTCAACGCGCTGATGGCCAGCCTGAACCCGGGCGACGAGGTGATCCTGCCCGCACCGTACTGGACTTCGTATGCCGACATCGTGCAGATCTGCGGCGGCGTGCCGGTGAGCGTGCCCTGCGGCGAGGCCAACGGCTTCAGGCTCGATGCCGCGCAGCTCGAGGCGGCCATCACGCCGCGCACGCGCTGGCTGTTCCTGAATTCGCCTTCCAACCCGAGCGGCGCGGCCTACAGCGCGGCGCAGCTTGCGCCGCTGTGCGAGGTGCTGCTGCGGCATCCCAGGGTTTGGGTGCTGGCCGACGACATCTACGAGCACATCCTCTACGACGGCCACGCGTTCGCCACCCCGGCAGCGGTGGAACCGCGGCTGCGCGAGCGCACGCTCACCGTCAACGGCGTGTCCAAGGCCTATGCGATGACCGGCTGGCGCGTGGGCTACGGCGCCGGGCCGCGCGCGCTGATCGCGGCCATGGCGGTGGTGCAGAGCCAGTCGACCTCGTGCCCGTCGTCGGTGAGCCAGGCCGCCGCGATCGAGGCGCTCACGGGGCCGCAACACGTGGTGGCCGAGCGGCGCGGCGAGTTCCAGGCGCGGCGCGACTTCGTGGTGGCCGCCTTGAACCGCGCGCCGGGCCTGCATTGCCGCGTGCCCGAGGGCGCCTTCTATACCTTTGCGAGCTGCGCGGGCGTGCTCGGCCGGCGCACCCGCGGCGGCGCGCTGCTGCAGACCGACAGCGACTTCTGCGGCTACCTGCTGCAGGATTTCGAAGTGGCGGTGGTGCCGGGCAGCGTGTTCGGCCTCGCGCCGTACTTCCGAATTTCGTATGCCACGTCGATGGCGCAGCTGGAAGAGGCGTGTGCACGCATTGCCGCGGCATGCGAAGCTCTCGAATGACCCCGCTTTTCTCCCTCCCCTCCCGGGGGAGGGCGGGGGTGGGGGCTCGCGGCATGTCAATTGCTGCCGGCGTATCCAGCGCCGCCTGCCCCCATCCCAACCTTCCCCCGGAAGGGGAAGGCGCAAATACCAACACCTTCATTGCATTGGACTCAGCATGACCTCTCCCCGCACCGGCGGCCAGATCCTGGTCGACCAGCTCATCACCCACGGCGTCAGGCAGCTCTTCTGCGTGCCTGGCGAAAGCTTCCTGGCCGTGCTCGATGCGCTGCACGACGCTTCCATCGACGTGACCGTGTGCCGCCAGGAAGGCGGCGCCACGATGATGGCCGAGGCGCAGGGCAAGCTCACGGGCCGGCCCGGCGTCTGCTTCGTCACGCGCGGGCCGGGCGCCACCAACGCGGCGGCCGGCGTGCACATCGCGCACCAGGATTCGACGCCGCTGCTGCTGTTCGTGGGCCAGGTGGCGCGCGAGGCGCTGGGCCGCGAAGCCTTCCAGGAGCTGGACTACGGCGCGGTGTTCGGCACCATGGCCAAGTGGGTGGTGCAGATCGATGACCCCGCCCGCGTGCCCGAGCTGGTCTCGCGCGCCTTCCACGTCGCCACCTCGGGCCGGCCCGGGCCGGTGGTGATCGCGCTGCCCGAGGACATGCTGACCGAAGCCGCCGCCGTGGCCGACGCGCAGCCCTATGCAGTGGTCGAAACCCATCCGG
Source organism: Variovorax sp. VRV01 (assembly GCF_014852545.1). Taxonomy (NCBI): domain Bacteria; kingdom Pseudomonadati; phylum Pseudomonadota; class Betaproteobacteria; order Burkholderiales; family Comamonadaceae; genus Variovorax; species Variovorax sp. VRV01. The sequence continues at coordinate 96,663 of NZ_JACVBS010000005.1, forward strand.
GCGCAGCGCAGATCGCCGAGTTGCAGCAGCGCCTGTCGCGGGCCGAGCGGCCGGTCGCCATCCTGGGCGGCAGCCGCTGGTCCGAGGCCGCGACGCAGCAGTTCGCGGCTTTCGCCGAGGCGTTCTCGCTGCCGGTGTACTGCTCGTTCCGCCGCCAGATGCTGCTGTCGGCCGAGCATCCCTGCTACGCGGGCGACCTGGGCCTGGGCGCGAATCCGCGCATGCTCGAGCGCATCCGCCAGGCGGACCTGGTGCTGCTGGTGGGCGGGCGCCTGTCGGAAGTGCCCTCGCAGGGTTATGAACTGCTCGCCATTCCGCAGCCGAAGCAGGCGCTGGTGCATGTGCATGCCGACGCCGACGAGCTCGGCAAGCTCTACCGCCCGGCCCAGGGCATCCATGCCACGCCGCAGGCCTTTGCCGAGGCGGTGTCCGCGCTGCGCCCGGCCTCGCCGCCCGCCTGGCAGGCCGAGACGAAGACTGCGCGCGAAGACTTCCTGCGCTGGAGCGATCCGGCCCCGATCCGCATTCCGGGCCCGCTGCAGATGGGCGAGGTCATGCAGCACCTGCGCGAGGTGCTGCCGGCCGACACCATCTTCTGCAATGGCGCGGGCAATTTTGCGACCTGGGTGCACCGCTTCTGGCCATTCCGCGCGTTCGCGGGCCAGCTGGCGCCCACCAGCGGATCGATGGGCTACGGCCTGCCGGCCGGCGTGGGCGCCAAGCGGCTTTGGCCGCAGCGCGAGGTAGTGGTGTTCGCGGGCGACGGCGACTTCATGATGCACGGCCAGGAGTTCGCCACCGCGGTGCAGTACGGCCTGCCGATCCTCGTGGTGCTGCTCGACAACGCCATGTACGGCACCATCCGCATGCACCAGGAAAAGCACTACCCGGGCCGCGTGAGCGCCACGCAGCTGAAGAACCCCGACTTCCGCGGCTATGCCGAGGTGTTCGGCGGCCACGGCGAGCGCGTGGCCAGCACCGCGGAGTTCGGTCCCGCGCTGGCGCGGGCGCGTGCCAGCGGCAAGCCCGCGATCCTGCATTGCCTGCTCGACCCCGAAGCCATCACGCCGGCCAGCACGCTGCAGTCGATCCGCAAGGCCGCTCTCGCCGCGGGCTGAAGAAATCAGCCCAGCCCGTCCGCATAGCGCGGCAGCGGGTTCGGCAGATGGCCGTCGGGCGCGCGCGCCGCCAGCCGCGCGGCGCGCGCCAGCGGTTCCATCGCCTGCTCCAGCCGGGTGGCGAGCAGGTACAGGTCTTCGTCCTTGGTCTCGACCGCATGCGCGCGCGTCATGCGCACGATCTCCGCGGCGTATTCGGCATTGGTGGCCATCCATTCGGTGTCCGTCACGCGCCCGTGCTTTCGCCTGAGCGCCACGTGCAGGCGCGCGGCCAGCGCAATGCGTTCGCTTTCGGACATGGACATGACGGCCTCCATGGATGGATCAAGCACTTGCGTGCACAAGTCATGCCATACCGTTAACGGTCCGAAACACTTTGGTTTGCGAACCGCCCCACAGCGCTAAGGCAAAGCGGGTAATTCCCAATGCACTGGGCCGGTGCACCGCCTAAAGTCTGCCCACTCGCGAACGGGCCCAGCTCGTACTGCCGAGGGTCCGAGGAGACAAATTCGGTCTACAACAAAAATTCTTCAAGGCTTCCGCTCGAGAAGCCGTGCTGAACTTGAAAAGGCGTCGCTGGTCGGCGTCTTTTTTTTTGCCTGCCGCCACCCTCCCGCTGAGGCATTTGCTTCTCGCCGAAGAGCGCTCTCGCGCCCGTCCCACTTCTGGTTGAAGCTCCTTTTTTGATAGCAATCCGGGTGCGACAATCCCGCCATGGAAATGCTGGTGGTCACGGGCGCCTCGCTGCTCGCGGGTTTTGTCGATTCGATCGTGGGGGGCGGAGGGCTGATCCTCGTGCCGGCGCTCTTTGCCGTCTTTCCGGGCGCACCGCCGGCCACCTTGCTGGGCACCAACAAGAGCGCGTCCATTTGGGGCACGGCGGCCGCGGCGGCCCAGTTCAGCCAGCGCGTCCAGATGCGCTGGGGCGCCCTGTGGCCGGCCGCGCTGCTCGGTTTCGCGGGTTCGATGCTCGGCGCCTGGGGCGTCACGGTGTTCCCGGGCGACTTCCTGCGCCGCGCGCTGCCCATCGTGCTGCTGGGCGTACTGCTCTACACGCTGGCGCGCAAGGACCTGGGCCGCAACCATGCGCCGCGCTTCAGCGGACGGGCCGAAACCCTGGCGGCCTGCACCATCGGGCTCTCGATCGGCTTCTACGACGGCTTCTTCGGCCCCGGCGCGGGCAGCTTCCTGGTGTTCCTGTTCGTGCGCTGGATGGGCTACGACTTCCTGAACGCCTCGGCCTCGGCCAAGATCATCAACACGCTCACCAACGCCGCGGCCCTGCTGCTGCTCGCGCTCAAGGGGCACGTCTGGTGGCACTATGGGCTGGTGATGGCGGTGGCCAACGTGGCCGGCAGCCTGGCGGGCACGCGTGTTGCGCTGAAACACGGGGCCGGCTTCGTGCGGGTGGTGTTCATCGTCGTGGTGAGCGCGCTGATCCTGAAGACCGCCTACGACGCATTCCTGAAATAGCCAGACCCGAAAGTCCCTGCATGCCGCCGCCAGAGCCTCTCGAACCCCCCCCTCCCGTCAGCTTCTGGCAGGCCTTCGCCTACTGGCTCAAGCTCGGCTTCATCAGCTTCGGCGGGCCGGCCGGGCAGATCGCGCTGATGCACCAGGAACTGGTCGAGCGCCGGCGCTGGATCTCGGAGAAGCGCTTCCTGCATGCGCTGAACTACTGCATGGTGCTGCCCGGCCCCGAAGCCCAGCAGCTGGCCACCTACATCGGCTGGCTCATGCACCGCACCTGGGGCGGCCTCGCGGCGGGCGTGCTCTTCGTGCTGCCGTCGCTCTTCATCCTGATCGCGCTGTCGTGGGCCTACATGGCCTACGGCCACGTGCCGGCCGTGGCGGGCCTGCTCTACGGCGTGAAGCCCGCAGTGACGGCCATCGTGCTGTTCGCCGCCTGGCGCATCGGCTCGCGGGTGCTCAAGAACGCATGGCTCTGGGCGATTGCCGTGGCGGCCTTCGTGGCGATCTTCGCGCTGCGCCTGCCGTTCCCGCTGATCGTGCTGGCCGCCGGGGCCATCGGCTACTTCGGCAGCCGCTTCGCGCCGGCGTACTTTGCGGCGGGCGGCGGGCACGGCAGCGCCGCGTCGTCGGCCGGGCCGGCGCTGATCGACGACGGCACGCCGACGCCGCCGCACGCCCTTTTCGGCTGGGGCCGTTTCGTGCGCGTGCTGGCGGTGTTCCTTGCGCTGTGGCTCGGCGCCCTCGGCGCCCTCGCGGCGCTGTACGGCTGGAACGGCGCGCTCACGCAGATGGCCTGGTTCTTCACCAAGGCGGCGCTTTTGACCTTCGGCGGCGCGTATGCGGTGCTGCCCTATGTGTTCCAGGGCGCGGTCGACCACTACCACTGGCTCAGCGCCACGCAGATGATCGACGGACTGGCGCTCGGGGAAACCACGCCCGGCCCGCTGATCATGGTGGTCTCGTTCGTGGGCTTCGTGGGCGGCTGGGGCCAGGCGCTGTTCGGCCCGCAGGCGCTGTTCGCGGCGGGCGCGGCGGCGGCGGCGGTGGTGACCTTCTTCACCTTCCTGCCGTCGTTCCTGTTCATCTTGTTGGGCGGACCCTTCATCGAATCGACCCACGGCAACCTGAAATTCACGGCGCCGCTCACCGCCATCACCGCAGCCGTGGTCGGCGTGATCGTCAATCTGGCGGTCTTCTTCGCCTACCACGTGCTCTGGCCTGCGGGGTTGTCCGGGCCCTTCGAGGCCCCCTCCGCCGTGATCGGCGTCCTCGCGGCCATCGCGCTCTTCCGCTTCAAGGCCGGCGTGATCCCGGTGGTGCTCGCCTCCGCGCTCGCGGGCATGGCCTGGCAACTGCTTGCGCGCTGACCGCCGCAAGCGGAGTCGAGTCCAGGAACACCGCGGAACCGGCTTTGCCGGGCCGCCGGTGTTGCCCCCTTGAGGGGGAGGCGGCTACACGAAGTGAGCCGTTTCGGGGGTGGGCCAGGAACACCGCGGAACCGGCTTTGCCGGGCCGCCGGTGTTGCCCCCTTGAGGGGGAGTCGAGCTACACGAAGTGAGCGAGGGACGGGGGTGGGTTATTCCTCGACGAAGGCTTCTTCGCGCTTGGCCTTGATCGACGGCAGCAGCACGATGCCCAGCAGCAGCGCCGCCGCCACCAGCAGGCCGGCCGACAGCGGCCGCGTGATGAACACGCTCCACGCGCCGCGCGACAGCAGCAGCGCGCGCCGCAGGTTCTCTTCCATCATCGGCCCGAGGATGAAGCCCAGCAGCAACGGAGCCGGCTCGGTGCGCAGCTTCAGGAACAGGTAGCCGATGAAGCCGAAGATCGCGACCATCCACACGTCGAAGGTGTTGTTGTTGGTCGAGTACACGCCAATCGCGCAGAACAGCACGATCGCCGGGAACAGGAACTTGTAGGGCACCGTCAAGAGCTTGATCCACATGCCGATCAGCGGCAGGTTCAGGATGATCAGCATCGCGTTGCCGATCCACATCGAGGCGATCAGGCCCCAGAACAGCTCGGGGTTGCTGGTCATCACCTGCGGGCCGGGCTGGATGTTGTGGATGGTCATCGCACCCACCATCAGCGCCATCACCGCGTTGGGCGGAATGCCCAGCGTCAGGAGCGGGATGAAGGAGGTCTGCGCGCCGGCATTGTTGGCCGATTCGGGCGAGGCCACGCCGCGGATGTTGCCCTTGCCGAAGGCCACTTCGCCGGGGCGCATCTTGATCTTCTTCTCCAGCGCGTAGGCCGCAAAAGCCGCCAGCAGCGCGCCGCCGCCCGGCAGGATGCCGAGCGCCGAACCCAGCGCCGTGCCGCGCAGCACCGCGGGCGTCATGCGCTTGAAGTCTTCCTTGGTGGGCCACAGGCCCTTGACCTTGTGCGTGAACACCTCGCGCTCGTCGTCGGGCTGCGAGAGGTTGCCGATGATTTCGCCGTAGCCGAACACGCCCATGGCGATCACCACGAAGCCGATGCCGTCGGTGAGTTCCGGAATGTCGAAGCTGTAGCGCGCCACGCCGGAATTCACATCGGTGCCCACGATGCCGAGCAGGAGGCCCAGCACGATCATGGCCACCGCCTTGAGCAGCGAGCCCGAAGCCAGCACCACGGCGCCGATCAGGCCCAGCACCATCAGCGAGAAGTATTCGGCCGGACCGAACTTGAAGGCCAGCTCGGTCAGCGGCGGCGCAAAGGCTGCGAGGATCAGCGTGCCGACGCAGCCGGCAAAGAACGAGCCCAGGCCCGCCGCGGCCAGCGCCGGGCCCGCGCGGCCCTGCCTTGCCATCTGGTAGCCGTCGATGCAGGTGACCACCGAGGACGACTCCCCGGGCAGGTTCACCAGGATCGCGGTGGTCGAGCCGCCGTACTGCGCGCCGTAGTAGATGCCGGCCAGCATGATCAGCGCCGACACAGGCGGCAGTGCGTAGGTGGCGGGCAGCAGCATCGCGATGGTCGCGACCGGGCCGATGCCCGGCAGCACGCCGATCAAGGTGCCCAGGATGCAGCCGACCAGGCAGTACAGCAGGTTGGTGAAAGTGAAGGCGACGCCGAAGCCGGTCGCGAGGTTGTGGAACAGTTCCATGGCGGTGTGCTCCTCAACCCGAGATGAAAGTAGGCCAGACCTGGATCTGGAGCTTGAGCGCCCAGATGAAGGCCACATAGCTGCCGGCCGCCAGGATGGTGGACAGCACCAGCACGTCGCGCAGCTTGAAATGTTCACCGGCCATGCTCGAGATGATGGTGAGCGCGTAGATCGCGACGATCATCCCCATGGCGGGCACGCCGATGCTCGGCAGGCCGCCCAGCAGCACGCCGAACGCCAGGTTGGCGCCGAGCACGAAGGCCAGCGGCTTCCAGGCCCATTTGCCGATCTTGTCGCCGCCGGCGGTTTCGACCACCATCGCCTGGAACATGATGAACGCCCCGAGCACGGCCAGCAGGATGCCCAGCATGAGCGGGAAATAACCGGGTCCCATGCGGGCACCGTCGCCGATGTTGTAGGTGGTGGCGCCTATGGCGAAAGCGCCGCCCACGGCTGTGAACATGACTCCTGAAAAGAAGTCAGCCTGACTCTTTATACGCATTGTCTCGACCCTCTTGATTGGAGGAGTGAGGGTCGTCGCCCACGGCTGACCGCTGGCTGACCGGCCCGGTAGGGACAAATGCGTACAAGGGTTCTCCCGTGAGCCCGGCGCAAGCGGGCAAAGGAAGAAGGCGGAAACGAAAAAAGCTCCCGAAGGAGCTTTTTTACTTGAGAGCGAGGTCTCGGTGGGAGGGCTTAGTAGCCGCCGCGGCCACCGCCGCCGCCGCCGTAGCCGCCGCCACCACCGCTGCGGCCACCGCCGCCACCACCGTAGCCGCCGCCGCCACCACCACCGCCGTAACCACCACCGCCGCCGCCGCCGTAGCCGCCGCCACCACCGGTACGGGGGGGACGGGCTTCCATCGGACGTGCTTCGTTCACGGTCAGGGCACGGCCCTGGAGCGAATGGCCGTTCATGGCTTCAACGGCTGCCAGCGCTTCAGCGTCGGTGCCCATTTCCACGAAACCGAAGCCCTTGGAGCGGCCGGTGTCGCGTTCCATCATGACCTTGGCGCTGACGATCGAGCCGAACTCGCCGAAAGCCTGTTCCAGGTCGTTGTCACGCACGGAGTAGGCGAGGTTGCCTACGTAGAGTTTCTTGCCCATTGAGGGACTCCTAATTCAAACCAACAAGACAAAGCGATGGAGTCCCAGAATCACAACAAACAAATGCGCTGTGGCGCGAAACTGACCGATCACCGAATTACGTGCACGGGAGCAAGCTCACAGACACGTAGGCCGGATTATCAAGCCGTTCCGGAAAAAGCGTACCGAAATCAGCGCTTATTACGAAACATCACGTCCTGACGGGCGGTTTCGCAACGGTTGCAGCAGGCCGGAGAGGCCGTTGTGGTCTATTTCATGCATCAAATGGAGCAGCCGGCCAATTTCGCCCGCGGGAAAACCCTCGCGTGCGAACCAATTGAGGTAATTTCCGGGCAAATCGGCAATCAGCGTGCCCTTGTGCTTGCCGAAGGGCATTTCGAGCGTGACGAGGCGCTGCAGGTCTTCGGGTTTCATTGAAATTCAGCCTCCTGCGCGCCTGACGGTGTGGCCCTGCTTCGAGAGCGCGGCGATCACCAGTTCGCGGTGGTCCCCCTGGATCTCGATGATGCCGTCCTTCACCGTGCCGCCCGAGCCGCAGGCCGTCTTGAGCTGCTTGCCCAGCGCCGCGAGTGCCGCCGCATCGAGCGCGAGGCTCTTGACCACGGTCACGCCCTTGCCCTTGCGGCCCTTGGTCTCGTGGGATACACGCACAATGCCGTCGGTGGCCGGCGCGCGCGCCTTGATCTGCCTGCAGCGGCACTGCGCCGCCGGCGCGCCGCAGTCGGGGCACATGCGGCCGCCCGCCTCGGTGGAGTACACCAGGGCGCTGGCCTGACTGCTTTTCATCGTTGCCATTCGATCGATCTCTTCTTTTTCTTCACTTCTTCACTGTCCCCGGTTCATTCTCTGTCTGCTCACATGCCATTCGACTCACTGGGCCTGGCCCCCGCGCTCGTGCAGGCTGCCGCCGAAAGCGGCTACGCCGCGCCGACCGCCATCCAGGCTGCGGCCATTCCCGCCATTCTGCAAGGCCGCGACGTGCGGGGCTCGGCGCAGACCGGTTCCGGCAAGACCGCCGCATTTTCCCTCCCGCTGCTGCAGCGCCTGGCCGCCGAGCGTGCACAGGCGCCGCGGCGCGTGCGCGCGCTGGTGCTCGTGCCCACGCGCGAGCTCGCGGCCCAGGTCGGCGAAGCCATGCGCAGCCTTGCGCAGCACCTGCCCGAGCGGCTCAAGATCGCAATTGCCTTCGGCGGCGTGTCGATCAACCCGCAGATGATGAGCCTGCGCGGCGGCGCCGACATCGTGGTGGCCACGCCGGGCCGCCTGCTCGACCTGGTGGAGCACAACGCGCTGAAGCTCGGCGCCGTGTCCATGCTCGTGCTCGACGAGGCCGACCGCCTGTTCGACCTCGGCTTTGCCGAGGAGCTGGGCCGCATCCTCGCGCTGCTGCCGGCGCGGCGCCAGAACCTGCTGTTCTCGGCCACTTTCCCGCCCGCCATCCAGGCGCTGGCCGACGGCACGCTGCACGACCCCGCGGTGATCGACGTGCAGGGCGAGCCCGGCACCGAGCCCGCCATCGTGCAGCGCGTGATCGAGGTCGACGCGAACCGCCGCACGCAGCTGCTGCGCCATCTGCTGAAGGAAAACGACTGGGACCGCGTGCTGGTCTTCGTCGCCACGCAGCATGCGGCGCAGACCGTGGCCGAGAAGCTGTACAAGAACGGCGTGTATGCCGTGCCCTTCCACGGCGACATCGCGCAGGGCACGCGCACCGGCATCCTCGCGCAGTTCAAGGAGAGCCGCTGGGACGTGGTGATTGCCACCGACCTGGCCGCGCGCGGCATCGACATTGCACAGCTGCCCGTGGTGATCAACTACGACCTGCCGCGCTCGCCCACCGACTACATCCACCGCATCGGCCGCACGGGCCGCGCCGGCGAGAGCGGGCTGGCGATCAGCTTCGTGAGCGCGGCCACCGAGGCGCACTTCCGCCTGATCGAGAAGCGCCAGGGCCTGCACCTGCCGCGCGAGCGCATCGAGGGCTTCGAGCCGGCCGAGGCCGCCGTGCCGATGGCCGATGCCTCCGGCACCGGCGGCATCAAGGGCAAGCGGCCGAGCAAGAAGGACAAGCTGCGCGCGGCCGCCGCGCTCGCTGCCGCGCAGCATGATGCGGGTGAAAAGAGCGACTGACCGGCGCCGCTCGGTCCGGCGCGCAGTTCATCGGATGCGCGCTACGCGGGCTTGTGCAGGAAGCTCGCGAGCAGGTCCACCGGCAGCGGGAAGACGATGGTGGTGTTCTTGTCCGCGCCGATCACCGTCAGCGTTTCCAGGTAGCGCAGCTGGATCGCCTGCGGCTCCTGCGCCAGCACGCGCGCGGCCTGGAACAGCTTCTCGGAGGCCTGCAGCTCGCCTTCGGCATGGATCACCTTGGCACGCCGCTCACGCTCCGCCTCGGCCTGCCGCGCAATGGCGCGGACCATCGATTCGGTGAGGTCGATCTGCTTGATCTCCACGTTGGAGACCTTGATGCCCCACGAAGCCGTCTGCACGTCGAGCGACTCGCGCACATCCAGGTTGAGTTTTTCCCGCTCGGCCAGCATGTCGTCCAGCTGGTGCTTGCCCAGCACCGAGCGCAGCGTGGTCTGCGCCAGCTGGCTGGTCGCGTTGAAGAAATCCTTGACCTCGATGATGGCCTTTTCGGCGTCGACGATGCGGAAGTAGACGACCGCGCTGACCTTCACCGACACGTTGTCGCGCGAGATCACGTCCTGGGTCGGAACCTCGAGCACCACGGTGCGCAGATCGACCCGCACGACCTGCTGGATGGCGGGAAACACCATCACCAGTCCGGGCCCCGCGACTTTCGAGAATCGCCCCAGGGTGAACACGATGCCGCGCTCGTATTCGCGGAAGATCCAGATCGCGGAAAAGAGCAGCACCACCAGCAGGACGAACATGAGGGTGCCGATGCCGGAAGTGAAAGAGAACATGGCGGCCTCCTGCGACTCAGCGACAGCGCTGGACTGTTGGACCTTCGGTGCGCGCGGGCGTTCCGCGACGGGGCCGATACATGAAGCCCAGGCGCGGCGATCTTCTCGCCGCGCGGTCGGCCCGAGGTCCGGCGTCCACGTGCGCTTCAGCCGCGCGGCGGCCGCTTGGCGATGCCCATGGTCTTGGCGAGGATGCCGAGCATCACTTCGTCTGCGCCGCCGCCGATGGAGCCGAGCCGCCCGTCGCGGTACAGCCGCGAGACGCGGTTCTCGAGCGTGAAGCCCATGCCGCCCCAGAACTGCAGGCAGGTATCGGCCACCTGGCGCGTGAGCCGGCCGGTCTTGAGCTTGGCCATCGAGGCCAGTTCGAGCACGTCCCGGCCCTGCACATGCAGGTCGCAGGCGCGGTAGGCGAGGGCGCGCAGCGCCTCCACCTCGGTCTTGAGTTCGGCCAGCTTGAACTGCACCCACTGCTGGTCGGCCAGCGTGGCGCCAAACATCCGGCGCTGCTGCGCCCATTCGATGGTCTGCGCGATGCAGTCCTCCATCGGTTCGAGCGAACTCGCGGCGGCCCACAGGCGCTCTTCCTGGAACTGCTGCATCTGGTAGACGAATCCCTGGCCCTCTTCGCCGATGCGATAGCGCTGCGGCACGCGCACCTCGTCGAAATGGATCAGGCCCGTGTCGCTCGAATGCATGCCGATCTTGCGGAACTTCTTCGCCTTCTCGATGCCGGGGCTGTCCATCGGCACGATCACGAGCGACTTGTTGCGGTGCACCGGGCCCTCGCTGGTGTTGACCAGCATGCACATCCAGTCGGCCTGCAGGCTGTTGGTGATCCACATCTTCTGGCCGCTGATGAGGTAGTCGCCGCCGTCCTTGCGCGCATGGCTCCTGAGGCCCGCCACGTCGCTGCCCGCACCGGGCTCGCTCACGCCGATGCAGCCGACCGTCTCTCCCGCGATCGCAGGCGCGAGGAACTCGCGGCGCAGTTCGTCGCTGCCGAAGCGCGCGAGCGCAGGCGTGCACATGTCGGTCTGCACGCCGATGGCCATCGGCACGCCGCCGCAGCTGATGTGGCCCAAGGCCTCGGCCATCGCCATCGCATACGAATAGTCGAGCCCGGCGCCGCCGAAGGCCTCGGGCTTGTTGAGGCCCAGCATGCCCAGCCGGCCGAGCTTCCCGAAGACCTCGTGCGCGGGAAAGATCTCGGCCTCCTCCCATTCGTCGACATGCGGATTGATCTCGTCGTCGATGAAGCGGCGCAGCGTGTTCTGGATCTCGAGATGTTCGTGGGTGTACTGCATGCGGTTGTCTCCAATCGGTGGTTCGTCTCGCCGCCGTCCTGGAACACGCGTGGCGTCTGTGCAGGATGGAAGCCGTCGAAACACCGCAACGCCGCGCACGCACACCCGTGCGAGCTGCACCGACTCTAGGGCGCTGATGCGCGCCCGGCTTGCGCCAATTAGCTGGTGCGGACCCGCCGTGGCGCAGCGGGCGCGTCCATGCTGGTGCCCGTGATCACCCAGTAGATGAAGATCAGCACCGCACCGGCCGTGCCGAACACCGTCAGGCCCATGTAGTTGCCGCCGATGGCCAGCGCGTCGGTGGGGGCGGCCGCGATGCAGATCATGCTGGCCGCGCTCATGCCCACGTAGTGCATGGTGCAGACCGCCACGCCCATCACGGCCGCCGCGGCGATCTGGTGTGTCAGCCGGCGCAGGTTGAAGGCCAGCCAGAGGGCCGCGCCGGCGGCGGTGATGGCAATGGCCACGGACAGCGCCACGATGGTGGGGTCGAAATCCATCGAGGCGCGCATGTTCATCGCGAACATGCCCATGTAATGCATCACGCACACGCCCAGCCCCGCGAGCAGGCTTCCGGCCAGCCAGCCGGCCCGGCTGAACTTGCGCCGCCCGCCCGCCATGTACAGCGCAATGCCCGAGATCAGGATGGCCGCCACCAGCGAGACCACCGTGAGCGGCACGTTGTAGGAAATGCCCACCGGCAGGCGGTACGCCAGCATGCCGATGAAGTGCATCGACCAGATGCCGATACCGCCCAGCGCCACCGCAGCGCACGCGACGACCGCGAGATTGGGTTTGCCGTCGGCGCCGACCATGCGCCCCGCGCAGATCAGCGCCACCAGGGAGCCCGCGAACGAGATGAGGAACGAGAGCGCCACCAGCCCCGGCGAATACTCGGGCGACAGCAGTTGGCCAACGACGAGGGGAGTCATGTCTTTTCTTCTCCTAAAAAGGAACGCCCGCCGCCGCCGGCCACCCGGCCGAAGATGTAACGAGACGTCCGTTCAGGAGTTTGTAATAGTTGTTTTCAAAAGTAAATCACTTATTCATGGGACGGATGCGGTAGATCGCGTTGTTCCGGTCGGCCGCCATATAGATGCTCCCGTCGCTGTCCACCGCGACACCCGTGACCACGTAGGGCGGCGGCAGGCCCGGCCCCGCGGCCAGTCCGATCGGCAGGTTGTCCGCCACGGTGCGGCGTGAGCCGCTGGCCGGATCGATCTCCACCAGCCGGCGCGCCGCGCTCTCGGCCACGATGAAGCTGCCCCAGGGCGTCTCGGCCACGCCTTCGGGCAGCGCCAGGCCTTCGGCAATGGCGCGCAGCGGGGCGCTGGCATCGAGCGGAATGCGGGTCAGCTTGCCTGCGGCTTCGGTGACGTAGAGCGCGCCGTCGCGGCCGACGATCATCTGCACCGGGCCGCCCAGCCCGCTGGCGAGCACTTGCTTCTCGGCAAAATGAGGGCCGCTCGCGCGGGTGATGCTGCCGGTGGCGATCTCGGCATAGATCACGCTGCCGTCGGCCATGGGAATGGCATCGAACGGCGCCTTCAGTCCGTGGATGGTTTCGACGGTCCGAAGCGTCTGGCGGTCCACCAGCTGAACGGTGCCCGTGAACCATGAGGTCAGCGCGAAGCGCGTGCCCGACAGGCCGACGGCGAACGGATAGTCGAGTTCCGGATCGCGCTGCATGCGGAACACGTCGCGCACTTCGCCGGTGCGCACGTCCACCTGCCGGAAGCCGAACACATCGGCCACCCAGAGCGTTCGGCCTTCGATCTTGAGCCCCGCCGGCGCCGCGAGCTTGCCGCTGGTGAGCGTGCGCAGCACTCCGGTGGCAGGGTCGAAGGACTGCACTTCGTTGTTGGCCATGTTCGACACGTAGATCGTGCCGTCCGGGGCAATGGCCAGGTTGTCGAGCGACGGACGCAATTGCCTGGCGACGGTCTTGCGGCCCGTGGCAAGGTCCACCCTGACCAGTTCGCCGCTGCGCGCATCGACCACCCAGAGATTGCCCTTGCCGTCGAGGTTGGCGGCCGCGGGAATCTTGAAACCGTCGGCGATCACGGCCATGCTGCCGTTCGCCGGATCGATCTTCACCACCTGGCCCTTGAACCACAGCGGCCCGTAGAGCATGCCGTCGGGGCCGACCTCGAAGCCGTTGAAGCCGCCCATGTCCTTCTTGATGAGCCGCGGCGGCTTCTGGCCCGTGCGGTTGATCTCCCACAGCGCGTCGCCCAGGAACACCTGCGAGGCGTAGAGCTTGCCGCTGCTGCGGTCGAAGTCCAGCGAATTGAGGCCGGGCAGGTCCTTGGCGAGCACGCGCATCGGCGCGCCGTCGCTTTCGCGGTAGCGCAGCATGCCCATGAGGTAGTTGGTCCACGCCAGCTCGCCCCTGGGGCCGACCGCGATGTCGTCGGCCTGGCCTTCGGGCGCGTCGATCAGGACCTTGGCCGCGCCGGTGCCGCGGTCGACCTCCCACAGCGTGTTGCCGAGCACCGAGCCCGCGAGCAGGCGGCCCTTCTGGTCGATGGCCAGGCCGTGGACGCCCGCGAAGGAGGAGGGCGCGACCAGCACTTCGGGCTCGGACCACGCGGCGGGGCGGGTGGGTGATGGCGGCGGCGGCGGCGCGATGCTGCCGCAGCCGGCCAGCAGGGCGAAGATGGCGATGAGTGCGGCGGCACGGATGAACGGGCGGCAGGGCATGTCTTCTCTCCTTCTTTTGGATGCGCGCGAGCAGTCTAGAAGGAAGGAGGGGAGGCGGGGCAGTCTCTCCCGGGACATGCGGCCTTTCGTCCGCGCGGCTCACCCGCGCAGCAGCTGCGTCGCCGTGTGGATCGAGAGCCCCACCAGCCCGCCCACCAGCGTGCCGTTGATGCGGATGAATTGCAGGTCGCGTCCGATGTGGCGCTCCAGCTCGCTGGTCATCTCGCTGGCGTTCCAGTCGGCAACGCGCTCCTCGATGTAGCGGCGGATGTCCTCGCGGTAGCGCTCGATGGCCAGCGGCGCGGCCGCCTCGATCTGCTCGTTGATCCAGCGGCGGATCGCCTCGTCGGCCTGCAGCCGCGTGCCGAGCGCGCCCGCCATCGATGCGATGCGCTGGCGGATGGTGGAGTCGCCCCGGCCGAGGTCGTCGTGCAGCCAGGCCAGCAGCTCGCCCCAGATGCCGTGCAGGTAGTCGCCGAGTGCGGGATGCGCCATCAGCTCGGCGCGGATCTGCTCGCCGCGCTGCTGGAACTCGGGGTCGAGCTTGAGCCGCACCACGAAGTCGTCGACGAAGTGGTCGAAGCGCCGGCGCATCGGATGCCCGGGCTCGGCCGCCAGTTCGGCGATGGTGCGTGCCACGGCTGCCACGATCTTGCGCGTGGCGAGCTTGGCCGCCACCTGGTCCAGGCCCACGTAGCGCAGCGTCTTGATCTCGCGCGCAATGGCTTCGGTGATGTGCGCCTGCACCTCCTCGCCCTCGAGCAGGCCGGCCACCTGCTGCAGCACGTCGTCGAGCAGCGCCTGGTGGCGCCCGCCGGCCGTGAGTGCATCCAGCGCCTGGCCCATCAGCCGCGAGAGATCGATCTTCCGGAGGCCGGCCGCCGCGGCGCGTCCCATGAAGGCGCGCACGCGCTCGTCGTCGAATGCAGCGAGTCCGTAGCGGGCGGCCGCCATGCCCCATTCGCCGAGCTTTTGGCCGCTCGCGGGCCGCGCCAGCCAATCGGCGATGCGCCCGGCCGCGTCGAACTCGCGCAGCTTGGCGAGCACCTGCTCGGTGCCGAGGAAGTTGTTGCAGATGAAGCCGGCCAGCTTGGCGCCGATGCGGTCCTTGTTGCTCGGGATGATCGCGGTGTGCGGGATCGGCAGGCCCAGCGGATGGCGGAACAGCGCCACCACCGCAAACCAGTCGGCCATGGCGCCGACCATCGCGGCTTCGGCAAAGGCCGCCACGTAGCCCCAGGCCGGATGCTCGCCGTGCAGCGCGCTGGCCAGCGCATAGAGCAGCGCCGCGGCGCACAGCAGGCCGAGCGCGACCCGCTTCATGCGCCGCAGCGCGCCGCTGCCGTGGCTGTCTTCAGCCAATGGTCGGCGTGGCGGCAAGGCGTTCCATGAACAGTTCGCAGCGCGCCAGCTGCTCCAGGCTCACGAATTCGTCGGGCTGGTGCGCCTGCTCGATGCTGCCCGGGCCGCACACCACGGTGGGGATGCCGGCGTTCTTGAACAGGCCCGCTTCGGTGCCGAAGGCCACCAGCGTGGTGCGCTCCTCGCCCGCAAGGCGCTGCGCGAGCAGCGTGACCGGATCCGTGGCCGCACCGAGGAAGCTCGGAATCTCGCAGATGGTCTCGAAGCGGAAGCCCGCATCGGGCGCCACCTTCTTCATCGACGCCTCGAGGCTGCCGGCATAGGAGACGACCTCGTCCTGCATCTTCCTGGCGTCGGCGGTTGGCAGGTCGCGGAATTCATAGCGGAACTCGGCGTCGCGCGGCACCACGTTGTCGGCGATGCCGCCGTGGAACTGGCCCACGCTCGCGGTGCTGAAGGGCACGTCGAAGCCTTCGTAGCGCGGTTCGCTGCGCTCGAAGCCTTCGGCCATGTCGCGCACCTTGCCGACCACGCGCGCCGCCATCTCGATGGCATTGACCGACTGCGGCGTGAGCGACGAATGCGCCTCCTTGCCGCGCACGCAGCAGCGGTAGCGGTATACGCCCTTGTGGGCGATGGCCGGCACCATGCTGGTGGGCTCGCCCACGATGCAGGCGAGCGGCTTGATGCCGGCGTCGCGCATGTCGGCGATCAGTTCCTTCACGCCGAAGCAGCCGATCTCCTCTTCATAACTGAAGGCGAAGTGCACCGCGAAGGGCGAGTCGCTTTCCAAGAAGCGCTTGGCATTGGACAAGGCGATGGCAATGAAGCTCTTCATGTCGGCCGAGCCGCGCCCGTAGAGGCGCTCGTTGCGCAGCGTGGCGGAGAGCGGGTCGACGCTCCAGTCCTGCCCGTCCCACGGCACCGTGTCGGTGTGGCCCGAGATGATGACGCCGGCCGGCTTGCCCTCGCCGAGGGTGGCGAACAGGTTGGCCTTGGTGCGTTCGGCGTTGTAGGTGATGCGGCTCTTCACGCCCAGGGCGGCGAGGTGGCTCTGGGCCAGGTCGATCAGCTGGAGGTTGCTGTTCTCGCTGACGGTGTTCATGCGCACCAGCGACTGGGCCAGCGCGAGGCTTTGGGGGGAAAGCGTAGGGGACATGCAACACATTGTCCAAGAAGTCGGCGCCGAACGCCGACGAGCGCCCGGTCTGTCACGCGCAGCGGGTACCCTGCGCCTCTTTTGGATGGAGAAAAAGACGATGCGCACCGCTCACTTCGCCCTTGCCGCGACCGCCGTCCTTGGCCTGGCCGCCTGCAGCACCACCGGTCCCGCCAACAAGCTGCTCACGCTCGACGGCAACCCGCCGCTGGTCATCGCGCACCGCGGCGCCTCGGGCTACCTGCCCGAAGAGACGCTCGAAGCCTATGCGCGCGCCATCGAACTGGGCGCCGACGTGATCGAGATGGACCTGGTCTCCACCAAGGACGGCGTGCTCATCGCCCGCCACGACCCCAACCTGGCCATCAGCACCGACGTGGCGAAGCACCCGCGCTTCGTCTCGCGCAAGAAGACCATCAAGGTCGACGGCGAAACCCAGACCGGCTGGTTCAGCAACGACTTCACGCTGGCCGAGATCAAGACGCTGGGCGGCATCTCGACCGACCCCGAGCGCCCGCAGGAATTCAACGGCAAGTTCAAGGTCCCCACCTTCCAGGAGATCATCGACTTTGCCAAGGCCAAGTCGAAGGAAACCGGCCGCACCATCGCGATCTACCCCGAGACCAAGAACCCGACCTACTTCCGCGACCTCGGGCTGCCGCTGGAAGACAAGGTGATCGCCGCCATCAACGCCGCCGGCTGGAACAGCAAGACCGCGCCCATCTACGTGCAGTCCTTCGAGCCCGGGAGCCTCAAGTACATGAAGGCCAAGGGCCTGAACACCCGGCTCATCCAGCTGATCGACGGCGACAGCGTCGACCTGAAGACCGGCGCCGTGACCTTCGCCGTGCCGAGCGACCGCCCCTACGACTGGACCAAGGCCGGCGACAAGCGCAACTTCGACGCCATGGTCACGCCCGCGGGCCTGGCCGAAATCAAGACCTATGCCGACGGCATCGGCCCGTGGAAGCGCTACATCGTGAGCATCAAGGGCAGCATCGGCGCCGACGGCAAGCCGCTCGACGTCAACAAGGACGGCAAGATCAACGACGCCGACGCGACCTCGGTCTCGCCGAACACGCTGATTGCCGATGCGCACAAGGCCGGCCTCTTCGTGCACCCGTTTACGTTCCGCAACGAATCGCGCCGACTGGCGGCCGACTACAGCAAGGACGGCAGGAACGAGTACGCGGTCTACTACAAGCTGGGCGTGGACGGCGTGTTCACCGACTTCACCGACACGGCGCTGGCCGCTCGCGCCGACTACCTGAAGAGCCTCGGCCGCTGAGTTTCTGTTCGTGAAACACCGCGGAACCGGCTTTGCCGGGCCGCTGGTGTTGCCCCCGGTAGGGGGAAGGCGTAGCCTCGGGGGCGTGCTTATTGCATAGACTGTGCCCCATGAAACTCATCGATTCGCTCGTCACGCAGGCGGCCGGCATCGCCGCCGTGCGGCGTGACCTCCACGCCCATCCCGAACTCTGCTTCGAAGAAGTCCGCACCGCCGACGTGGTGGCAGGCAAGCTCACCGAATGGGGCATTCCCATCCACCGGGGCCTGGGCACCACCGGCGTGGTGGGCATCGTCAAGAACGGCACCAGCAACCGCGCCGTCGGCCTGCGCGCCGACATGGACGCGCTGCCCGTCACCGAGCTCAACACCTTCGCGCACGCCAGCCAGCACCACGGCAAGATGCACGCCTGCGGGCACGACGGCCACACCGCCATGCTGCTGGCCGCGGCGCAGCATCTCGCGAAGAACCGCAATTTCGACGGCACCGTCTACCTGATCTTCCAGCCGGCCGAAGAGGGCGGCGGCGGCGCGCGCGAGATGATCAAGGAAGGGCTGTTCGAGCAGTTCCCGATGGACGCCGTGTTCGGCATGCACAACTGGCCCGGCATGAAGGCCGGCCAGTTCGCGGTGAGCCCGGGGCCGGTGATGGCATCGGGCAACAAGTTCTACGTCAACGTGATCGGCAAGGGCGGCCATGCCGCGCTGCCGCAGACCGGCATCGACCCGGTGCCGATCGCCTGCGAGATCGTGCAGGCGTTCCAGACCATCCTCACGCGCAAGATGAAGCCGACCGACTCGGCCGTGATCTCGGTCACCACCATCCATGCGGGCGAGACCAACAACGTGATCCCCGACAACTGCGAGCTGACGGGCACGGTGCGCACCTTCTCGATCGAAGTGCTCGACATGATCGAATCGCGCATGCGCAAGATCGCCGAGCACATCTGCGCGGCGCACGATGCCACCTGCGACTTCCGCTTCGAGCGCTACTACCCGCCCACCATCAACACCGAGGCCGAGGCCAACTTCGCGCGCCGCGTGATGGGCGAGATCGTCGGCCCCGAGAACGTGCTGAAGCAGGAAGCCGCGATGACCTCGGAAGACTTCGCCTTCATGCTGCAGGCCAAGCCCGGCGCCTATGCCTTCATCGGCAACGGCGACGGCGCGCACCGCGACGTGCACCACGGCGAAGGGCCCTGCACGCTGCACAACGCGAGCTACGACTTCAACGACGAGCTCATTCCCCTGGGCGCCACCTGCTGGGTGCAACTGGCCGAGCAGTTCCTGAAGCCCGGGGGAGCCGCGCCTTGATCGGCGTCGGCGAGGCGTTTTCGCCGCGCTACGCCCAGGCACGCCAGAAGTTCCTGCAGGCCTGCGTGAGCGCGGGCCTCGCGGCCCTGCCGCATGCGCATCCGGGCAAGGGGCGGGATGGCGAGGAGCTTTCGATGGACGTGGCGCTCGACGGCGCCGCGGACGCCGAGCGCCTGCTGATCGTCTCCAGCGGCTGCCACGGCGTGGAGGGCCACTGCGGCAGCGGCGTGCAGGTGTTCGCCCTGCACGACGCCGAATGGCGCGAGAAGGCCAGGGCGCAGGGTGTCGCGGTGCTCTATGTGCATGCGCTCAATCCGCACGGCTTTTCGTACGGCCGGCGCGTCACGCAGGAGGGCGTCGACCTGAACCGCAACTTCGTCGATTTCTCGAAGCCGATGCCGGCCAACGATGCCTATGCCAAGCTGCATCCGCTGCTGGTGCCCGACACCTGGCCGCCCCCGCCCGAGACCGAGGCCGCCATCGAGAAGTGGATCGGCAAGCATGGCGCCGAGGCCTACCAGGCGGCCGTCACCGGCGGCCAGTACCAGTTCGAGGACGGCCTGTTCTTCGGCGGCAAGGCGCCGACCTGGAGCAACAAGACCTTGCGCGGCGTGTTGCGCCGGCATGCCGCCGGCGCGCGCCGGCTGGCCTGGATCGACCTGCACACGGGGCTCGGTCCGAACGGCCTCGGCGAGCGCATCTTTGCCTGCCGCGACGACAAGGCCGCCTACGCGCGCGCCAGCGCCTGGTGGGGCACGCCCGCGGCACCCGTCACCTCGATCTACGACGGTTCCTCGAGTTCGGCGCTGCTGCGCGGCCTGATGGGGGAGGCCGCCTACGAGGAGTGCCCGCAGGCCGAATACACCGGCATCGCGCTCGAATACGGCACGCTGCCCATGCTCGACGTGCTGGCCGCGCTGCGCGCCGACCACTGGCTGCACAAGCACCCCGAGGCGCCGGCCGACCTGGCCGCCGGCATCCGCGCGCGCATGCTCGAAGCCTTCTATACCGACACCGACGCCTGGCGCGGCCAGATCGTCAGCCAGGCGCGGCAGGCGATGTTCCAGGCCGTGGACGGCCTCTGCAGCTAGGTCCGGACGCGCCCGTCGCCCGTCAGCATCGACAGCTCGACGAACTTCGAGCCCACGTGGTTCTTGGCCGAGAAAGACACCTCGAAGCCGCCGAACTGCTGGCGGTCGATGCTTTCGAGCCCCGCGATGAGGCCGTCGCGCGAGGCCTTGCCCGGCGCGCGGCGCAGGCCCTCGGTCAACACCTTGGCGGCGATGTAGCCCTCCATGCTCGAGAAGTTGGCGCTCGTGCCGGCCCCGGCCTTCTTCACCGCCTCGCTGAATTCGCGCGTGATCGCATTGGCCGGGTTGTACGGCGAGGGCACCACCTGGGTCACCATCACGCCCGCGCCCTCCTTGCCGAGCTCGTCGGCCAGCGCCTGCGTGCCCACGAAGGACACGTTGAAGAAGGTGCCGCCGTAACCCGCCTTGCGCGCCTGGCGGATGAAGGCCGCGCAGGCCTTGTAGGCGCCCACCTGGACCACCGCGTCGGGCCGCGCCGCCGTGATGCTTTTCACCGCCGCGGCCACGTCGACCGAATTGCGCTCCACCGTGGCCAGCGCCACCGGCTTGAGCTCCTGCTGCGAGAGCGCCAGGGTCACACCGTCGAGCCCGGCCTTGCCGTAGGCGTCGTTCTGGTAGAAGACCGCGATCTTCTTCAGGCCCAGGTGCGTGAGCTGCTTCACGATCAGCGCGGTCTCGTCGTTGTACGAGGCGCGCAGGTGGAACACGTTCCTATGGAAGGGGTCGCGCAGCGACATCGCACCGGTGAAGGGCGCGACGAAAGGCACCTTCTCCTTCACCGCGAGCGGCAGCGCCGCCATGCTGGTGGGCGTGCCGATGTAGCCGAAGAGCGCGAACACGTCTTCTTCGATCAGCTTTTGCGTGTTGGCGGCGCAGCGGTCGGGCTCGTAGCCGTCGTCCAGGTTCTTGATGACCACGTTGCGCCGGCCGGCCTGGGCGTTGTACTGGTCCAGGAACAGCTTGGCGCCCTGGTGGAACTGGATGCCCAGCTGCGCGGCCGGGCCGGTGAAAGGCGCCGACTGGCCCAGCACCAGCGGCACATCGCCCTGCGCCCGGGCCAGCTGGAAGCCGCCGAGCGCCGCCGCGCCGGTCGCCAGCGAAAAATGTCTGCGATTGATCATGTGAAACCTCCTTTGCGCCTGCCGCGCCACTGCCTGGAAAACTTTAGACTTGCCGGATGGTCGATACCCCGGTCTCTGCAACTGTTGTCCCCCCCACCAACACTTCCACGGTCCTGGGCGTCTGTCCGCACGACTGTCCGGACACCTGCGCCCTGGTCACCACCGTCAGGGACGGCGTGGCCGTGAAGCTGCAGGGCAATCCGGCCCATTCGCACACCGCTGGCGTTCTCTGCACCAAGGTTTCGCGCTACATCGAACGCAACGACCACGCCGAAAGGCTCGTCCAGCCCCTGAAGCGGACCGGGCCCAAGGGCAGCGGCCAGTTCGAACCCGTGAGCTGGGAGGCCGCTCTTGACGACATCGCCACGCATCTCCGTGCATTGCAGACGGATCCGGAAACAATTGTGCCTTATAGTTACGCAGGCACGATGGGCCTGGTGCAGGGCGAGTCGATGGATCGACGTTTTTTCCACAAAATGGGCGCCACGCTGCTGGACCGCACGATCTGCTCCATGGCCGGCGGCGAGGCCATGGTCCATACCCTGGGTGCCAAGGCCGGCATGCGGATCGAATTCTTCGCCGAGGCGAAGCTGATCCTGATCTGGGGCAGCAACTCCATTGCCAGCAACCTGCACTTCTGGCGCAACGCCCAGGCCGCCCGGCGCGCTGGGGCGCGGCTGGTGTGCATCGACCCGCGCAAGACCGAAACCGCCGACAAGTGCGACGAGCACATCGCCCTGCTGCCCGGCACCGATGCCGCGCTCGCCCTGGCGCTGATGCACGAACTCATCGTCCACGGCTGGCTCGACCACGATTTCATCGCCAACCACACGCTCGGCTGGGAGCAGCTGAAAGAGCGCGCACTGCAATGGCCGCCTTCGCGCGCGGCCGCCGTGTGCGGCGTGCCCGAGGCGCAGATCGTGGCGCTGGCGCAGGCCTACGGCACCACCCGGCCGGCCGCGATCCGCCTGAACTACGGCATGCAGCGTGTGCGCGGCGGCGGCAACGCGGCGCGCGCCATCGCCTGCCTGCCCGCGCTGGTGGGGGCCTGGCGCGACCGCGCGGGCGGGCTTCTGTTGAGCAGCTCGGGCCACTTTCCGGTCGACCGCGCCGCGCTGCAGCGCCCCGACCTGCTCGCGGGCCGCCAGCCGCGCACCATCAACATGAGCACCATCGGCGACGCGCTGCTCGACCAGGCCAGGCCGGTGAAGGCCATCGTGGTCTACAACAGCAACCCGGTCGCGGTGGCGCCGGAGTCGGGCAAGGTGGTGGCGGGCTTCGCGCGCGAAGACCTCTTCACCGTGGTGCTCGAGCAGTTCCGCACCGACACCGCCGACTACGCCGACTACCTGTTGCCCGCCACCACCCAGCTCGAGCACTGGGACATCCACACCAGCTACGGCCACACCGACGTGCTGCTGAACCGGCCCGCGGTGACGCCGCGCGGCGAGGCGCGCAGCAATGCCTGGGTGTTCCGCGAGCTCGCGCGCCGCATGGGCTTTGACGAGCCCTGCTTCTCGGACGACGACGAGGCACTGTGCCGCAGCGCCTTTGCGCCAGGTGCCATCGACTACGCGCAGCTGCTGGAACAAGGCTTCACCAGCCTCAAGCTGCCCGAAGCGCCCTTTGCCGAAGGCCGCTTCCCGACGCCTTCGGGCCGCTGCGAATTCTTCAGCGCGCGACTGCAGGCGCAAGGCATGGACGGCCTGCCCGACCACGTGCCCAACTATGAAGCCGCCGGCAGCTCGACCGAGTTTCCGCTGGCCATGATCTCGCCGCCGGCGCGCAATTTCCTCAATTCGACCTTCGTCAACGTGACCAGCCTGCGCGCCATCGAGGGCGAGCCGCTGCTCGAGATCCACGAGGCCGATGCGGCCGCCCGCGGCATCGAGGACGGCGCCATCGTCCGCGTCTTCAACAAGCGCGGCGAGCACCGCTGCCGCGCCGAGGTGTCGCGCCGCGCGCGGCCGGGCGTGGTGCACGGCATGGGCATCTGGTGGCGCAAGCTCGGCCTGGACGGCACCAACGTCAACCAGCTCACCAGCCAGCGCCTGACCGACATCGGCCGCGGGCCGACCTTCTACGACTGCCTGGTCGAGGTCGAGCGCCTTGCTCCCTCTGGGAGAGGGTTGGGGTGAGGGCTGTCCCCGCATCCGCCCTGGCCGCCGCACTGCTGCTGCTCGGTGGCTGCGCCGACCTCGGCTACTACTGGCAGTCGGCCAGCGGGCACCTGAGCATCCTGCGGGTGGCCAAGCCGGTGCCCACATGGCTCGCGGACCCCGCCGTTTCCGCGCCGCTGAAGGCCAAGCTCGAACTCGCGCAGCGCATCCGCCGCTTCGCCGTGGCCGAACTGGCGCTGCCCGACAACGCCAGCTACACCGCGTATGCCGATCTGCACCGCCCCGCGGCGGTGTGGAACGTGGTGGCTGCGCCGCCGTATTCGCTCACGCTCAAGAGCTGGTGCTTTCCGGTGGCCGGCTGCGTGGGCTACCGCGGCTACTACGACGAGGCCGCCGCCAAGGCCGAGGCCGAGGCGCAGCGCGCCAAGGGCCTGGAAACGGCCGTGTACCCCGTGCCGGCGTATTCCACGCTGGGCTGGATGAACTGGGCTGGCGGCGATCCGCTGCTTTCCACCTTCATCGGCTACCCCGAAGGCGAACTGGCGCGCATCGTGTTCCACGAGCTTGCGCACCAGGTGCTCTACGTACCCGGCGACATCGTCTTCAACGAGTCGTATGCCACCGCGGTGGAACGCATCGGCGGCGCGATGTGGCTGCAGCGCGAGGCCAGCGAGGCGGCGCGCAGCGAGTACGCGCGCTTCGACGGGCAGCGCCAGCAGTTCCGCGCGCTGGCCCTCGAGACCCGCCGCGCGCTCAACCAGGTGTACGAATCCGCCCAGGCCAAGGCCGGCGACTGGAGCGCGGTCGATGCCATGAAGAAGGCCGCGATGGACACCTTTCGCGAGCGCTACGCGAGCCTGCGTGCGCAATGGCAGGGCCCGCGCCAGGGCGCCTACGACCTGTGGGTGGCGCGCGCCAACAATGCGACTTTCGGGGCCCAGGGCGCCTACGACGACCTGGTGCCGGGCTTCGAGGCCCTGTTCGCGCGCGAGAACCGCAACTGGCCGCGCTTCTACAAGGAAGTCCGCCGCATCGCCGCGCTGCCGACCATGGAAGAGCGGCGCAACGCATTGCAGACGGCCACGGGATTGCTGCAGACCAATTCCAGCCACGACGACAACAACAACGGAGGGCACGGTGCCTGACATCCATATCGAAAGAAACCACGCACTCGGCATTGCCGGCGCCCGCGAAGTCGCACGCCAGTGGATCGAGCAGGTGGGGCAGGACTACGGCCTGGAATGCACCTACACCGAAGGCGAGGCCTGCGACGTCGCGCAGTTCAGCCGCGCGGGCATCGACGGCACGGTGGAGGTCACGGCCGACACGCTGACGCTGGAGGCGACGCTGGGCTTCCTGTTCAGCAGCTTCAGCGAGCAGATCGAGCAGAAGATCGCGCGCAAGCTCGATGCCTTGCTGGAATCGCCCGGCGGTGCCCGCTTCGCCTGAGCGGCCGGCGATCAGGCGATGGTGTAGCCGCCGTCGACCGGCAGCGCCACGCCGCTGACCATCGATGCGCCATCGGAGAGCAGGAACAGGATCGGCGCCACCACCTCTTCGACCTGCGCGAACCTTCCGAGCGGAATGTTCCCGAGCGCCGCCGCGCTTTTGGCCGGATCGGCCCAGGCCCGCTCGGCCATCGGCGTGAGCGTGACGGTCGGGTTCACGCTGTTCACGCGAATGCCATGCGGCCCGAATTCGAGGCACAGCGAGCGTGTGACCGCATCCATCGCGGCCTTCGATGCGCAATAGCAGAGGTGCGCGTCGAGCGCGACCAGCGAGGCCTGGCTCGACACGTTGACGATGCTGCCGCGCACGCCGGCGGCGATCATCGCCCTGCCGCAGCGCGTGGCGACCAAGGCCGCGGCGCGCGCGTTGACGGCCATCACGGCGTCGAAGCTCTCGGCTTGCAGGTCGAGTGCCGATTCGAGCAGCGCGATGCCGGCGCAGTTCACTACCAGGTCGAAGGCTGGCAGCGTTGCGAACGTGCGTTCCAGTTCAACTGCGTTGCCCACGTCGACCATCAGTGGTGCGCAGCCGGCTTCTGCTTGCAGTGCGTCGAGCGCGGCGGCATTGCGGCCCACGGCCGTCACGGCTGAGCCCGATTGCGCGAGCCGCACGGCGACTGCGCGGCCGATACCGCTGCTTGCACCGGTGACCAGTGCGCGTCGTCCGGAAAAATCGAAAGTTGTCGTCATGGTGCTGCTGTCATGGATTGCGGCTTGTGTTCGGGGCGCGTGCCCAGGCCACCGGGTACTCCCCTCCGCGAATGTCCCCGGACGGCGGGAGCGCGCTGAATGAATGTGTTCATCTCAGCCGATGCATCGCATCGCGCAATGCCGGGTAAAGCAATTTGTAGATATCGAAGCGCTCGCGATAAACAGCCCGCGCCGCAGGCTCGGGCCGCGCGCGTTCCACCAGCGTGACCCAGCCGCGCTCGGCGGTCGCCGCATCGACCAGCCCGGCACCGAGCGCCGCGAGCATTGCCGCACCCAATGCCGCCTCGACCTCTTCCTCGATGGTGAACACCCGGTAGCCCGTAACGTCCGCCACGATCTGCATCCACAGGTCCGAGTGCGCCGCACCGCCGACCACGATCAGCCGATCGTCCAGCGGCTGGCCGCTTTGCCGCCCGGCCTCGATGTTGTGCTGCAGCGCAAAGCTCACGCCCTCGAGCACCGCGCGGTACAGATGAGCGCGGCTGTGCGCGAGCGAAAGGCCGATGAAGGCGCCCTTGGCCTGCGCATCCCAGATCGGGCTGCGCTCGCCCATCAGGTAGGGCAGGAAGACCAGGCCCTCGGCGCCGGGCGGCACCTCGATGGCCTGGCGTTCGATCAGCGCATGCGCGTCCTCGCCGGTGCGCGCGGCCTCGGCCATCTCGGCCTGGCAGAAGGCCTCGCGAAACCAGGTGACGGCCGCACCGGCCGTGATCGCGCCGCCGAACACATAGCTGCGGTCCGCGCCGCGGTAGACATGCGGCATCGTGATGAGCCGGTGGCGCGCATCCACCGTCGGGCTCACGAAGCCCCAGCACATGCTGGTGCCGATCATCGCGACGTGGTCGCCGCTGCCGGTGACGCCCGCACAGAAGGTGGCGACCGCCGCATCGACGCCGCCGGCCATCAGCGGCATGCCCTCGGCGAGGCCGAGCTTCGCGGCCCATTCGGCGTTCAGGCCGCCCACCACGTCGCTCGACTCGACCAGGCGCGGTGGCATCATGCGCGCCGGAATGCCCAGCATGCCGAGCGCCTCGTGGGACCAGCTGCGCTGCGCTGCGTCGTACACGCCGCCGATGTTGCCGGCCGAGCTGTGGTCCACCGCGAGTTCGCCGCTCAGGCGCCAGTTGACGTAGCTGTTGGGCGGCAGGAAGTAGCGCGTCTTCGCCCACACCTCGGGCAGGTGCTCGCGGATCCACAGCATCTTGGTGAAGCCGTAGTAGCTGTCGACGCCATTGCCGGTGATGGCCTGCAGGCGCGCGGCATCGATGTTCGCATTCACCGCATCGACCTCGGCGGTGGCCCGCCGGTCCATCCAGATCAGGCAGGGGTGCAGCGGCTGCATCGCCTCGTCGACCGGAATGCCCGCGCCGCCATAGAGGCTGCTCACGCACATCGCCGCAATGTCCGCTGCAGCGACGCCGCTCTTCGCGACGCAGGCGCGCACGCTCTCGCAGACCGCGCTGAACCACACATCGCAGTCCTGCTGCGCCCACAGCGGCTTCGGCGTGTCGGGCTGGTAGGCCACGCTCGCCTGCGCATGCACCTTGCCGTTGGTGGAGGCCAGCAGGCACTTGGTGCTCTGCGTGCCGATGTCGACGCCGATCACGTATTTCATGTTGCCGTGCGGGGCTGCGGCTTGAGCAGCACCTTGATGGAATCGAGCGAGTTGGCCAGTGTGAAGGCGCGCTCCCACTCGGTCAACGGAAAGTCGTGCGTCACGATGCCCTTCGAGGTGACGAGCCCGCGCGCCAGCAGGTCGATGGCAATCGGATAGCAGTAGGGCCCCAGGTGCGCGCCGCGCACGTCGAGCTCCTTGCGGTCGCCGATGATCGACCAGTCGGCGCTGGTTTCCGAGCCGAATACGCTGAACTCGACGAAGCGGCCGAGCTTGCGGATCATCTCCAGCCCCTGCGTCACGCCGATGGGCGCGCCGGTGGTCTCGATGTAGACGTCGCAGCCGTAGCCTTCGGTCAGGCCCTTGACGATGGCGTCGGCATTCTCGGTCTTGGGGTTGATCGTCACGTCGGCGCCGAACTGCTTGGCCAGTGCGAGGCGCTCGGGCACGAGGTCGATCACGATCAGCTTCTTCGGCGTCTTCAGCGCGGCCACCTGCACCATCATCAAGCCCAGCGGGCCGGCGCCGGCAATCACCACCACGTCGTCCAGCTGGATGTCGCCGCGGTTCACCGTGTGGATCGCGCAGGAGAGCGGCTCGATGATGGCCGCGTCTTCCAGCGAGATGCCGTCGGGGATCTTGTGCACGCGCGAGGTCGGCGGCAGCCGCATGTAGTCGGCCATGCCGCCGTCGGCCACGATGCGCTGGAAGCCGAAGATGTTGTGCACCTCGCACATCCAGTATTTGCCCGAGGTGCAGAAGCGACACTTGCCGCAGGGCACGATCTGTTCGGCGATCACGCGGTCGCCTTTCTCCACGCCGAAGTGCCCGGCCGCGCCTTCGCCGAGCGCCTCGACATAGCCGAAGAATTCATGGCCGGGGATGACCGGCGCCTTGACCCACGAAGGCTGGCCGTCGCCGCCCCAGAACATCTTCGCGCCCGAGTGGCACTTGCAGTCGGAGGCGCAGATGCCGCAGGCCGCGATGGAGATCAGCAGCTCGTTCGGGCCGATGGCCGGCATCGCGACGGTTTCGAGGCGGTAGTCCTTGGGGCCGTGGCAGACGACGGCCTGCATGGCGGCGAGTTGGCCGATGGCGCCCGATGCGCCGGGCTGGAGCTTTTGATAAGACATGGGTTCCTTGTGGTCAGAGGGCGTTGGAGATTTCTCCTTCCCCTGGGAGGGGAAGGAGCAAGACAAGGGGTCAGCGTTTGGCTTCCCGGCTGATGAAGATCGCGAGCAGCACGATCCCGCCCTTGATGATCAGTTGCAGATACGGCGACACGCCGATCATGTTGAGCCCGTTGTTCAGTACACCCAGCAGCAGCGCACCGACCAGCGTGCCCACGATCGCGCCGCGCCCGCCGGCAATCGACGTACCGCCCATCACCACCGCCGCGATTGCGTCGAGTTCGAAGCCCACGCCCACGCCGGGCTGGCCGCTGGTCACGCGCGCTGCCTGCACGATGCCGGCGACGGCGGCGGTGAAGCCGCTCAGCGCATACACCAGCAGCTTGTAGCGCGACACGCGCACGCCCGAGAGCCGCGTCGCTTCCTCGTTGCCGCCGATGGCATACACGTAGCGGCCGAAGGGTGCCATGTTGAGCAGCACGTACGCCACGAGGTAGGTGGCCAGCATGATCAGGATCGGCACCTTGATGCCCGCGAGCACGCCGCCGCCGAGGAAGGCGAACGAGTCGGGCAATCCATCGATCGGATAGCCGCCGGTATAGATCAGCGCAATGCCGCGCGCGATGCCCATGGTGGCCAGCGTCACGATGATCGGCGGCATGCGCAGGTAGGCCACGCAGTAGCCGTTGAAGAGGCCGATCACGACGCCGACGGCCAGCCCCAGCGGCACGGCGAGCATGGGCGGCAGTCCGAACTGAACCATCATCCCCGAGGCCAGCGTGCCGGAGAGCGCCACCACCGCGCCGACCGAGAGATCGATGCCGCCGGTGAGGATGGTGGCGGTCATGCCGACCGCGATGATCGCGTTGATCGAGGACTGCAGTGCGATGTTCTGCAGGTTGCCCCAGGAGAGAAAGTTGTCGGTTGCGACGATCATGAAGACCGAGATCGCTACCAGTCCTACCAATGGAAGAAAGGCTGTGGAGCGGCGCAGCTGGGTGAAGAGTCCTCCATCAAGCGCCGGTGGTGTCGGGTGGGTTGCGGTTGCATTCATTTCAGGTGCTCCATGGCGCATTGCTTGAAGATGGGCGCTGTTGTTCAGGGTGTGTGCACAGGCCACCGGGTACTCCCCTCCGCGAATGTCCCCCGCCTTCGGCTCCTCCTTTATTTCGCTGCGGGGAGCACCCGATGCCCTGCGCACGATGGGCGCGGCCGTTGTGCTGGCCGATCAACCGGTGCTCTGAACAACGAGCACGTCGATGGGGTGCCTTGCGCAGCGAAATCAAGGAGGAGGCCGAAGGCCGGAGGACATTCGCGGAGCAAGGTACCCCGTCGGCGGGAGCGCGCCCTGAACAGCGCACGTCAAACACAACGCGACACAAAGCAAAGCAAAGCCGCCCAGTCATTGCAAGCTCCCCGACGAAGTAGCGTGCCGCATGATGTCCCCCGAATTGATGGCGTCGCCCTCGAGCGTGGCCACGATGGCGCCGCCCGAGAACACCGCCACGCGGTCGCACATGCCCACGATCTCGGGCAGCTCGCTCGAGATCATGAGGATGGACTTGCCCTGGCGCGTGAGTTCGCGCATCAGGCCGTAGATCTCGGCCTTGGCGCCCACGTCGATGCCGCGCGTGGGCTCGTCGAAGATCAGCACTTCGCTCGCGTGGCCGAGCCAGCGCGCGATCACCACCTTCTGCTGGTTGCCGCCCGACAGCGTGGCCACGCGCGTCTCGATGCCGGGCGCCTTCACGCCCACGCGCTTCGAGAGTTCGGTGGCCGACTGTTTTTCCGACCTCTGGCTCACGAGCCCGCCGCGCCTGTGGCGGCCGAGGTTGTTCATCGAGATGTTGAAGCGGATCGTGAAGTCGGTGATCAGCCCCTCGACCTTGCGGCTCTCGGGCAGCAGGCCGATGCCGTTCTCCAGGGCCTCTGTCGGGTCGCTCAGCCGCACGGGCCGTCCGTTGCGCAGCACCGTCTTGCGGTGCACGCGGTCGGCGCCCATCATGCCCAGCGCGAGCTCGGTGCGGCCCGAACCGACCAGCCCCGCGAAGCCGAGGATCTCGCCTTCGTGCAGGTCGAAGCTGTTGACCGGCCCGCCCCTGGCGAGCTGGATCTCGGGCACTTCGAGCACCTTGCGTCCGCGCGGCGCGGGCTGCGGCTTGGGCGGAAAGCTGTGCTCGATGCGGCGGCCGACCATCATCTCGACCAGCGCATCCACATTCGTCGCGCCCACCTCCGCATGCCCTGCATTGGCGCCGTCGCGCAGCACGCTGATGCGGTCGCACACCTCGAAGATCTCCTCCAGGTGGTGCGAGATGAAGATCATCGCCACGCCCCTGGCACGCAGCTCGCGCATGATCTTGAAGAGATGCCCGGCCTCGTTCGGCGTGAGCGTGGCGGTGGGCTCGTCGAGCACCAGCAGCTTGGCGTCGAGCGACAGCGCCTTGCCGATCTCCACGAACTGCTGCTGCGCCACCGAGAGCCGGCAGATCGGCACGCCAAGGTCGATCTGCACGCCCAGCTCGTCGAAGAGCTGCCGCGCCGAACGCTTCATCGCGGCCTTGTCCATCAGTCCGAAGCGGTTTGTCAGGTAGCGGCCAAGAAAGATGTTCTCCACCGCGTTCAGGTACGGCACCAGGCTGAACTCCTGGAAGATGATGCCGATGCCCGCCGCGATCGCATCGTTGTAGCCCGCGAAATTGCGCTCCCTGCCCTCGATGAAGATGCGCCCCTCGTCGGCTTGGTGGATGCCGCCGAGGATCTTCATCAGCGTCGACTTGCCCGCGCCGTTCTCGCCGAGCAGCGCATGCACCTCGCCCTTGCGGATCGAGAGGTCGATGCCCGAGAGCGCCTTCACACCCGGAAAGCGCTTGGACACGCCTTCCAGCCGGAGCATCTCTTCTGGTGCGGAGGAGGAGGTCATGGCCCGCGCCGATTACCAGGTGAAGGTCTTCGCGCCCTCGGCGTCGATCAGCTTCACGTCCACCGGCACGGCGGCCGGCACGTTGGCGCCCCACTTCCTGGCAAGCGCGATGCCGATGGCCAGGCGGATCTGGTCGCGCGGGTACTGCGCGGTGGTGGCGATGAACTTCGAGCCCGGCTTCTGCATTGCCTTGATGGCTTCGGGCGCGCCGTCCACGCTCGCGAGCTTCACGTCCTTGCCGCTGGCCTCGATGGCCGCCAGCGCGCCCATCGAGCCGCCGTCATTCACGCTGAAGATGCCCTTCAGGTCCTTGTTGGCCTGCAGGATGTTCTCGGTGACGGTGAGCGCGGTGGCGCGCTCCTGCTTGCCGTTCTGCGTGCTGACCACCTTGATGCCGGGGTACTTGGCGAGCGCTTCGCGGCAGCCCTTCACGCGCTCCAGGATCGGCACCACCGGAATGCCGTCGAGGATCGCCGCGTCGCCTTTCTCGCCGATGCTCTTGGCAAGGTATTCGCAGGCGAGCCGGCCGGCGTCGGTGTTCTTCGAGCCGACGAAGGAGTCGACCGGTCCCTGCGCGTTGGCATCCACCGCCACCACGATCAGCCCCGCCTTCTTGGCCGAGCGCACGGCCGACTGCACACCGGTGGAGTCGGTCGGGTTCAGCAGCAGGATGTCGATCTTCTTCTGGATCATGTCCTCCACGTCGCCGATCTGCTTGGCCACGTCGTGCCGCGCGTCGGTGGTGACCACCGTCGCGCCGATGCTGGCCGCGGCTTCCTCGAGCGCCTGCTTCATCGTCACGAAGTAGGGGTTGTTGAGTTCCTGGAAGGTCATGCCGATGCGCAGCGGCTGCTTCGGTGCCTGCGCCTGGGCGGCGGAGGCGCCGCAGACCAGCGCGGCGGTGAGGGCGGTGGCTTTGAGGATGTTCTTCATGGTGGCTGTCTCCTTGAGGTTGTCTCTGTTTGAAAAACGCTGGCAAAGGGTCGCCCTGCGCGGCGCCTGTGCGCCGCGCCAGAAACGACGCGGGGGAACTCGGGGGCGCGCTAGGGCGGACTGGCCGCGCGCGATGCGGCGGCCTGCATGCGATGAAAACTGCGGAACTTGCTCGGCGGCATGCGCTTGTGCAGCAGGAACTGCCGGTTGAAGTTCGACACGTTGTTGAAGCCCACGTCCATGCAGACGTCGAGCACCGGCTTCTCGCTGCTGGTGAGCAGCTCGCAGGCCCGGCTGATGCGCAGCCGGTTCACGTAGCGCACGAACGACTGGCCCGTGTGCTTGCGGAAGGCACGCGAGAACGCGCTCGGGCTCTGGCCCACCAGCTCGGCCAGCATCGGCTCGCGCAGGTCGTCGCCGAGGTTGGCCGCGATGTGCGCCAGCACGTTGTTGATGGCGTGCGACATGAAGGCCTTGGGGTCGGGCTCGAACGCCGGGCTCGCAAGCCGCTGGCGGTCCTTGCTGTCCACCAGCAGTTCGAGCAGCGAGAGCAGCAGGATCACGCGGCGCAGACCGCGCGCTTCGAGCAGCGACTCCATGATCGGCTTGGCGGCAGCGGCGGTTTCGGCCGAGAACAGCAGGCCCGAGCCCGATTCGGCCAGCAGCAGCGCGATGCGCTCGAACTCGGGAAAGGTGGCCGCCATGTTCTTCGCCAGCTGCGCCGGAAACTGGATCACGATGCCGCGCCGCTCCACGCTCTGGCCCGTCGGCACGTCGCTGATCCAGTTGTGCGGCAGGTCGGGGCCCATGAGCACGAGGTTGCCGGGCTCGAAGTGGCCGACGTGGTCGCCCACGAAATACACGCCGCGGGTCTCGACGATCAGCTGGATTTCGTACTCGGGGTGGAAATGCCAGCGCACCGTGCGATACGGATAGCCGTGCGCCCAGGCGGTGAACGATTCGTCACCGCGGACTTCGACGATTTCCAGATCGGGTTGCATGGACGGTTCCTTTTCCTTGTCTCGGGGCGCACTGTACGAATCGCCCAGGGCGCCAACAACCAGAGATGGCGCCCGAAATTGATACTTTTTTGACCTTTGTGCAAGCCTGCCGGCCCAGGCATTGCATCGCAGCAAAGCCCTTTCTCCTCGGGAGAGAGGCCGTGCCGCGCGGCGATTGCTGCACTGCCGCAAGAGCGAACGGCGTGGCGTCAAGAATTCATAGGTGTTTTCCCGCCCCGCGAAGGCCCGGCGGCGGCACGGCACACTCTGGCGCCATGACGAACACCTCTTCTTCTCTCCCGGCCGCAGGCCCGCTGGCCGGCCTCAAGGTCGTCGAGCTCGGGCAGCTGATCGCCGGGCCTTTCGCGGCGCGCACGCTGGCCGACTTCGGCGCCGAGGTCATCAAGATCGAGCCGCCTGGCGCGGGCGATCCGCTGCGCAGCTGGCGGCTCCTGAAGGATGGCACCTCGGTGTGGTGGCAGGTGCAGTCGCGCAACAAGCGTTCGCTCGCGCTCGACCTGCGCCAGGCCGAGGCACAGGCCGTGGTGCGGCAGCTGGCGGCCGAGGCCGACGTGCTGGTCGAGAACTTCCGCCCCGGCGCGATGGAAGGCTGGGGCCTCGGCCCCGACGAACTGCTGGCCGCCAACCCCGCGCTCGTGATGCTGCGCATCAGCGGCTACGGCCAGACCGGCCCCTACCGCGACCGGCCGGGCTTCGGCGTGGTGGCCGAGGCCATGGGCGGGCTGCGCCACCTCACGGGCGAGCCCGGCCGCGTGCCGGTGCGCGTGGGCGTGTCGATCGGCGACACGCTGGCCTCGCTGCATGGCGTGATCGGCGTGCTGATGGCGATGCAGCACCGCCATGCCACCGTCAGCGCCGAGCATCCGAAGGGCCGCGGCCAGGTGGTCGACGTGGCGCTCTACGAGGCGGTCTTCAACTGCATGGAGAGCCTGCTGCCCGAGTACAGCGCGTTCGGCGCGGTGCGCGAGGCGGCCGGCAGCGCGCTGCCCGGCATCGCGCCGACCAACGCCTACCGCTGCGCCGATGGCGGCTACGCCATCGTCGCGGGCAATGGCGACAGCATCTTCCGCCGGCTGATGGAATGCATCGGCCGGCCCGACCTCGCGGCCGATCCGTCATTGGCCGGCAACACGGGCCGGGTGGCGCAGGTGGAAATGCTCGATGCCGCGATCGGCGACTGGACCGCGGGCCGCACGGTGGACGAGGTGCTGGCCGCACTCGATGCGGCGCAGGTGCCGGCCGGCCGCATCTACACCATTGCCGACATCGCGGCCGACCCGCACTACGCCGCGCGCGGCATGTTGCAGCAGGTGCGCATGCCCGACGGCAGCGCGCTCGCGGTGCCGGGCTTCGTGCCCAAGCTGTCGCTCACGCCGGCCAGCCACCGGCGCAATGCGCCGGCGCTGGGCGCGGACACCGACGCAGTCCTGAAGGAGATCGGCCTCAACGCCAAGCAGATCGCCGCGCTGCATGCGCGCGGGATCGTCGGCTGAGCGCTGCGGGTCAGGCGCGAAGCGACTCGATCAGGTCGATGTACTTCTGCTTCGCCTCGTCGGCGCTCAGGCCCTTTTGCGCGGTCCAGGCATCCCACTTGGCGCGCGCGACGATGTCGCTGAAGCTCGGCTTCTTGGCGGTGTTGTCGCCTTCGGTGGCCTGCTTGAAGAGGCCGTAGATCTTGAGCAGCGTCGGATTGTCGGGGCGCTCCGGCAGCAGCTTGGAGTTGGCCTGGGCGGCTTCGAAGAGGGCGTTGAGGTCGGACATGGCGGTCGGAGTGGAAAAGCGGGAAACCCGCATCTTAAAGTGCGCGGTACCCGTGGGTACCAACGCGCGGCTCAGTCCGTCAGGCCGGCGCGCGCCAGTTCCACGTCGAGCCGTTCCTTGGCATCCGCCGGCTTCAGCGCGGCGGCCTTCTCGTAGAGCTGCGTGGCCTCGCCCAGGCGCGCATCGCCGTGCAGCATGAGCAGCGCGCGGCCGTATTCCATGAGCGCGCTCGGCGAATGGGGATGCAGCTCCAGGCCGCGCTCGAACAGCTCGACCGACATTTCGGCGCGTACGCCGTAGGTCATGCGGCCGACCAGCGCGCCCACCTTGTCGATCACTTCGGCGTGGAAGGCGGCCAGCGCGATGTGCGCATCGGCATGCTGCGGCTGCAGCTCAATCACGCGCTCGAGTGCCTCCTTGAGCTTGCTGCCGAGGCCCTGCGCCAGCGCGCGCGCCACGCTGATGCCCTGGCTGTAGCGCCCGAGCGCATAGGCCTGCCAGTAGAGCGCGTGGCAGTTGTCGGGCTCGGCGCTGGCTTGTGCGGCGGCGCGTTCGATGACCTGCCGGAACATCGAGAGCCGGACTGATTCGCGCGGCTCCAGGTAGTTGGCATAAACGGCGGTGGCCTGGTTGGCCAGCACCAGGCCCTCCGGGCCGTGCGCCAGGCCGAGCGCGGCGGCGCGCTCGAACTCGCCGTTGTGATAGAGCGCCCAGCCATCGGCCAGCGGATGTCCGCTCGGCGGGGGCGGCAGGGCGTGGCCGGCGTGCAGCCGGGGCCAGTGCCGCAGCAGGCTGTGCGCGTCATAGCGCGGCAGGTCGGCGTAGGGCAGCGGTGTCCAGGATTGCGCAGCAGCCGCGGCAACCGGGCTGGCGGACATCAGCGAGAGCGGCTTGAAATCTGGATGGGACATGGCGTTAGCGGGCCTCGGCTGCCAAATCGGCGGCGGCCTCCGCAGGCCGCACGCTTGCGGGATCATCGCCGCTGTAGGCGTTGCTCAGTGTCAGCAAATGCCGCCGCTGCTCGCCTGCCAGGTACGGCGCGAGCAGGTGCAGCGTGTGCTGGCCGCCGCGCATCAGCGCGCCCTGGGCGTGGGCCGGTTCGAGCGCCTCGCGCGGATTGCGCACGTACTCGTAGCTGAGCCAGTAGGTCAGCACCACCACCATGCTCTGGGCGAGGGTGTCGACCTCGTGCACGTCGATGTCCAGGTGGCCGGCCCGGCTCAGCCCCGCGATCAGCATGCGGATGGCGCGCGTCTTGTTCTTGAGCACCAGCTGGAACTGCGTTTCCAGGTGTCGGTTCTTGCTCAGCAGGTCGTTCAGGTCGCGGTAGAGGAAGCGGTAGCGCCAGATCAGCTCGAACAGGCTGTGCATGAAAAACCAGGCGTCTTCCACATCGTGCACGCCTTCGCTGGCATGCAGCAGCTCGTTGAGCTCGGCCTCGTAGCCTTCGTAGAGCTTGTTGATCAGCTCTTCCTTGGCGGGGTAGTGGTAGTAGAGGTTGCCGGGGCTGATGTTGAGCTCGCCCGCCACCAGCGTGGTGGAGACGTTCGGCTCGCCGAAGCGGTTGAACAGCTCGAGTGCGGCTTCGAGGATGCGTTGCGCTGTGCGGCGTGGCGCCTTCTTGGCCATGTCAGTCCCCGTTTTTTATCTCTTGGGGACACTCTAGCCTATGTGCACTGCACCATGAATGCGCCAGCGCAATGTTTTGCGGCGGCGCGCGTTGTGCACCGCCGCAAAAATGGGCCCGGAGGGAGAGCTTTCAGCCCGCCTTGGGGCTGCGCCGCACGGTCTTCTTGGTGGCGGCCGCGGGTGCTGCGCTGCGGCCCGCCGTCTTGCGGGTGGTGGTGGTGCGCCCCGCAGCCGCGGTGGGCTTGCCCGGCCGGTGATGCAGCTCGGCCTCGAGCGCGGCCACGCGGGCCTGCAGCGCGGCGTGCTCGGCGGCCGAGGGAATGCCCAGCTTTTCGAGTGCGCGCGCCACGCGCTCCTCGAAGATGTTCTCGAGCTTGCCCCACTGGCCCGCGGCCTTGGTGCCGAATTCGCTCGCGAAGCCGGCCATGCGCGTCTGCGCCTGCGCCAGGGTTTCCTCGGCGGCCTGCTGGGTCTTCTTCTGCAGGCCGGCGCCGTCCTTCACCAGCGCCTCGAAGGCCTTGCTGCCTTCCTGCTGCATCTTGGCGAAGGCGCCAAGCCCCGCAAGCCAGATCTGCTGGGCCGAGTCCTTGATGCGGTCCGAGCCCTTGTTGCCGTGGTCGTCGTCCTGGGTAGCCATGATGCGAATGTTCCTGTGAAAACAACGAGCGACTCTAGCCGCTCGGCCCGCTCATCATTAGAGCTTTATGCCTATGGCTGCGGGCTAAGCCGTTGCTCCGGCAGCGCGGCTGGCGTCCAGATGCGCCTTGGCGCGCTCCGCAAGCGCCATTTCGCCCGGCGTGCCCGGCACGTAGGGCTGCACCGGCAGCGGCCGGCCGTGCGAATCGACCGAGACGAAGACGATCAGGCATTCGGTGGTCTTGTCCATGGTGCCGCCCTTCATGTCGCCGCTGCGCACCTCGACCGAGATGTTCATGCTGGTGGTGCCGGTGTAGGCGAGCCGGGCCTCGACCTCGACCAGGTCGCCGATCATGATCGGATGGTGAAAGCGGATGCTGCCGATGAAGGCCGTCACGCAGTAGCGCTTGGCCCAGCTGGTGGCGCAGGCGTAGCCGGCCTCGTCGATCCATTTCATGACGGTGCCGCCGTGGACCTTTCCGCCGAAGTTGACGGTGCTGGGCTCGGCCAGAAAGCGAAGGGTGATGGAGGACATGCGCCGCCTTTTTGTGTGAGCCGTGGGTGGGGTTCCGATTATGCGAGCGAGCGCCGGCCGCGG
Source organism: Variovorax sp. VRV01 (assembly GCF_014852545.1). Taxonomy (NCBI): domain Bacteria; kingdom Pseudomonadati; phylum Pseudomonadota; class Betaproteobacteria; order Burkholderiales; family Comamonadaceae; genus Variovorax; species Variovorax sp. VRV01. Next base: position 134,309 of record NZ_JACVBS010000005.1, read on the forward strand.
CGCGCGCCGCCGGTCGGCGCGGCGCGCACGCTCAGCCGCCGCCGAACAGCTCCGCCAGCGTGCGCCGCAGCCAGGCGTTGCCGGCGTCCGCGTGGAAGCGCTCGTGCCAGTGCTGCTTGACGGCGTAGGCCGGCAGCTCGAAGGGCGGCTCCAGCAGCTTCACCGGCTCCTGCGTGGCCAGCACCTTGCCGAGGATGGCGGGCACGATCACGATCAGCTCCGTGTGCGCCACGATGCGCGCCACGCTCAGGAAGCTCGACAGGCTGGCCACCACGTTGCGCCGTAGCCCCAGCCGCGCGATGGTCTTGTCGACGATGGCGTGGCCGGTGCCCGACGAGGCCACCACCGCATGCGCCTCGCTCTCGAAGCGCTTGCGCGTGAGCCGCTCGCCGATGCGCGGATGGTTGCGCGCGGCCAGGCAGACGAAGTTCTGCATGAAGAGCGTCTGCTGGTAGAAGCCCGCGTCCAGCTGCGGCATGAAGCCTACCGCCAGGTCCACCGCGCCGTCTTCGAGCCGACGCCCGCTCTCGGTGGAGATGATTTCGGTCTCGATGCGCACCCCGGGCGCCGTGCGCCGCAGGTGGTCGAGCAGGCCGGGCAGCAGCACCACCTCGCTGATGTCGGTCATGCAGATGCGAAAGCTGCGCGCCGCGGTGGCGGGGTCGAAGCTGGCGCGTCCGCCCTTGGCCCGGTTCAGCTGGTCGAGGATGCCGAGCACCAGCGGCTGGATCTGCCGCGCATAGGGCGTGGGCTCCATGCCGCGCGAGGTGCGCACGAACAGCTTGTCGCCGAAGTGCGTGCGCAGCCGGGCCAGTGCGGTGCTGGCCGCCGACTGCGACATGCCGAGCCGTTCGGCGGCGCTCGACACGTTGGCCGTCTTGTAGACCTCGTCGAACACCAGCAGCCATTCGAGATCGAGCTGGGCCATGGAACATCTCCTTTGCGGCAATCACTATCAAAAAAACAGATCGGGCCTATCGTCACGGACCCGTTGCGCCAATAGTAGTACCGGCGGAAGATCGCACTTCCCCGGAGACAACCGCCGCACGACGGCCGGAACTGCTGCAGCCCATGAACCCCACCGCCCAGAAACCCGCCGCCCCGGCGCCTGCCAATGCCGCGGAGCGCCGCAACTACTACGAGCGCATCCGCCCGCTCCACCTCACGCCGCTGTGGGAGTCGCTGCATGCGCTGGTGCCGCGCGAGCCCGCCACGCCCTGCGTGCCGGCGCTCTGGCGCTACGACGAGATCCGCCCGCTGCTGATGGAGTCGGCCGCGCTCATCACCGCCGAGGAAGCGGTGCGCCGCGTGCTCGTGCTCGAGAACCCGGCGCTGCCCGGCAGCTCGTCGATCACGCAGTCGATCTACGCCGGCCTGCAGCTCATCATGCCGGGCGAGGTGGCGCCCTCGCACCGCCACGTGCAGTCGGCGCTGCGCTTCATCGTCGACGGCAAGGGCGCCTACACCACGGTGGGCGGCGAGCGCACCACCATGTACCCGGGCGACTTCATCATCACGCCGTCCTGGGCCTGGCACGACCATGGCAACGAGGGCGTTGGCGGCACGGTGGAGCCGGTGGTCTGGCTCGACGGGCTCGACATTCCGATGCTGCGCTTCTTCGACGCCGGCTTTGCCGAGAACGACGACGCCAAGGTGCAGCACGTGGCGCGCCCCGAGGGCAACAGCCTCGCGCGCTTCGGCCACAACATGGTGCCGGTGCGCCACGACCACGTGTCGCCCACCTCGCCGATCTTCAACTACCCCTACGCGCGCAGCCGCGAGGCGCTGGCCCTGCTGCAGAAGCAGGAAGCGCCCGATGCCTGGCTGGGCCACAAGCTGCGCTATATCAACCCGCTGACGGGCGGCGCGCCGATGCCCACCATCGGCACCCAGCTGCAGCTGCTGCCCAAGGGCTTCGCGGGCAAGGCGCACCGGACCACCGACGGCACCGTCTACAGCGTGGTCGAAGGCCGCGGCATCGCGGACATTGCGGGCCGGCGCTTCGAGTTCGGGCCGCGCGATACCTTCGTGGTGCCTTCGTGGGCGCCGCTGCGCCTGTCGGCACCGGCCGACGACGTGGTGCTCTTCAGTTTTTCGGACCGTCCCGTGCAGCAGGCCATGGGCATCCTGCGCGAAGCCTTTCTCGAAGACGCCTGAAACCGTCCGCACCATTTTTCTTTCTTCTCTTGTCTTGACCCTGTGCCGCCGCGCGCGGCAGGAGCCCACATGTCCTTCGTCTTCACACCTCCTTCCATCGTCGGCCTGCCCATCGTGGGTTCGAGCGAGCTGTTCCCGGTGCGCCGGGTCTATTGCGTGGGCCGCAACTATGCGGCGCATGCGCGCGAGATGGGCTTCGACCCCGACCGCGAGCCGCCGTTCTTCTTCTGCAAGCCCAACGACGATGCCTCGGTGGTGCCCGTGGCCGAAGGCGAGACCGGCGCCATTCCCTACCCGCCGCTCACGAGCAACTACCACTACGAAGCCGAACTCGTGGTGGCCATCGGCAAGGGCGGCAAGGACATTGCAGTGGCAGAGGCCGCCGGCCACATCCACGGCTATGCCGTGGGCCTGGACATGACGCGGCGCGACCTGCAGATGAAGATGCGCGAAGCCGGCCGGCCATGGGAAATCGGCAAGGCCTTCGACTTCTCGGCGCCCATCGCGCCGCTGCGCACGCTGGCCGAGGTGGGCGAGATCAACGCCGGCGCCATCACGCTCGAGGTGGACGGCCAGGTGCGCCAGAACAGCGACATCACGCACCTGATCTGGTCCGTCAACGAGGTGATCGCCAATCTCTCGACGTTCTTCACGCTGCAGCCCGGCGACCTGATCTTCACGGGCACGCCCGAAGGCGTGGGCGCGGTGAAGCCCGGCCAGACCCTCAAGGTGAGCATCGACAGGCTGCCTTCGCTCACCGTGCGCATCGACTGAGCAAACGCAGCGCAGCAGAGGCCCCGCGATGAGCACATCTCCCCCGAAGAATCCCCCCACCGTGCTGCTCGTCGGCGGCGGCATCGGCGGCATGGCGGCCGCGCTGGCGCTCGCGCGCATCGGCGTTTCCATCGACCTGCTCGAGCAGAGCGCCACCATCGGCGAGATCGGCGCCGGCCTGCAGCTCGGCCCGAATGCCTTCGCGGCGCTCGATGCGCTCGGCGTGGGCGAGGCGGTGCGCCGCAACTCGGTCTTCACCGACCGGCTCGTGATGATGGATGCGGTCGACTGCGGCGAAGTGGCTTCCGTGCCCGTGGGCGAGGCCTTCCGCGCGCGCTTCAAAAACCCCTATGCCGTGAGCCACCGCGCCGACCTGCACGGCGCCATCCACGAAGCCGTGAAGCGGCATCCGCTGATCCGCTTCCACACGTCGGCGCAGGTCGAGTCCCTCGACATCGGCGCAGGCGGCGCGAAGGGCGTGGTTGCCACCACGCGCGACGGCCGGCGCTTCAAGGCCGATGCGATCGTAGGCTGCGACGGCGTGAAATCGGTGGTGCGCGCCCAACTGATCGGCGACGAGGCGCGCGTCTCGGGCCACGTGGTGTACCGCGCGGTGGTGCCGGTGGCCGACATGCCGGCCGACCTGCGCTGGAATGCGCCCGTGGTCTGGGCCGGGCCCAATTGCCACCTGGTGCACTATCCGCTGCGCCATGGCGAGCAATACAACCTGGTCGTCACCTTCCACAGCCGCGAGCAGGAAGAGTGGGGCGTTTCCGAAGGCAGCAAGGAAGAAGTGCTTTCCTACTTCGAGGGCGTGCATGCGCGCCCGCGCCAGTTGCTCGACCGGCCGAGCTCGTGGCGGCGCTGGAGCACGGCCGACCGCGATCCGGTGGCGCGCTGGAGCGACGGCCCGGCCACGCTGCTCGGCGACGCCGCGCATCCGATGATGCAGTACCTCGCGCAGGGCGCCTGCATGGCGCTGGAGGACGCCGTCACGCTGAGCGCCGCGGTGCGGGCCTGCGATTTCGACATGCCGGCCGCCTTCAAGCTCTACGAGGCCGCGCGCATTCCGCGCACCGCGCGCGTGGTGCTGTCGGTGCGCGAGATGGGACGGCTCTATCACGCCAGGGGCGTGGAGCGGCTGGTGCGCAACAGCCTCTGGGTGGGCCGCACGCCCGAACGCTTCTACGATGCGGTCGAGTGGCTCTATGCCTGGCGGCCCGAGCATTGCCTGGACGACGCGCCGCTGCCGCTGCAGCGCCCCGTCGCGGCGCCCGGCGCCGATGTGGCCGCGGTGCTTTCGCCACACTGAGCGAGCGGGTTTCTTTCATCATCACCATTCGAGGCCACAGGCCCAGGAGACAACAAGCCATGACCTTTCCATCACGCGCATTGCTGGCAGGCGTCCTTGCCCTGGCCGGCGCCGTCGCCAGCAGCGCTGCCCTGGCGCAGGCCGCCGACTACCCGAACAAGCCGGTCACGCTGGTCACGCCCTTCGCGGCCGGCAGCGGGCCCGACGCGGTGCTGCGGCTGGTCTCCGACAAGCTCTCGCGCCTGTGGAACCAGCGCGTGCTGATCGACAACCGGCCGGGCGGCGGCGGCTTCATCGCCATCGACCAGGCGCGGCGCGCGGCGCCCGACGGCTACACGCTGCTGCAGCTCGACAGCGAACACATCGCCGCGCTGCCGCACCTGTACAAGTCGCGCAACTTCGTGACGCTGCAGCATTTCGACCCGGTGGCCTCGCTGTTTCGCACGCCCTTCTTCGTGGCGGTGTCGAGCGAGTCGAAGTGGAAGAACATGGGCGACCTGATCGCGGCCGCCAAGGCCAATCCCGATGCCATCGTGTACGGTTCGTGGGGCGTGGGCAGCCCGGGCCACCTGGGCGCGCAGCAGCTCGAGGCGCTCACCGGCATCCGCATGCGGCATGCGCCGTTCCGCGAGGTATCGCAGCTGTTCTCCAACGTGGGTACGGGCGAAGTGCCATGGAGCTTTGCCAGCATTCCGTCGAGCCAGGGCATCTACAAGGCCGGCAAGCTGCGCTACCTGGCCATTGCCGCGCCCCGGCGCATTCCGCAGATGCCCGACGTGCCCACCATGGCCGAGGCCGGCGGGCCGGCCTCGCTCGAGGTCAACTCCTTCGTCTCGCTGCTCGCGCCCAAGGGCGTGCCGGCGGCCGTGAAGGCCAGGATCAATGCCGACGTCGCCAAGGTCATTGCCGACCCCGAGATCCGCGCGCGCTTCGACACCTTCGCCTTCGAGCCGCTGGCCTGGTCGCCCGAGGAGATCGAGCGCAACGCCGAGGCCAAGTCCAAGGTGTATGGCGAACTGGTCCGCCGCGGCAACATCAGCCTCGACTAGCGGCTCTCATTACCATTACGTTTTTTCACATTTCCTTTTCAGCTTCCATGCACGCCACCAAGAGAGCCCTCCTGATCGCCTGCGGCCTGGCCGCCGCCGCGCTGCCGCTGGCGGCCAGCGCACAGAACAATGCCTGGCCGACCAAGCCGATCCGCCTGCTCGTGGGTTTTCCGGGCGGCTCCACGCCCGACATTGCCGCGCGCACCATCGCCGAGCCACTGGCCAAGGCGCTGGGCCAGCCCGTGGTGGTCGACAACAAGCCTGGCGCCTCCGGCAACATCGCCGCCGACATGGTGGCCAAGGCCACCGACGACCACACGCTGGGCATCGTCATCAACGGCAATCTCACCTCGTCGAAGATGCTGTACCCGCGGCTGCCCTACGACCCGGCCAAGGATTTCACCTACCTCTCGCTGATTGCCACGGCCCCGCTGGTGCTGGTGGCGCAGAACAACCTGCCCTCGGGCACGGCCTTCTTCGACGCCGCGCGCAAGGGCGGCGACAAGTGGAACTACGGTTCGGTGGGCGTGGGCTCGGTCGGGCACCTGGGCATGGAATTGCTCAAGAGCCGCGTGGCCGGCTTCAACCCGGAGCACGTGCCCTACCAGGGCAACCCGCAGGTCGTGACCGCGATGCTCGGCGACCAGGTGCAGATGGGCCTCATCCCGCCGGGCGTGGCCATGCCGCAGGTTCGCGCCGGCAAGCTCAAGGCCATCGGCCTCACGGGCGGCCGCAGCGCGCTGGTGCCCGAGCTGCCGCCGCTCGCCGACGCCGGCGTGCGCGACTTCAACCTCGAGGTGTGGGTGGCGCTGCTCGGCCCCGCCAACCTCTCGAAGACCGCGCAGGCGCGCATCAGCCGCGAGGTCGAGGTCATCATGAAGCAGCCCGAAGTGCGCCAGAAGCTGTTCGAGCAGGGCTGGCAGGCCGTGGGCACCTCGCCCGACGGCATGCGCCTGCGCGTGAAGGAAGAGGCGGCGATCATGACGCGCATCATCTCGGCCCGCGGCATCAAGATCCAGTGATGACGGCCGTGCAGCACAGGAAGACCCTGTCCGAGCCGGCGCGCGAGCTGCCGGTGTTCGGCGAATATGACGTGGTGGTGGTCGGCGGCGGCCCCGCCGGCATTGCCGCCGCCGTGAGCGCGGCGCGCCACGGCGCGAACACGCTGCTGGTGGAGCGCTACGGCTTTCTCGGCGGCATGGGCACCGCGGGCGGCGTGACCAACTTCGCGGGCCTCTACGGCAAGCGCCACGGCGAGATGACGCTGCTGGTACGCGGCGTGGCCGACGACCTGCTGGCGCGCATCGATGCGCTGGGCGGCCTCAACACCCCGCAGGACGGCATGCAGGGCCGCATCCGCGTGCGCTCATACGACACCTCGGCCTACAAGATCGCGGCCGACCAGCTGCTGCTCGATGCCGGCGTCAAACTGCTGTTCCACGCCTGGGCCGCCGCGGTGGTGCGCGAGGGCGACCGCATCGCGGCGCTTGTCGTGGAAACCAAGTCGGGCCGGCAGGCGATCCGCGCCAATGCCTTCATCGATGCCAGCGGCGACGCCGACGTGGCGGCCTTTGCAGGCGTGCCCTTCGAAGTGGGCGACGGCCATGGCAGCGGCCTGTTTCCGACCACCATGTTCCGCGTCGGCCAGGTCGATGCGCAGCCCGCGCTCGCGGCCGTCGGCGAGTTCAAGGCCATCAACGAGCTGATGGCACGGGTGCAGGCGCAGAAGCCGGGCGCCTACAAGTTCCCGCGCGAAGGCGCGATCCTGCGGCCGAACATCGATCCGCGCGAATGGCGCGCCAACGTCACGCAGATCCGCAACGCGGCCGGCCGCGCGATGAACGGCGTCGACGCGCGCGAACTCACCGAAGGCGAGCTCGAAGGCCGGCGCCAGATCGCCGAGTACTTCAAGTTCATGAAGGCCGAGGTGCCGGGCTTCGCGCAATCGGCCATCGTCGAGATCGCGCCGCAGGTCGGCATCCGCGAAACGCGCCGCATCGAGGGCCTCTATGCGCTCACGGGCGAGGACATCCTGTCGTCGGCCAGCTTCGACGACAGCATCGGCATCAACGCCTGGCCCATGGAGATGCATGCCGACGGCCGCATCGAGTGGGCCTTTCCGCGCGACGAGAGCCGCACCTACAACCAGCTGCCGTGGCGCATGCTGGTGCCGCGCACCGTCGACAACCTGCTGGTGGCCGGCCGCTGCGCCGCCATGACGCACGAAGGCCAGTCGGCCGCACGTGCGAGCGGCGGCTGCTTCGTGATGGGGCAGGCGGCGGGCACGGCCGCGGCTTCGCTGGGTGCCAGCGCGAAGTTCGCGGACGTCGACGTGCCGGCGCTTCAGAAGAAGCTGGCGGCCGACGGCGCCGATCTCGATCGCTGAGCCCCTGGCGGCGCGCTGACCGCCCCGCGACAGCCCGCGGGCGCGGCCTTTGCTATGGTCGAGGGTTGCTTCCTTCGCATTGAACGTTCTTCCTCCGATGACCACCGATCCCGCCACCGCTGCCCGCCTTGTCGCCGAACTCGTTGCGCTCATGCAGCTCGAGCCGCTCGGGGGCGACCGCTTCCTGGCGCAGAGCGAAGACATCGGCACACCCGCCGTGTTCGGCGGCCAGGTGCTCGGCCAGTCGCTCGCCGCCGCCAGCCTCACGGTGGGCGCCGAGCGGCCGGTGCATTCGATGCATGCCTACTTCCTGCTGCCGGGCGAGCATGCGCCCATCGAATACAGCGTGGACCGCGTGCGCGACGGCCGCAGCTTCACCACACGGCACGTGGTGGCGCGCCAGCAGGAACGCATCATCTTCGAGATGTCGGCCTCCTTCCAGACGGTGGACGACGGCGTCGAGCACCAGTTCGCCATGCCGGCGGTCGAAGGTCCCGAGGGGCTCGCGAGCGAACTCGACCAGCGCATCGCGCTTGGCGACCGCCTGCCCGAGCGCTGGCGCGTCAAGGGCCTGGAGCCGCACGGCATCGAATACCGCGGCGTCGAGGCCGACGACCTGCTGGCGCCGGTGGTGCGCTCGTCCGACAGCGCTATCTGGATGCGCGCCATCGCGCCGCTGCCCGACGACCCGGTGGTGCACCGCGCGCTGCTCGCCTACGCCTCCGACCACGGCCTGCTGCGCGCCGCGATGCTGCCGCACGGCCTGAGCTTCATGAGCGGACAGGTCCGTCCCGCCAGCCTCGACCACGCGATGTGGTTCCACCGCGATTTCCGCATGGACGACTGGCTGCTCTACGTGCTGGATTCGCCGAGCGCCAGCGGCGCGCGCGGCCTGTGCCGAGGCAGCCTGTTCACGCGTGACGGGCGGCTGGTGGCGTCGACGGCGCAAGAGGGGATGCTGCGCGTGAGGCGCTGAAGGGCTGGTTGCCGCTATGGCGGCGTTTCGGTGGTCATCGGTCCCGAAGCGCCGTCGCGGCTGCGCTCGTCGAGCAGCCGCTGGTAGTTGTCGCGCAGCAGGATGCCCGCGTAATACACGTGCTCGCGCATCAATTGCTCCGCGCGTGCCGCATCGCCCGAGATCACCGCATGCACGATGCGGTGGTGGTCGTCGTGCGAACGCAGGATCACGCCGTGGTCGTTCCACAGCATGATCCGGTCCGATGCGAAGGGAACCGCTTGCGCCTGCGCGCCGAAGCGCATGACCCACGGATTGCGGGCACCCTGCATCAGCGCGTTGTGCAGCCGCACGTTCATCTGCTGGTAGGGCGCCAGGTCCTCGACCAGCAACTGTCCCTTGGCCAGGATCTCGTCGCCTTCTCGCAGGCAGTCGTGCAGCAGTGCTGCGGTTGATTCGTCCACGCCGAGCGCGGCAAAGCGTCGGCATGCCAGCCCCTCGAGCACGGAGCGCACCTCGTAGGCCGCCAGGATGTCCTCGAGCGCGAACGAGCGCACCAGGTAGCCCTTCTTCGGCTGGTGATCGATCAGCCCTTCCATCGCAAGCGCGGCCAGTGCGGTACGCACCGGCGTGCGCGACACCTTGAGGCTTTCCGCGATCGGCACTTCCTCCACGCGCGTGCCGGGCGCCAGCCGGCCGCGAAGGATCCAGGCGCGCAGCGTCTCGGTGACCTGTTGGGAGAGTGTGTCCATATCAGGTATACATGATGCCAGTAGAAATCGTGAAGATAGCGCGATACTAGGGAAAACGAGGGAGATTTGAGGCTGTCATGTATACACAATGCGACCCTTCGATCAATATTCACGCTGCATCGCGCAGCCGGAGACATCGCAGCCCATGGCGGAACATCATGCACAACCCCACGGCCGGCTGGCCCTCGTGACCGGCGGCGGCCGGGGCATCGGCGAGGCCGTGTGCCGCCGCCTCGCGGCCAGCGGCTTTCGTGTCGTGGTGGCCGACATCGACGGCGGCAACGCGCGCACCGTGGCGCGGTCGCTGGGCGAGGGCCACCACTTTCGCCAGTTCGACGTGAGCGAGGAAGCAGCGGTGGAAGCGGCGTTCGAGGACATCGAAGCCCATCTGGGCCCGGTCGCCGCACTGGTCTGCGTCGCCGGCGTGCTGCTGATGCCCGGCGGCGAGCGTTCGCCCATCAAGGACACCACGCTGGAGGACTGGGAGCGCACCTTCGCGGTCAACGCGCGCAGCGTGTTCCTCTGCGGGCGCGCCTACCTGCGCCGACGCGAGGCCAGGCCGGTCGCGCACGGCCGCATCGTCACCTTCGGCTCGGTGGCGGCGCAGCTTGGCGGCTACCGCTCGAGCGCGACCTACATCGGCGCCAAGTCGGCGGTGCTCGGCCTCACCAAGGCCATGGCGCGCGAATCGGCGCACCTGGGCGTGACCGTCAACGCGGTGGCGCCCGGCCTCATCGACACCGACATGCTGCGCGGCACCGTGCGCAGCAGCGGAGCGCTGGAGGCGGCGGCCGCCAACATCCCGCTCGGGCGCATCGGCACGGTGGACGACGTGGCGGGTGCGGTCGACTACCTCGCCTCGGAGCAGGCGGCCTACATCACGGGCAACGTGATCGATGTCAACGGCGGTTACCGCATGCAGTAGGGCCCACGCCCCGCCTTCCCTTTATTCCAACGGAGACAGCACCATGAAGAAGAATCTGCTTTCGGCCCTGGCCGCCAGCGCGGCACTGTGCGCGCTGGCGCCCGCCGCGTTCGCGCAGTCCGAACCCGGCCTTACCGACAAGACCATCAAGATCGGCATGTTCTCGCCGATGTCGGGCGCCTCGATGAACTACGGCTTCGACGTGATCAACGCCGCCAGGATGTATTACGACAAGGTCAACAAGGAAGGCGGCGTGAACGGCCGCAAGATCGAGCTTGTGGTGGAGGACGACCGCTGCAATGCCAACGACCTGCTGGCCGCGGTGAAGAAGCTCACCGAGCAGGACCAGGTGTTCCTGCTCAACGGCGGGTCCTGCTCGGCGGCCGTGGTGGGCGCGCGCGAGTATGTGGAGCGCGCAAAGATCCCGCTCGTGATGCTCAACGCCTCGGGCGACGGGGCGCTGTATCCGCCGTCGAAATACATCTACGGCGCGTTCTCCATCTCGCAGCATGCGGTGGGCGGCTCGATGGTGCAGTTCGCGAGCGAGCAGCTCAAGGCGAAGAAGATCGGCTACATCAACCACGACGACGCCTACGGCGGCTGGAACCTCGAGTCGGCCCAGGCGCAGGCGAAGGCGCTCGGCGGCGTCGACCTGCAAGTGCAGTCGGTCAACCCCAACATCACCGACGTCACGGCGCCCATGCTGAAGATCAAGGCCGCCAACCCCGACGTGCTGCTGCTCACCACCTACGCGCGGCCCGTGAGCCTGATCGTCAAGCGCGCCTTCGAGCTGGGTTTCAACAAGCCCATCGTGCTGGCCGTGAATTCCACCGCCGACCTGAAGCAGCTGGTGGAGAACGTGGGCAACAAGGACGCCTTCAAGAACGTCTACATCCAGGAAGTGCTGGCCGATCTTCCCGGAGGCCCCAAGCTCAAGTGGGTGTACGACATGTACAGGGCCGCCTACCCCGACCTGGCCTCGAAACCCGGCTATCCGCAGACCTACATGCCCTACGGCATTCCCTCGGCGATGGCGGTGGTCAACGCGCTGAAGGCCGCGGGCCCGAACCCCACGCGCGAGAAGGTGCTGGCGGCGCTCTCGACGATGAAGTTCGACTCCGGCGTGATGGCCGGCCCCATCGAGTTCGGCCCGGACGACCGCGCGGCGCAGGAGGCGGCGATCTACATCAAGTTCGACGGCAGCAGCATGGCGCTGGTGCCGGGCAGCTACAAGAGCGTATGGAAGTACAAGCCCTGAGGGCGGCGGGCATGACATGAGCCTTTCGGACATCTGGCTTTTCGTGCAGCAGGGCGTGCTGTCCGGCGTCGTCACGGGCAGCGTCTATGCGCTGCTCGCGGTGGCGATCGTGATGGTCTTCAAGACCACCGACGTGCCGAACTTCTCGCAGGGCGAGATCTTCATGGCCGGCGGCTACGCGGCGCTCTTTCCCATGGTGGTGTGGGGCTGGCCCTATTGGGGCGCAGTGCTTGCGAGCATCGCCGTCACCGCGCTGCTGGCCGCACTGTTCCAGCGCGTCGTGATGCAGCGCGTGACCGCCTCGCGCGGGGTGGGCGTGCAGTTGGTCATCGCCACGCTGGGCTTCGCCTACCTGCTCAAGGGCCTGGTGCGCAAGACGGGGCTGGGCGACACGCCGCGCTCGCTGCCTTCGCTGGTGCCGCAGGACCCGGTCATGATCGGGCAGGCCTCGCTCACGCTGCTCGACCTGGCCATCCTCGGTTCGGCCGTGGTCGTGATGGTGCTGCTCTACCTGATGTTCACGCGCACCCGCACCGGGCAGGCCATGCGCGCGGTGGGCATGAACCCGCGCGGCGCACAGATCGTGGGCGTGAAGCTCGGCACCATCCGCATGAAGATCTGGGCGCTCACGGGCGTCATCTCGGCCATCTCGGCGCTGCTCATCACCCCCAAGATCCTCATCACGCCCGACATCGGGCACATCGCGATCCTGGCCTATGCGGCCGCCATCGTCGGCGGCTTCACCAGCCTGCCGGGCGCGGTGGTCGGTGGCTTCATCATCGGCATCGTCGAGAACCTGGTGGGGCTGTTCATCTCGTCCAACGCCATCGTGGTCGCGCCCTTCGTGGCGATCATGGTGGTGCTGCTGGTGCGTCCGCAGGGGCTGCTCGGCGGCAAGCCGCAGGTGAAGAAGGTATGAGTACCTCTTCGATTTCTTCGCCCTGGTGGGATCGCACGGTGCTGCTCGCCATGGCGGTGGTGCTCGCAGTGCTGCCCTTCACCACCAGCGGCTATGTGCTGTACGTGGTCAACCTGCTGATGGTGTTCACCGTGCTCGCGCTCGGCATGCATCTGGTCATCGGCGAGACGGGGCAGTTCGCGCTGTCCCATGCGGCCTTCTTCGGCATCGGCATCTACACGGCCGGGCTCATCAACAACCAGTGGCAGCCGCCGTTCTTCGTGTCGATCCTCGCGGGTGCCGTGCTTTCGGCCGCACTGGGCTGGGTCATCGGCCTGCTGGCCCTGCGCATGCGCGACATCTACCTGGCGCTCGCGACCTTCGCCTTCGGCGAGGCGATGCAGTGGGTGTTCCTGAACTGGGAGCAGGTGACCAACGGTTCCAACGGCCTGCAGATGAAGCCGGCCTCCCTTGGCGGCTACCAGCTGATGAACGACCTGCAGGCCTACCCCTTCGTGGTGGCCATCGCGGCGCTGATGCTGTGGCTCACGGTGGCGCTGTCGCGCTCGCGGCTGGGCTCGTCGTTTCGCGCGGTGCGCGAGAGCGACGTGGCGGCCATTGCCATGGGCGTGAACACGCGCGCGGTCAAGGTCGCGGCTTTCGTGCTGTCGGCGGCCTTCGCGGGCGTGGCGGGCGGCATGTATACGCTGTTCACCTCATTCATCCATCCCGAGAGCCTGGGCTTCCAGACCACCATCCTGATCCTCACGATGGTGGTGGTGGGCGGCCTCGGATCGGTGCGCGGCGCGGTGGCTGGCGCCATGGTGTTCGGCCTGGTGTCGGAGCTGCTGCGGCAGGCCCCTTCGTACCAGGAAATCATCTACGGCGGCATCCTCATGCTCTTCATGATGTTCCTGCCCAAGGGCATGGCATCGCTCTTCGCGGCGCGCCGCAGTGAGCAGCGCACCGCATCGGTGGCCGTGATGGAGAAGCAGGCATGAGCGCCACCGCATTCCTCGACGTGCGCGACGTCAGCGTGGTGTTCGGCGGCCTCAAGGCGGTGAACGGGCTGTCGTTCCAGGTGGAGCAGGGGCGCATCCATGCGCTGATCGGGCCGAACGGCGCGGGCAAGTCGACCACCTTCAACTGCATCTCGCGCTTCTACACGCCCAGCAGCGGCAGCGTGGTCTTCGAAGGCCAGGAGCTCACGCGCGTGTCGCCGCACCGCATGGCGTCGCTCGGCATCGCGCGCACCTTCCAGAACCTGGAGCTGTTCGCCGAACTATCGGTTCTGGAGAACGTGCTGCTCGGTACCCACGCGCGCGGGGCGAACACGCTCGGGCGGCTGCTGCGCCGCCCCGACCGCGAGACCGAGGACTTCGCGCTGCACCTGCTGGAGCGCGTAGGCCTGGCCGGCGAGCGGCATCAGCCGGCGCGCGATCTGGACTTCGGCCGCCAGAAGCTGCTCGAACTCGCACGCGCGCTCGCCATCAGGCCCAAGCTGCTGCTGCTCGACGAGCCCGCGGCCGGCCTGCGCAACCGCGAGATCGAAAGCCTCGACCGCCTGCTGAAGGAGCTTGTCGCGCGCGACGGCATCACCGTACTGCTGGTCGAGCACGTGATGCAGCTCGTGATGTCGATCTCGGACCGCATCACCGTGATGGCTTTCGGAGAAAAGATCGCGGAAGGCACGCCTGCGGAGATCGGCCGCAACGCCCGCGTCATCGAAGCCTACCTGGGAAAAGGAAATGGGAAAGGGGCCGCACATGGCTGAAGCCCTGTTGTCGCTGCGTTCGATCTCGGCCGCGTATGGCCGCATCCAGGCGCTGTGCAACGTGTCGGTCGACGTGCCCGAAGGCGAGATCGTCGCGCTGCTCGGCAGCAACGGCGCGGGCAAGACGACCACGCTCAACTGCATCTCGAACATCGTCGAGTGCACGCATGGCGAGGTGCGACTGGCCGGCGAGCGCATCGACCGCCTCGGCTCCGACGCGCTCGTGAAGCGCGGCATCGTGCAGGTGCCCGAGGGTCGGCAGGTGTTCCGCGACATGAGCGTGCGCGAAAACCTCGACCTCGGTGCCTACCTGCGGCGCGACCGCGCGGGCATTCGAAGCGACCTCGACGCGGTGTACGAAATGTTCCCGCGCCTCAAGGAGAGACAGGGCCAGATGGCTGCCACGCTCTCGGGCGGCGAGCAGCAGATGCTGGCCATCGGCCGTGCCGTGATGGCACGTCCGCGCGTGATGCTGTTCGACGAGCCGTCGATGGGCCTGTCGCCGCTGCTGGTGGAGCAGATGTTCGGGATCATCGAGCAGCTGCACCGCGAACAGAAGATCACCATCCTGCTGGTCGAACAGAACGTGCAGCTCGCGCTGGCGGTGTCGAGCTACGGCTACATCCTGGAGAACGGCGAAATCTCGCTGCACGGGCCGGCCGACCGGCTTGCCAACGACGAGGCCGTGCGCCGCGCCTACCTCGGCGTCTGACGGCGCCTGCGCAAAAGGAAATCTCGATGCTTCTCGAAGACAAACTCGCACTCGTGACTGGCGCCGCGCGCGGCCTGGGCGAGGCCATCGCGCGCCGCATGGCTGCCGAGGGCGCGCATGTGCTGGTGGTGGACCGCGATCTCGAAATCGCGCAACGGGTGGCCGAATCGATCCGCGCGGCGGGCGGCCGCGCCGATGCCGACAGCGTCGACGTGAGCGACGCGGCGGCGGTCGATGCGCTGGCCGCGCGCATTGCGGCCTCTCGCGGGAACATCGACATCCTCGTGAACAACGCCGGCATCTCCGCGCGCTCGAAGTTCGACGAGCCCGGCGCGCGCGAGGCCTGGGACCGCGTGATGTCGGTCAATCTGCAGGGCGTGTTCAACGTGACGCAGGCCTTCGTGCCCGCGCTCAAGCGCACGCAGGGCAGCATCGTGAACCTCTCGTCCATCGTGGCCTTTGGCGCGGGCATCTCCTCTGCCGGCTACGTGGTGGCCAAGGGCGGGGTGCGATCGCTCACGCAGGTGCTGGCGCGCGACCTCGCGCCCTATGGCGTGCGCGTGAACGCGGTGGCACCGGGCCTGATGGTCACCGACATGACAGCCGGCCAGCGCGAGACCGAGCACGGCACCGACTGGTACCTGAGCCGCGTGCCCGTCAAGCGCCACGGCGAGGCCGACGAAATCGCCGGGCCGGTTGTCTTTCTGGCTTCCTCGATGGCGAGCTACGTCAATGGCGTGGTGCTGCCGGTCGACGGGGGCTACCTGGCGGTCTGAAGGCTGCATTCCAACGGAACAAGCATGAACAACAGCAGTGAAGACAAGCCGCTCATCCTCGTGACCGGCGGCGCCAGCGGCATGGGCCGCGCCATCGTCGAGCGCATGGCGCGCGACGGCTGGCGTGTGGTGATGGCCGACCACAACGGCGAGCTCGCCGAGCGCGAGACGCAGGCGCTGCGCGCCGCGGGCCTCGACGTGGAATGCCGCGCCATCGACCTCACCGACGAACCGGCGGTGCGCGCGATGGTGCAGGCGCTGCCGCCGCTCACCGCGCTGGTCAACAATGCGGGGATCTTCGACGAGCGCAAGTTCATGGACGTGAGCTCGGCCGACTTCCGCCGCATGTACGAAGTCAACCTGCTGGCCGTGGCCACGCTCACGCAGGAGGCCGCGCGCAAGATGGCGGACGGCGCGCGCATCGTCAACATCGCGTCGCGTGCCTACCTGGGTGCGAAGAATCATCCGCACTACGTGGCCTCGAAGGCCGCGCTGGTGGGTTACACGCGCGCCAGCGCGATGGAGCTGGCGCCGCGCGGCATCATGGTCAACGCCATCGCGCCGGGGCTCATCGACACGCCGCTGCTGCGCGCGCTCACGCCCGAGCGGCTGGCCGCGCAGCTCGCGCTGCAGCCCACGGGTGCCGCCGGCCGGCCCGAGGACATCGCCAACGCCGTGGCCTTCTTCGCATCGCCATCGACCGGCTTCGTGACGGGGCAGGTGCTTTTCGTCGATGGCGGCAAGTCGCTCGGCGGCTCGGGGGCCTGATGGCGCGGCAGCAGGATGAGAAGACCACGTGCGACGTCGTGGTGATCGGCAGCGGCGCGGGCGGACTCTCGGCCGCGCTCACCGCGAAGCTCGAAGGGCTCGACGTGCTTGTGGTCGAGAAGACCGACCGCATCGGCGGCTCGACCGCGATCTCCGGCGGTGCGGTGTGGGTGCCGCTCAACGACCAGGCGGAGGCGGCCGGCCACCCGGACACGCGCGAGAAGGCCCTGGCCTATCTGCAGAACACCGTCGGCAGCGCCGGCGACGAGGCGCTGCGCCATGCCTTCCTCGATGCCGGTCCGCGCGCGCTGCGCTACCTGCGCGAGCGCACCGACGTGCAGCTGGCCGCACGCACCTACTCGCCCGACTACTACCCCGACCGCGAGGGCGCAGCCATGGGCGGGCGTTCGCTCGATCCCGTCGAGTTCGACGGCCGGCTGCTGGGCCCGCACTTCAAGACCCTGCGCGACCCGCTGCCGGAGTTCTGCGTGCTCGGCGGGATGATGGTCAACATGACGGACGTGAAGCACCTGCTCGGCGTCTGGCGTTCGTTCACCTCATGGAAGCACGGCGTGAAGCTGGTGCTGCGGTACTTCGGCGACAGGTTGCGCGGCCATCACCGGGGCACGCGCGTGCTGCTGGGCAATGCGCTGGCGGCGCGGCTCTTCCACAGCGTCCTGAAGCAGGGCATTCCGTTCTGGACCGGCACGCCGGCGCTGGGCCTGGAGCAGGACGCCGGCGGCAAGGTCACCGGCGTGAAGCTGCGCCGCAATGGCAAGGAGATCACGGTCCATGCGCGTCGCGGCGTCGTCGTCGCCACCGGCGGCTTTCCGTGGAATGCCGCGATGCGCGGCAAGCACTATCCGGCGCCCACGGGGCCGTATTCGATGTCCCCGCAGGACAACGCGGGCGAGGGCATCGCGATGGCGCGCGAGGCCGGCGGCACGCTGGGTACCGGCCACGCGGGGCCGGCGCTGTGGGCGCCGGTGTCGCTGCTGACGCGGCCCGACGGCAGCGTGTTGCGCTATCCGCATCTGGTGTGGGACCGCGCCAAGCCCGGCCTCATCGCGGTCGATGCGCGCGGCGAGCGCTTCGTCAACGAATCCACCTCGTACCACGAGTTCGTGCGCGGCATGTACCGCGCGAACGATAAGGCACCCGCCATTCCCGCGCTGCTGGTGTGCGACAGCGACTTCATCGAGAAATGGGGCCTGGGCCTCGCCCTGCCCGGCGGGCGCCCGCGCGAGCACCTCGTGCGCGCGGGATATCTCTTTCGCGCCGACACGCTGGAAGCGCTGGCGAAGCTGGCGGGCGTGGACCCCGCCGGCCTCGCGCGCACGGTGGCCGCCTACAACCCGCCCGCCGCGCAGGGACAGGACCCGGCCTTCGGCAAGGGCGGCGACGCCTACAACCGCTATCTTGGCGACCCGGATCACCAGCCCAATGCCTGCCTCGCTCCGCTGCGGAAGGCGCCGTTCTACGCGGTGAAGGTGTACCCAGGCGACATCGGCACCGCGCTTGGCATCCGTGCTGACGGCAGCGCCCGCGTGCTCGACGCGCAGGGCGCGCCCATCGCCGGCCTCTACGTCGCCGGCAACGACATGCACTCGGTGATGGGCGGCGAGTACCCCGCGCCCGGCATCACCCTCGGCCCCGCGCTAACCTTCGGCTGGGTCGCCGGCATGCATCTGGCCCACGGCTCCGAGGCATGCGCCTGAACGAATACAACCCGCTTCCACCCCATCATGAAAATCTTCTTCTCCCCCGCTTCCCCCTTTGTGCGCAAGTGCATGGTCGTGGCGCACGAACTCGGCGTTGCCGACCGCATCGAGAAGCTGCCCAGCGCGGCCGGCCCGGTGAAGCGCGACACCACCATCATCCCGAAGAACCCGCTCGGCCAGGTGCCCACCTTCATCACCGACGACGGCCAGGTGCTGTTCGACAGCCGCGTGATCTGCGAATACCTGAACGCCACGCAGTCGGGCAGGCTCTTTCCCGCCGGCGGCAAGGAACGCTGGGCCCGCCTCACCGAACTCGCGCTCGCCGATGGCATGACCGGCGCCGCGCTGCTCGCGCGCTACGAGACCGTGCTGCGCCCCGAGGAACTGCGCTGGTCCGACTGGACCGATGGCCAGCTCGCCAAGGTGCACACCGGCCTCGAATGGCTGGAGACCGCCGCGCCTTCCTTCGGCGACCGCGTCGACATCGGCACCATCGCCTTCGGCTGCGCGCTGGGCTACATGGACTTCCGCTTCCCCTCGGTGGACTGGCGTGCCGAGGCGCCGAACAGCGCGAAGTGGTTCGAGGTGTTCAACCGGCGGGCTTCGATGCAGGCGACCCTGCCTGCTGCCTGATTTGCGTTCGATTCCGTGCGGGGCGCGATCACGCCGGCAGGGCACCATTCGCACACTCCCGAACGCAGGTGCAAATCCTCGCCTGGCAGGGGAAACAATTCCTTGGCTAAATGCGGGGTTCCGCATGAACGAACCAAGGAACCAAGCATGTCTTCCGAAGAAAACAAGAAAGTAGCCATCGTCACCGCCGGCGGCAGCGGCATGGGTGCCGCCGCGGCGCGTAAGCTTGCGGACGACGGTTTTCGCGTCGCCATCCTCTCGTCGTCGGGCAAGGGCGAGGCGCTCGCCGCCGAGCTCGGCGGCATCGGCGTGACCGGCTCCAACCAATCGAACGACGACCTCCAGCGGCTCGTCGACAAGGTGGCCGACACATGGGGCCGCGTCGACGTGCTGGTCAACAGCGCCGGCCATGGTCCGCGCGCGCCGATCCTCGACATCAGCGACGAAGAATGGCACCGCGGCATGGACGTCTACCTGCTGAGCGCGGTGCGCCCTGCGCGGCTGGTCGCGCCGCTCATGGTCAAGCAGGGCGGCGGCGCGATCATCAACATCTCGACCTTCGCCGCCTTCGAGCCCGACCCCGTGTTCCCGACCTCGGGCGTGTTCCGCGCCGGCCTCGCGGCGTTCACCAAGCTGTTCGCCGACACCTACGCCGCGCACAACGTGCGCATGAACAACGTGCTGCCCGGCTTCATCGACAGCCTGCCCGAGAAGGCCGAGTTCCGCTCGCGCATTCCGATGGGCCGCTACGGCAAGAGCAGCGAGATCGCGGCCGTGATCGGCTTTCTCGCGTCCGAGGGCGCGGGCTACATCACGGGGCAGAACCTGCGCGTGGACGGCGGCATCACGCGTTCGGTGTGAAGCCCTGAGCGCGGGGGAGGGCGGCTGCCGCTCCTTCCTGCAATCGAGACCCTCTGCCCGTGAGGCGCGGCGCGGCCCCTGTCGCCGCGCACGGGCTGTTCTCCATCCATGTCTTCCCCACACAGCCGCCTGCGCACCGAGTGGTGCCCGAGCATCCCGCGCGAGCTCATGGCCGTCGCCGTCGCCACCTTCGCGCTCATTCCCGATGTCATCGCCTTCTCCTTCGTGGCTGGCGTCGATCCGGTGGTCGGGTTGTTCGCGTCTTTCATCATCGGCATCGTCATTGCCTTCACGGGCGGCCGTCCGGCCATGGTGTCGGCCGCGGGCGGGTGTCGACGCTGTTCGCGGGCGCGTTCCTGCTGATCCCATGGTGCTGCTCAAGCCCTGGGTGTCGCAGGTGCCGGTGGCGGCGCTGGTGGCGATCATGGTGATGGTCTCGGCCTCGACCTTCGACTGGGGTTCGCTGCGCGCGCTGGTGCGCCATCCGCGCATGTCCAGCGCGGTGATGCTCAGCGGCGTGTTCTTCACCTTCAAGGTGGCGCGGCTGCTGCACGTGCATGCCGCACAGGACGCCGATAACGCGCGAATCTACCGCGTCACCGGCCAGGTGTTCTTCGCTTCCGCCGACATGCTGGGCGACGCCTTCGACGTGCGCGAGATCGACCGCAGCGGTGCACGTCGGTCAAGCGGGCGCCGTGCCTTCCCGCGCACGAGCTTGCGTGCGAAAGCGTCCGGGGCTTTCGCCCACCATGCGCCGGAAGGCAGCGCTGAACGCCGTCTCCGACTGGTAGCCGATGCGCTCGGCAATGCGCGCAATGGCCTCGTCACTGTTGCGCAGCGCATTGCGCGCCACCGTCATGCGCCAGCCGCCCAGGTAGTCGAGCGGCGTTGACCCCGTCAGCGTCTTGAAGCGCACCGCGAAGGCCGTGCGCGACATGCCCGCCGACTGCGCGAGGCGCTCCACGGTCCACGGTTGCGCGATGTCGCCGTGCATGCGCGACAAGGCCTCGCCGATGCGCGCATCGGCCATCGCGCCCAGCCAGCCTTCGGGCTGCGGCGCATTCGCCAGATGCACGCGCAGCGCCTGTACCAGCACCAGTGCGGCGAGATTCGTGCGCGCGATCGACGCACCCGGCCGCATCTCGGCCGTCTCCCAGCCCAGCAGGTCGAGCAGCCCCACGAGCGGCCGCGCGCCGGGGTCGCTCGCGCGCAGGTGGATCAGCGGCGGCAAGTGGCGCAGCAGCAGTTCGCCGGCCTCGCCGTCGAGCGTGAAGCGGCCGCTGGCCATGGTGACTGCCTCGGCATCGCCCGCACCCCGGCCGTCGTAGCGCAGCACGCCGTCGGGCCCGCGATGGTCGCGGCTGACCTGCATGCCGTCCTGTACCGGACCCGGCGGATCGCTGGAGGAAGTGAATGGCTGGCCGTTGGTCAGCAGATAGAAATCGCCGGCTTCCAGTGCAGCCGGCGCGCCCGTGTCTCCGATCTGCAGCAGCAGTCGGCCTGTGAGCACGCCGCCCAGCTTGATGTGCGAGTCGTAGTGCGGGTAGCGAAAGGCCCAGCGCCCGAACGCCTCGAAGCGCGAAGACAGCGTGCTGCTCACCGTGAGCATCGAAAGCACGTCGGACAAGGGGTCCATGGTTTCTGTACGGATGAATAGGAAACGCGGCCTGTTGATTATTCAATCATCCAGCCCCAAGCGCGACCATTGGCGCATGTCCTCATCGAACGCTCAACTTTCCCGCTACGCCGTCGTGCTGGGCCTGCTCACCGCGATCGGACCTTCCGCCATCGACATGTACCTGCCCGCGTTGCCGGCCATCGGGCACGCGCTGGGCGCCGACCCGCATGCGGTGCAGGCCAGCCTGATGGCCTTCTTCATTGCCAGCGGTGCGGGCCAGCTCGTGGCCGGCCCGCTGTCGGACATGTTCGGACGCAAGCGGCCGATGTACGCTGGCCTTGCCGTGTTCGTGGCCGCAAGCATCGGTTGCGCGCTCGCACCAAGCATCGGCGTACTGATCGCCTTCCGTTTCCTGCAGGGACTCGGCGCCTGCGCGAGCATGGTGACGCCGCGTGCCGTGGTGCGCGACCTGCATGCCGGCACCGAGGCGGCGCGTCTGATGTCGCTGCTGATCCTGGTCTACAGCGTGTCGCCGATCCTCGCGCCCCTGGTGGGCAGCTTCGTGGCGGAAATGGCCAGCTGGCGCGCGGTGTTCTGGGTGATTGGCGTACTGGCGGTGCTGGCCGCGGCGATGGTGGCGGTGCTGCTGCCCGAGACGAGGCCACCGGCCGCGCGGGCGCAGAGCAGCCTGCGCGCCGCCATGGCTGCCTACGGGGCGCTGTTGCGCGACAGGCATTTCCTGGCCGTGGCTTCCATGGCCTCGATCACGCTGTCGGGCTTCTTCGTCTACGTGGCGAACTCGTCGTTCGTAATGGGTACGCACTACGGAATCTCGCCGCGCACGTATGCCGTACTGTTCTCATTGAACGCGGTGTCGATGATCGCGGTCTCGCAGGCCAACGGCCGGCTCGCCGCGCGCTTCGGCATCCGCCGCGTGCTGCGCACGGCGGTCGTCGCGCATGCCGCCGTCGCGGGGCTGCTGCTCGCGCTGACCCTGTCGGGCGTCGATCGGCTCGGCGCGCTGGTCGGCCTGCTGATGGTTGTCTACGGACTCAACGGCGTGATCGTGCCGTCGGCCTTCGTGGTCGCAATGGAAGGGCACGCTGCGCGGGCCGGCACCGCCTCGGCGCTGCTCGGTACGCTGAACTTCGCCGGCGGCGCGGTGGTGGTCGCGCTGGTGTCGCCATTCGCCAACGGCACGCCGCTGCCGATGGTGGCGGGCATCGCGTGCTGCTCGGCCGTCGTGCTGGTACTGGCCCTGCGCACGCTGGGTCGGCCGCGCGCTGCCGCGATGGCGGGCGCCTAAACGCCCAGGTAGCGCGTCCAGAGCGACCGGTCGGCGTCGAGCGCGGCCGAATCGCCCTGCCACACCACGCGCCCGCGCTCGAGGATCACATGGCGGTCGGCCAGCGGCAGCAGGCGCTGCACGTACTTGTCGACCACCAGGATCGCTTCGCCCTCGGCCTTGAGCGTGGCGATGCAGTGCCAGATCTCCTCGCGGATCACGGGGGCCAGGCCCTCGGTGGCCTCGTCGAGGATCAGGAGGCGCGGATGCGTCGACAGCGCGCGCGCGATCGCCAGCATCTGCTGCTCACCGCCCGAGAGCTGGTTGCCCGCATTGGCCTTGCGCTCCGCGAGGCGCGGGAACAGGCCGTACAGCGCCTCGACCGTCCAGCGCGGCGCGCTGCCGGGGCGGGGCCGCGCGAAGGCGCGCAGGTGCTCGTCGACGCTGAGGTTCGGAAACACGTGCCGCCCCTCGGGCACGATGGCCACGCCGCGCCGCGCGATGGCATCGGGCTTGTGGCCGCCGATGGCGGCGCCGCCAAAATGCACGCTGCCGCGCATCGGCGACAGCGTGCCGGTCAGCACCTTCAGCAGCGTGCTCTTGCCCATGCCGTTGCGGCCCAGCAGCGCGAGCACTTCGCCCGCGCCGATCTTCAGGTCGATGCCGAACAGCACCTGGCTGGCGCCGTAGCCGGCCTCGACGGATTTCGCGTCGAGCAATGTGGTGGCCGCGTTCATGCGTGTCCCTCCGCTTCCGTACCGAGGTACACCGCCTGCACGTCGGGATGCCCGCGCACTTCGTCGGCCGTGCCGCTCATCAGCACGCGCCCCTGCACCAGCACCGTGAGCCGGTCGGCCAGGCGGAACACCGCGTCCATGTCGTGCTCGATCAAGAGGATGGCCATCGATTCGCGCAGCGATTCGATCAGCTCCACCATGCGCGCCGACTCATCCGGGCCCATGCCGGCCATCGGCTCGTCCAGCAGCAGCAGCTTGGGTTCGGCCGCAAGCGCCAGCGCCACGTCGAGCGCGCGCTGCGCGCCGTGCGGCAGCGTGCCCGCGATGCGGTGGCGTTCGCTGCCGAGGCCCACGCGGTCGGCCAGCGCCACGGCGCGTTCCACCAGGCCGCGTTCCGCCGCGCGCGGCGCCATGAAGCGCAGGCTGCTGCCGGCATGGGCCTGCGCCGCGAGCATGAGGTTGTCGTGCACCGTTTCCTTGGCGAACACGCGCGTCACCTGGAAGCAGCGCGACATGCCGGCCGCCACGCGCTGGTGGTCCTTGAAGCCGGTGATGTCCTTCTCGTCGAGCAGGATGCGCCCGGCATCGGCCTTGAGCAGCCCGGTGATCAGGTTCACGAGCGTGGTCTTGCCCGCGCCGTTCGGCCCGATCAGCGCATGCACTTCGCCGCGCTCCACCGTGAGGTTCACATGGTCGGTTGCGAGCAAGCCGCCGAAGCGCTTGACCAACCCTTCGATTCTGAAAAGGCTCATGCTTTGCTCCCTCGCCCCTCTGGGGAGAGGGTTGGGGTGAGGGGCAAGCGGCGCTTGTACAAAGCTGCGAGTCCTTTGGGCGCCCACAGTGCAACAGCAATCAACAACAACCCGAGCGGCATGTGCCAATGCTCGGTGTGCTGCTTCAAGGCCTCTTCGAGCACCAGCCAGACCACGGCGCCGACAGGCCCGCCCCAGCTGCGCCCGAGCCCGCCGATGACGACCATCACCAGCAGCGTGGCCGACTGCGTCCAGTGCATCGTCGCCGGGCTCACGAAGCCATTGCCGCCCGCGAGCAGCGCGCCCGCCAGTCCCGCGATGCCGCCGGCGATCGCAAAGGCCACGAGCTGCAGCTTGAACACCGGATAGCCCAGGGCCCGCATGCGCGTCTCGTTGTCGCGGATGCCCATCAGCGCATGGCCGAAACGCGATTGCGTTGCGCGCTGCAGCCACCAGAGCGCGAGCGCCACGATGGCCAGCACGACCCAGTAGAAGTTCGATTCGTTGCCGAGGTCGAGCCCCGGCAGCAGCGTGGGCCGGCTCATCAGCGTGTAGCCGTCGTCGCCGCCATAGCGCCGCAGCGACACCACCACGAAGTACAGCATCTGCGCAAAAGCCAGCGTGGTCATGATGAAGTACACGCCGCGCGTGTGCAGCGCCACCGTGCCGATCAGCGCCGCGACGAGGCCGGCGACGAGCACGGCCGCAGGCCACATCACCCAGGCCGACTCCACGCCCGCATCGCTGAGCGCCACCACCGTGTAGGCGCCCATGCCGATGAAGCCCGCATGCCCGAGCGCCACCATGCCGCCGAAGCCCAGGATGAAGTTGAGGCTGGCCGCGGCCAGCGCCACCACGAGCACGCGCCGCACGAAGCCGATGTAGAACTCGAGCCCGAACAGCGGCGCGACCAGTGGAAAAGCCGCGAGCAGCAAGAGGAGCAGCCCGAGGCCGAGAGAGCGTGGGGAAGGCTTCATGATCGGGCCGAGAAGAGACCCGAAGGCCGGAAGATCAGGACAACCACCATCAGCGCGTACATCGCGACTTCGGCGAACAGCGGTCCCAGGTCGGCGGCGGTGGCGGGCGGCAGCGTGGCGCGCAGCAGCATCGGCACGAAGGCGCGTCCGACCGTGTCGACCACGCCCACCATCAGTGCGGCCACGAAGGCGCCGCGCACCGAACCGATGCCGCCGATCACCAGCACCACCAGTGCCGGGATCAGGATGGCCTCGCCCATGCCCACCTGCACCGCGACGATCGGCCCCATCAGCGCGCCGGCCAGCGCGGCCAGCGCCGCGCCGAGCAGGAACACGCCGTTGAAGATGCGCCCCACGCGCACGCCCATCAGTTCGGCCATCGGCCGGTCGGAGGCGCCCGCCCGCACCCGCATGCCGATGCGCGTGTGGTTGACCAGGAGGTAGAGCGCGAGCGCCACCAGCAGGCCGCCGGCGAGGATCACGAGGCGGTAGGAGGGGTAGGGCAGGCCGTCCACCAGCTCGATCGGTCCCGACAGTGCGGCCGGCGTCGGTGCCATCACCGGCGACGGGCCCCAGGCCATCTTGACGATGTCGTCGGCCACCAGGATCACGCCGAAGGTGGCCAGCACCTGCGCGAGGTGGTCGCGCGTGTAGAGGCGGCGCATCAGCAGCACTTCGAGCAGCAGCGCCACCACCACCGTGACCGCCACCGCGATGACGATGGCCGCCGTGAACGAGCCGGTGCGCGTGTGCGCCTCGGCCGCCAGGTACGCGCCCGACATGAAGAGCGAGCCATGCGCGAGGTTCAGCACGTCCATGATGCCGAACACCAGCGTGAGCCCCGCTGCCAGCAGGAACAGCATCAGCCCGTAGCCGAGGCCGTTGAGCAGCTGCTCGAGAACAAGAATTCCACTCATAGGATCCAATGAATTGCCCGCATCTCATTCGGGAAACACCGAGGAACCGGCTCCGCCGGGCCCCTGGTGTTGCCCCCGGTAGGGGGAGGGAGGAGCGACACGAAGTGCGCGCAGCCTGGGGGCGAGCCTATTTCAGCGGGCACTTGTCTGCGTAGCTGTCGCCGTAGTTGGTCAGTACGGTATTGATCAGCTTGTTCGTGACCTTGCCCTGCGCATCCTTGCCGATCACGCGCAGGTAGAAGTTCTCGACCGGATAGTGGTTGTTCGCGTACTTGAAGCTGCCGCGCGTCGATGCGTAGTTGGCCCTCTTGAGCGCGGCCACCAAGGCCTCGCGGTTCTGCGCGTTGCCGCCCGCTTGCTTGACTGCGGCGTCCATCGCCAGGATCGCGTCATAGGCCTGCGCCGCATACACCGACGGATAGCGGCCGTTGTATTCCTTGCGGAACGCGGCCACGAAGGCCTTGTTGGCGGCGTTGTCGAGGTCGTGCGCCCAGTGCGAGGTATTGAACAGGCCGAGCATCGGCTCGCCCACTGCGCCGATCACGTCTTCGTCGGCCGAGAAGCCGCTGGTCACGAGCGTGATGTCCTTCGACAGGCCCGCGCCCACGAACTGCTTGATGAAGTTGATGCCCATCGCGCCGGGCAGGAAGAAGTAGATCGAGTCGGGCTTGGCAGCGCGCAGCTGCGCGAGTTCGGCCGCGTAGTCGATCTGGCCGAGCTTGGTGTAGAGCTCGTCGGCCACCTGGCCCTTGAACTGGCGCTTGAAGCCGCCCAGCGCGTCCTTGCCGGCCGGGTAGTTGGGGGCGATCAGCACGGTCTTCTTGAAGCCGCGGTCCTGCGCGAACTTGCCGGCGGCCTCGTGGAACTGGTCGTTCTGGTAGGCCGTGCCGAAGAAGTAGGCATTGCACTGGGCACCCGCGAACTGGCTCGGGCCGGCATTGGCCGAGAGGTACGGCACCTTGGCGTTGAACAGCGTCGGGCCCACGGCCAGCGCCACATTGGAGCCGATCGGGCCGCTGAAGAGGTCGATCTTGTCGCGCTGGATCATGCGGTCGACCAGCTGCTTGGCCTGGTCGGGGCTGCCCGCCATGTCGGCCTGCACGAACTCCACGTCCTGTCCGCCGAGCTTGCCGCCCAGCTGCTTGATGCCGAGCGCGAAACCGTCGCGCGCCTCGGCGCCCAAGGCCGCGAACGGGCCCGAGATGTCGAGCGCGAGGCCCACCTTCACGGGTGCGGCCATGGCCGATGCCGCGCCGCCAAGGGCTGCACCGCAGAGCAGCAGCGAAAGCAGGGTGCGCGGCAGCAGCGCGGGCGACTTCGGGGACGGGTGGCTCATGGATTCTCCGGCAGAGGAAGGGTGAAACGACGCCCCGGCGCTGCGCCATGCAGCACCGAAGACACCGAACCGTTGATAGCTAAATACTTTAACCATAAACAATTCGCTGTCAACGGTGCTAGCACGAATGGTGCCAATGGTCCGTGCCGCTTCCTGGTGCGCGGGCTCCGTTTTCCGGGGCCTTTCGCCGGCTTCAGCCGAAGGGATTGGCCGTTGCGAACCACAGGCCGATACCGGTGGCGATGATGAACGCGCCGTCGGTTACGCCCGCCACCAGGAAGAACTTGGTCTGCAGCGTGTCGACCAGTTCGGGCTGGCGCGCGGTGCTTTCGAGAAACTTCTGGCCGACCAGCCCGATGCCCAGGCAGGAGCCGAGCGCGGCCACGCCGATGAGCAGGGCGACTGCGAGGGGAAGGATGTTGAAGCCGGTCATGGTGTTTTCTCCTGTGGTTGATCGATGGAGGTACTTTCCCAGAGCGGGTGCGTGCGGTCCATGACGTGGGAGGTCATCGGCGGGACGAAAAAAAAGCCGGCCGCGGGAGGCGGCCGGCTTTCAGTGGAGCGCCGTTGCGTCAGGGCAATTGCGTCCAGTTCTGGTTGTTGCCGCCGTTGCAGGTCCACGTGATCAGCGCGGTGTCCTGCGCCGTCGAGCCGTTGGGCACGTCGAGGCACGAGCCCGAGGCGCGGTTGCGCAGCGTGCCGCCGACCAGGCTCCACTGCGCCGTGTTGCCCACCGTGCACGCCAGCTGCACCACCGGCGCATTGGTCGTCGCGGTGCCGTTCTGCGCCAGGCACAGGCCGCTGTGCTCGGCCACCAGCTGCACATAGCCGCCCGTGATCGAAGTCACCGTGAACCTCTCGTTGCTCGCAGTGCCGCAGGGCCACTGTACCGCCACCGTGCCGCTCGCGGTCGACCCGCCCTTGATGTTCACGCACATCGTCGGGTTGAGGTCCGAGCGCAGGCGCGTGACCACCGCCGGGGACGTGTCCTGCGAGCGCACGTATTCGCGCAGCGCCACGACGTCCGTTGACGGCAAGCTCGATGCGTTGCCATGGCCGCTGTTCAGCACGTCCTGCAAGGTGGCCGCCTGCCCGTTGTGGAAGAAGGCCGTCGTGTTCCAGGTGCCCGAGAGCGTCGGCGTGTCGAAGCCCACGCCCGCCAGCGGCTGGTTCATGCCCTTGCCCGACGAGAGCTGGATCGTGCCCACGTCGTGCCGCAGCCCGTCGCGGAAGGTGCCGCCGGTGTGGCAGGTGGCGCACTGCGCAGTGTTGAACACCGTCTGGCCGCGCGCCGCCTCCACACTCAGGCTGCCGTCGCTGGCACGCGCCGGGCTGCGCATGTACTTGTTCAGCGAACTCAGGTAGGCCGCGAGATCGTCGAGTTGCGCACTCTTGCCGGCCTTGGGCGCACCCAGGGGGTCGGCCGTGGCGGCGAAGTCGGCATTGGTGAGGAAGCCGGTGCCGCCGAACTCGTTGCGGATGTCGTTCTCGAAGTCCTGCACCTCGTCGAAGTTGGCGGTCCAGTGCATCTTGCCGTGGCCCGCGCCGCGCCGGCCCTGCAGGCTGATGGTGCGCCGCAGCCCCTCGCCGCGCTGCGTGAAGTCCCACACCATGCCGTCGTCGCCGCCGTCCGCATGGCAGCTCGCGCAGGAGATGTAGTTGTCCTTGCTCATGCGCCGGTCGGAGGCGTTGTAGAACACCTGCTTGCCGCGCAGGGCCGCGGCCGCCATCGGCTCCTGCGCCACCGTCGCCACGTTCTGCAGGAAGGTCGCCGCCGCCGATTCCGACGACAGCACCAGGGCCACGTCGTGCACCGACACCGAGCGCGCCAGGAAGTTGTTGACGAACAGCCGCTTGCGCGCCGCGTCCAGGTACAGGCCGTGGGGCGCGCTGCTCGCGTTGATCTCGCCGCGCACCGTTCGGCTGTACGGGTCGACGATGGCGACGCGGTTGCCTTCCATCTGCGCCACGAAGAGGTAGTCGCCGGGCGGAGAGAACAGCGCCGCGCGCGCCGGTGCGCGGTCGTCGAAGTCGATCTGCTCGTCGAACACTTCCGCGGCCGCCTGCAGGTCGACCTGCGAGAGGATGGAGCGCACGCTCTGGTCGTGCGTCAGGTCCACGCCGTCGCGGAAGCGGCCGCGCACGATGTTGTCCTTCTTCGAAGGCAGCACCGCGCGCCTGCCGTCGGGCGAGATCACCACCTGGCTCAGGTAGTTGGCCACGCCGCGCGCGCGGCTCTCGGTGTCTACCGTGGTGGTGTCCACCGGCAGCGCGATCGCGGGCATCGCGCTCATGCTCTGCAGGTTCACCTTGTGCAGCTGGCCTCCCGTCATCTTCGACTTGAAGCGCGTGACGTAGGCCACCTGCGCATCGGAGCTCACGGCGATGCCGCGCAGGTTGCCTTCGAGGGCGACCGCGCCGGTGGTGGCGCCGTTGCTCGGGTCGAAACTCATCAGCACCGACTTGCTCTCCAGCGTCAAGAGGCCCTTCGCGCCGTCAGGCGTGAAGGCCACGCCGTAGGGGCCGCTGCCGTAGGCCAGCGGCACGGCGGCCGAGAGGCTGCCATCGGCCGCGCTGAGCGCCACCAGCTTGTCCTCGCCCTGCACAGTGACCCAGATGCGCCCGTCGGGGCCCACGGCCAGCGTCTTCGGCTCGTCGCCCACGCGCACTTCCCAGCGCTTGGCCAGGGTCTGCGCGTCGATGGCGGCGACCGTGCCGCTGTCGGGGTTGAGTGAATAGACCGAATTCGCATCGCCCGCGATGTTGGTGGTGTGCGTGGGCGCCCGCGCGGTGACCGGCATGATCACCGTGAGGTTGTAGGTGTAGAAGGTCTCGCGGCCGCTCGCGTCCTTTACCGTCAGCGTCACCGTGTAGTGGCCGGGGCGGGTATAGGTGTATGTGTAGTTCGGCTGGGTCGAATAGGCGGTCTGCGTGCCGTCGCCGAAGTTCCAGCGGAACTGCGCGCCGCTGCTGCCGAGCGTGGCCGGGTTGAACACCAGCTGGCCGTTGACGATCTTCGGTCCGCCGCCGATGCCCGGGTCACCGATGATGGCCTGGCCGCGCAGCGTCGCCACCTCGCCGTCGGTGAGCACGCGGCTGTACACGCGCACTTCCGCCAGCGTGCCCTTGAACAGGTCGGCGTTGCCCTGGATCTGGCCCAGCACCTGGAACTTGTTCGCGAGGCCCTTGGTACCCGTGAGCCCGGTGGAAGTGGTCTTCACGCCGTCGACGTAGACCGCCTGCGCGCCGGAGGCCGCGTCGCGCGTCAACACCACGTGGTGCCAGTTGCCGTCGTTCACCGCCGCGCCGGAGGCGGTGCCGGCGTCATTGCCGACCGACAGCTTGATGCGCCCGTTGCCGTCGATCCAGCCCCAGAACACGTCGTCGGCGCCGCCGGCCTGGTCGCGCCCGAAGATGCCGGGCGCGGTCCATGAGTTCGCGCCGCCCGCCTGCGTGGTCTTCATGTAGAAGCTCAGCGACGCGGTGCCGCCGAGCACGGTGGCCACGGAGTCGTTCTTCAGCGGCACGCCGGCGGTGCGGTTCGCGAAGTTCATGCCGATGCTCTCGAACGCGTCGCCCGACACCGGCGTGCCGTTGTTGCTGCCGATGGAGTCCGAGAGGTTGCCCGCCAGCGTCCAGTAGTGCTGCAGGTTGATGTCGGTCGCATTGCCGGTGTTGAAGGTCGACTTGTAGTCCGCGCCGATGGCGTTGCCCGCATAGTCCTTGACGCCGTTGGCCGGCAGGAACACTTCATAGCTGGTGCCCGGCGACAGCGGCTGCTCGGGATGGAAGTTGATGATGCCCAGCTGCACGCTGTAGGTGCCCGCGAGCGTGTTGCCGCCCACCGGGCGCACGATGAAGGTGTTGGCGTTGACGCTCTCGGGCCGGATGTTGTCGGTCATGCCCAGGCCGATGCGCGAGGTCAGCGCCTGCTGCTTCGCGCCGTTGGCCGGCGAGACCTGTTTCACTTCGGGCCGGGTGGTGTCGGGGTCCACCGCATGCACGACGAAGCCGCTGCCCGAGCCGTGGTCGTTGCCCACGAAGACGAGGTTGCCGAACATCGCGACCTGGCCGTTGTCCGAATGCGAGAAGTTCGGATCGTCCTCACGCAGGATGCTGCCGCGGCCCACCTCCACGTGGTTGAGCGGATTGCTCACGTCGACCTTGTGGATGCGCGTTTGCGCGCCCTGGATCACGTAGTTGTCCTGCGTGGCGCAGTACAGCTGCTCGTCGATGACCAGCCGGTTGTCCTCGGCCACGAAGCGCGAGCGGTCGCCCAGGTCATAGCTGTACATTTTGGCGCCGCTGCCGCGCGTCGAGACGTGCAGGTTCCTGCCGTCGAAGCAGGTGGCGTAGTAGAACGGCGTGGTGCCCACGATGGAATCGAGCACCTTGGGGTTGAGCGGGTCGGAGATGTCCAGGCTCGCGAATCCGCCGTTGCTTTCCATCGCGGTCAGCACCATGTGGTTGCCCATGGTGAAGATCGGACCGATCCGGAAGTTGCCGAGTTCGCCCGTGGGCACCGGGTTGGGCTTGCCGGCGCCGCGGTTCGCAACCACGGCGTTCGCGGGGTCCCTGGCATCGACGATGAAGATGCCGCGGCCCGCCGAGGCCACGTACAGGTAGGGTGCCTGCCACCAGAGCTGCCAGGCGACGTTCTCGTAGTCGCCGGCGTTGACGCCGGGCAGCGCCAGCTTCTTCACCTGCTGGATGTCGTTGATGTCGGTGAAGTCCCAGAATTCGACCCCGTTGATGCTGGGCAGAACCACGTAGGTCTTGCCGCCGATCTTCGCGGTGCCGAAGGAGTGCGTCTCGCGGAACTCCTTGGTGCGGCCCTCGGGTTCGTAGATCTTCTTGACCAGCTGGATCTGGCGCGGGTTCGACACGTCGTACAGCAGGAAGCCGCCCGGGCCCAGGCCGCTGTCCGGCGCGAAGGAGGTCAGGAAGTAGCCGTTGATCATGATGCCCGCGTTCATGCCGTAGTCCTTGCGGCCCGGGTAGGTGGCGGGCACCTCGCGCGATTCGTAGGCGTCGCTGTGCGCCGGGTCGAGCGGATGCGCCGCGCTCGTGATCATCGACACCGGCTTGAACAGTTCCGCCGATGTGTATGTGAGGTTGCCCAGGCCCGGCCCCTGCAGCGGGAGCGGGTCGGCGACGGCTTCGGAAACCGCTGCCGCCATGTTGCCAAGGGTGGTCATCGGGCTGACCCCGGTGATGGCCGCATGCGTCAGCAATGTGACGAGCGGGGCCAGGAACGCCATCAGGAAATACCGGATCTTCATCGTCGCCTCCAGGTTGTTGGAAATTCGCAGGGCAACCCATTTGCTCGATCCCTCTCCAGTGCGCGCGCAGGACGCACCCCGGCTGGCGACGGGTGCATCGCCTGCCGTGCTGATTTCTTCTTGGTTCTGCGCCGGCGCTCGTTCTTTGTCTTACTTCGCGCCGCCCGATTCGTAGAGCGCCCAGGCCGCCTCGGCGCTCGCGCCGCGGTGGATCATGGCCATCAGCGCACTCACCACCGCGGAAGGGTTGGCGTGCTGGTAGACGTTGCGCCCATACACCATGCCGACGGCACCCTGGTCCAGCAGCACGCGAGAGCGCGCGAACACCTGCTGCAGGTCTTCGCGCCCGCCGCCGCGCACGAGCACGGGGCAGCGCGCGGCCTGCACCACGCGGTGAAAGTCTTTCGGGTCGCTGGTCGGGTCGGCCTTGACGATGTCGGCGCCCATCTCGCGCGCCAGGCGCACCAGCGTGACGATCTTCTCTGCGTCACCGTCGACCTGGTAGCGGCTGCCGGGCGTGGGCGACTGCATCACCAGCGGCTCGATCATCAGCGGCATGCCATAGCGGTCGCAGTCGGCGCGCACGCGCGCGATGTTCTGTACGCACTGGCGGAACAGGTCGGGCTCGTTGGGCAGCATGAAGAGGTTGACCACCACGCAGGCCGCGTCGCGCTGTACGGCGGGCAGCACCGGGTCGTGCTCGTTCTGGAGCTGGGCCCACATCACGCGATGCAGTGTGGCGTTGTAGGGATTGCCCATGTCGATGCGCATCACCAGCGCGGGCTTGTTGCGGCCCGGGCGGTCCTGCAGCAGGTCGGACTGGCCGTAGTTGAGCTGGATCGCATCGGGGCCGGCGGCCAGGAGCTTGTCCATGACCTGGGGCATGTCTTCCAGGCCATCGAGGAAGGAAGGTTCGTTGCACACGCCGTGGTCCAGCGCGATGTCCAGGCAGCGGCCGTTGGTGAGCAAGCGGTTGAGCCGCGCTGTCTTGTCTTTCGACATGGGAAAGAACTCCTTGTTGGGGATGGAAAAAGGGGAAGTGAAGCTCAGGCGAGCGCGCCCAGGTGGCGCTTGGCCGCGGCGTCGATCAGCCGCAGCGCGTCGTCGCCCAGTTCGACCGCGCCGGCGCCCGCGTTCTCGATGGCCTGCTGGCGCACGCGCGCGCCGCACAGCGCGACCGCCACGGTGCCGCGCGCGATGGTCCACGCGATCATCATCTGGCCGAACGAGCAGCCCAACTGTTCGCGCAGTGGATCGAGCGCCTCGAAGAAGGCTTTGAGCTTCGCGCGGTTGGCTTCGCTGAAGCGCGGGTTGCTCGCGCGCTGGTCGTCGCCCTTGAACTCGCGGGCCGGATCGATCGGCCCCGCGAGCAGCCCGAGCGCCAGCGACGAGTAGCCCAGCACCGCCACGCTGTGCTCGCTGCACAGGGGCGCGAGCGTCTGCTCGATCTCGCGGTCGATCAGGCTGTAGCGCTCCTGCGCCGCATCGACCGGGCCGTGGCGCAGGTATTCGGCCAGCGTCTCGGGGCTCACGTTGCTCACGCCGATGGCGCGGATCTTTCCCTGCTTCTTGAGCGCCAGCAGCGCGTCCATGGTCTCGG
Source organism: Variovorax sp. VRV01 (assembly GCF_014852545.1). Lineage (NCBI taxonomy): Bacteria > Pseudomonadati > Pseudomonadota > Betaproteobacteria > Burkholderiales > Comamonadaceae > Variovorax > Variovorax sp. VRV01. The sequence goes on from NZ_JACVBS010000005.1 coordinate 168,524, forward strand.
CCACGGGCGTGGTGCCGTCCTGCCAGTGCGTGATGTAGAGGTCGATGTAGTCGGTCTGCAGGCGCTTCAGGCTCTCTTCGCATTCATGGAAGATCGACTCGCGGCCGAGGTAGCGGTACACCGGATGCCCATCTTCCTCGAAGAAGTGCGTGCCCTTTTGCGTGTGCCACACCAGTCCGCACTTGGTCGCGATCACGGCCTCGTGGCGGCGGCCCTTGAGGGCGGTGCCCACGATGCTTTCGGAACGCCCCAGGCCGTAGGCCGGCGCGGTGTCGATCAGGTTCACGCCCGCATCCAGCGAGGCCTGGATCGCCACCACGGCCGCCGCGTTGTCGCCGCCGCCCCACATCCATCCGCCCATCGCCCAGGTGCCCAGGCCGATGGCCGAGCATTCGATGCCCGAGGGGCCCAGCGTCGTCTTCTTCATCGTCATCGTCTTCATCGCGTCGTCTTTCTCGTGTTCAGGAGGTGGTCGATGGTCACGGCGGCGAGCAGGATCAGGCCCTTGATCACGTCCTGCCAGTAGGGCGAGACGTCGAGCAGGATCAGCGAGCTGGTCACCACCGACAGCAGCGCGAGGCCCAGCACCGCGCCCAGCACGGTGCCGGAGCCGCCCTTGAGGCTCGCGCCGCCGATCACCGCGGCGGCAATCACGTTGAGCTCCATGCCCACGCCGAAGGTGGGCGTGGCGGCGCCGAAGCGGGCCGTGTAGATCACGCCGGCCAGGCCCGCCGATGCGGAGCACAGCACCGTGACCCAGAACTTCACCCGGCCCACGCGGATGCCCGAGTACAGCGCGGCCTTCTCGTTGCTGCCGGTGTAGAACACGCGCCGCAGCAAGGTCGAGCGGCGCAGCACGAAGTCGCTCACGACCACGATCGCCACGAAGATCAGGATCACGGCCGGAATGCCGAACAGCGTGCCCTGCCCGATGAACTTGAACTCGGCCGGCAGCGAGAACAGCGACTGCGGCGTGCCCTGCGTGAGCGCCAGGCACAGCCCGCGCACGATCACCATGAAGGCCAGCGAGGCGATGAAATGGTTCAGCCCGATGCGCGTGACGCAGCCGCCGATCATGGCGCCGACGAGCCCGCTCGCGCCGATGGCCACCAGGCTCGCGATCCAGGGGTCCACGCCTATCAGGAAAAGCTTGCCCGTGACCACCATCGCGAAGCACACCACCGAGCCCACCGACAGGTCGATGCCGCCGACGATCAGCAGGATCGTCATGCCCACCACCACGATGCCTTCGATCGAGAAGGACAGGAGCATGGCGCGCACGTTGTCCCAGGTGAGGAAGTAGGGCGACGCGAAGCTCATCGCCACGCACATCACCGCAATGATCAGCAGCAGGCCCATCTCGCGCATGCTCGTGAACTTGTTGGCGGGCTTCACGGGGCCGCCTCCCGATGGGCGCGGTGCCAGGCCCGCATCGAGTTGTGCCGGGTAGTTCATGCCATCTCCTGTTCGCAGAGTCCGGAGGCGAGCCGCAAGAGGGCCTCCTCCGTCATTTCGTTGGAATTCAATTCGCCGGCCAGCCGGCCGTCGCGGATCACCAGGGCCCGGTCGCACAGGCCGATGATCTCGGGCAGCTCCGAGGAGATCACGATCACGCCCACGCCCTGGTCCGCGAGCTCGCGCAGGATGTGGTGGATCTCCGACTTGGCGCCCACGTCCACGCCGCGCGTGGGCTCGTCCATCAGCAGCACCGACGGGTTGGTGGCCAGCAGCTTGGCAATCGCCACCTTCTGCTGGTTGCCGCCCGACAGGCTGGACACTTCGATGGCCACGCCGTCCGACTTGAGCTTGAGCCTGGCGCCCAGCTCGCGGGCCAGGCGGTGTTCGGCCGAGCGCTGCAAGAGGCCCCAGCCGGAGCTCACGCGCCGCAGCGCCATCGACGAGATGTTCTGTGCGATCGGCAGGTCGAGAAAAACACCCGCCGCCTTGCGGTCTTCGCTGAGGTAGGCAATGCCTTCGCGCAGCGCATCGCTGTACTTGCGGATGGAAAGCGTCTTGCCGCGCAGGCGCACCGTGCCTTGCGTGGCGGCGCGCAGGCCGCACAGCGTCTCGGCCAGTTCGCTGCGGCCGGCGCCCATGAGTCCGGCAATGCCGAGGATCTCGCCGCGCTGGAGCGCAAACGAGATGCCGTGCACGCGCTCGCCGTCGGCGATGCCAACCGCCTCGAGCACGGGCTCGGACGATTCCGTGGTCTCTTGCTTGGGCGGGTAGTAGTTGCCGAGCTCGCGCCCGACCATGCGGCGCACCAGCTCGTCCGCGCTCAGGCCGGCCAGCGGGCCGCTGTGCACGTTGCGCCCGTCGCGCAGCACGGTGACGCGGTCGCAGTGCGTGAATATTTCAGCCATGCGGTGGCTGATGTAGATGATGCCGATGCCCTGCGCCTTCAGGTCGTGCAGCACGCGAAAGAGCGCGGCCGACTCGTTGTCGGTCAGCGCGGCCGTGGGCTCGTCGAGGATCAGCACCTTGCAGTCGAGCGTGAGCGCCTTGGCAATCTCCACCAGCTGCTGGCTCGAAATGCTCAGCTCGCGCACGGGCGCGGCGGGATCGATGTCCTGCCCGAGCCGCGCCAGCACCCGGGCGGCGCGCGCGTTCAGGCTGGCGTAGTTCATCCAGGCCTGCCGGCCGGCGTTGATCTCCGGCATGAAGATGTTTTCGGCCACGGTGGCGTCGGCGCACAGCGCGATCTCCTGGTGCACCAGGCCGATGCCCAGGCGCATGGCGTGCGCCGGGCCGTCGATGACCACCTTCTCGCCGTTCAGCAGGATGTCGCCTTCGTCGGGGCGGTGGATGCCGTCGATGATGTTCATCAGCGTCGACTTGCCCGCGCCGTTCTCGCCGCACAGCGCGTGGATCTCGCCCGCCGAGAGCGAGAAATCCACGCCCGAGAGCGCGCGCGAAGCGCCGAAGCGCTTGCTGATGCCGCGCAATTCGAGCAATGAAGAAGAGCCCACAGCGCTCACTCGCCGATTCCCTTGGTGCCGCGGCGCGCGAGGTACTTGTCCCAGTAGAAGTCGTCGGCGTTGGCCTTGCTGACCACCGACAGGCCGTTGTCCAGGAACGGCACCGACATCGGATTGGTGCCGTTGCGCTTGGCGTCGTTCATCGGATCGATGAGCTGCGGGTTCCTGGCCAGGAACAGCATCATCATGCCCATGTAGCCCTGCATGCCCTGGTTGGGGTTGATGGCGCCGAACACGTCGCCGGCCTTGATCATGTCGAGGATCTTGGCGTTCACGTCGCAGCACATCACGCGGATGTTCTTCTTCGACTCGATCTTGGCCTGCGCGGCGCCCAGGGCCGAGTTGGCCTCGGGCATGAACAGCGCACCCAGGTTCGGGTTGGCCTGCGCGAGGCTCAGCACCGCCTGGTAGGCCTTGCTCGGGTCCTGGTTGCTGGCGGCGCGGCCGACCAGCTTCATGCCCGCATGCTTGGTCTTCATGCGGTTGACGAAGGCCGCGATGCGGCGGTCGTGGTTGTCCTGGCCGGGGTTCTCGAGCACCGCGTATTCGCCCTTGCCGCCCAGCGCCGCGGCAATCGCGTCGGCCGCCTGCGTGCCCTCGCGGTCGTTGTCCGAAGTGACGAAGGAGGCGCGCTTGGAGTTGGGCGAGTCGGCCGCAAAGGTCACGACCGGGATGCCCATGGCCACCGCGCGGTTGATCGGCTCGATGAACGGATCGGGGTTCATCGGGTGCAGCAGGATGCCCGCGGGCTTGCGCGCCAGCTCCTGCTCGAACGAGGCCAGCTGCTTGTTGACGTCGTACTCGGGCGTGCCGGTGTAGCGCGTGCGCACGCCCAGCGTGCGGCCGAGCTGCTTCATCATTTCGTAGACCGGAAACCAGTATTCGACGCCCGACACCATCACGTTCATCACGTAGACGTCGCTGGCGTTGCCGCGCAATCCGGTGGCGGCGGCCGTGGGGGTGGACTGCGCAAATGCGCTGGCGCCGGCCAGGCCGATACCGGCGGCCGCAGCGGACTTCAGGAAATTTCGCCTCATTCTTTGTCTCCTCGCGTTGACTGGCAGAGCTTGCGACCTGCTTTTGCGAGCAGATCTTCGGACCTCATTGTCACGACAGTTGTTATGACAGGTAGAATGTAATCGCGGGTTGTTTGCCGCGATAACTAGGGGAAACGCTACTGGCAAGTGGCTTTCAACTCGCCGAAGCTGTTATGACATGAAGCCAAATATACTGATCGGCGTCGACATGGGCTCGAGCAGCCTGAAGGCGCTGGCCCTCGAAGCCGCGAGCGGCCGCACCGTCGCCTTGTCCCGCATGTCCCTGCCGCACGACCGGCTGCCCGGCGGAGGCTGCGAGGTGGGCGCGCCAGCGATCCGCGCTGCGCTGACCCGCGTGCTGCAGGACGTGGCCCGCCAGCTCGGCCCGCGCGCGGCCGAGGTCCGTGCCATGGCCTGCACCGGCCACGGCGCCGGCCTCTATGCGCTCGATGCCGGCAACCAGCTCGTGGGTGGACGCGCCGTCGCCTCCACCGACCAGCGCGCCGATGCCCGGGCGCGCGCCCTGGCCGCAAGCCGCGGCGCGCAGTTGTTCGAGGACGTGGGCTGCAGCCCCTGGCCCGGGCAGCCCACGGTGATCGCGGCCGAGCTGCTGGGCGCGGATGCGGTGCAGCGCGGCGAACTGCACCGCCTGCTGTTCGCCAAGGACTACCTCGGCTTTCTGCTGACCGGCCAGATCGCCACCGACGCCAGCGATGCGAGCACCGCCGGCCTGGTGTCGCTTGCCACCGGCAGCTGGTCGCGCGCGGCTTTCGAGGCCTCGGGCATCGCGGAGCTCGGTGCGCGCGCCTTCGGCCCCATCGTGCCGAGCGGCACCATGATCGGAAAGCTCCTGCCCGCGGAGGCCGCGCTGTGCGGCCTGCCCGCGGGCATTCCGGTGGCAATGGGCGCCATCGACCTGCTGGCCTCGATGACGGCGATCCGCGCGGAAGGGCGCGGCCGCGCAGTGTCGGTATTCGGCACCTGGTGCGTGAATGCGGTCATCGGCCCGGTGATGGCGCCCAAGCCTGCCGTTGCAGCCATCGTGAATTTCGGCCGCAGCAACAAGCGGCTCTACATGGAGAACAGCCCGTCTTCGATGGCCAACATCGCCTGGCTGGCCGGCGCGCTCGCACTGCCCGATGCGCGCGCGGTGGTCGACCTGGCCATGGCGGTGCCGCTGGGCGCCAACGGCCTGCGCTTCCTGCCCTTCGTCAATGGCGGCGGCGGCGTGACGGCCGGCTTCGTGGGCCTCAAGAGCCACCACACGCGCGCCGACATGGCGCGCGCCGTGGTCGATGCCGTGGCGGCGCTGCATGCGCGGCACACGGCGCGCCTGGCCGCGGCCGGCCTCGCGGTGGGCCAGACGACGGTGCTCGGCGGCGGCGCGGGCGATGCCCGCCTCGTGCGGCTGCTGGCGGCCTTCCTGGGGCGGCCCGTCGAACGCTGCGCCGACGACGAGACCGGCGCACGCGGCGCCGCGATCTACGCCGCCATGTCGCAGGGGCTGGACGACGCGTCGCAGGGCAGCGCACTGCTCGCGCCCTGCGAAGTGATCGAGCCCGATGCGCGGCAGGCCCGCGCCCATGCGGATTTCAACGCCGGCTTCAACGAACTGATCGACAGCATGTCACCTGTATTCACCCACCTCGCGGGCGGTGCCGAATGAGCGCCTGGCAACTTCCCTTCGTGCGCCCGGCCTCGCTGGCAGGCCGCCATTTCTCCACCGTGATCGTGGGCGCCGGCATCAACGGCGTGGGCGTGTTCCGCGACCTTTCGCTGCAGCGCGTCGACTGCCTGATCGTCGACAAGGGCGACTTCGGCGCCGGCGCCAGCAGCGCGCCCTCGCGCATGATCCACGGCGGCCTGCGCTACCTGGAAAACGGCAGCTTCTCGCTGGTGGCCGAAGCCACGCGCGAGCGCAACCTGCTGCTGCGCAATGCGCCGCACCTGGTGCAGCCGCTCAAGACGGTGGTGCCGCTCGCGAGCTTCTTCGGCGGGCTGATGAGCAGCGCGCTCAAGTTCTTCGGCCGCACGCCGCCGCAGCGCACGCGCGGCCTGCTGGCCGTGGCGCTGGGCCTGCGGCTCTACGACCTTTTGGGACGCCGCCAGCGCGTGATGCCGGGGCATCGCATCAGCCGCGTGCCGCCGGCCGACCGCGGCCTGTTCCGCGCGGCCATCCGCTGGACCGCGACCTTCTTCGATGCCTGGATCAGCCATCCCGAATGGCTCATCCTCGAACTCATAGCCGATGCCTGCCGCGACCAGCCGCGCTCCGCGGCCGCCAACTACTGCCGTGTGATGGGCTGCGCGGGCAACATCCTCACCTTGCGCGACGAGATCACCGGCGCACTCGTGCGCGTGACCGCCGACAGCGTGGTGAATGCCACCGGCGCCTGGCTCGACCGCAGCGCGGCCGTGCTCGGCGGTGCCGGCCCGCGCGTGATGGGCACCAAGGGCTCGCACCTCGTGCTCGACCATCCCGCGCTGCGCGATGCGCTCGACGGCCGCATGGCCTACTTCGAGGCGGTCGACGGGCGCGTGTGCATCGTCTATCCCTTCCTCGACCGGGTGCTGGTGGGCTCCACCGACATCCCGGTCGAAGACCCGGACCAGATCGTCACCGAGCCGGCCGAGGTCGACTACCTGATCGACGTGCTGCGCGAGGTCTTCCCGAACATGGCCTTCGGGCGCGGCGACGTGGTCTACACCTATGTCGGCGTGCGGCCGCTCGCGCGCTCCGAGGCCGACAAGCCGGGGCAGATCTCGCGCGACCATTCGGTGGTGGTGGATCCGCCGAACGCGACGCGCGACATCGCCATCGTCGGCCTGGTCGGCGGCAAGTGGACCACTTTCCGCTCGCTGGCCGAGGAGGCCACCGACGAAGTGCTGCAGCTGCTCGGCCGCTCGCGCACCGCCTCGACCCAGCTGCTGCCCATTGGCGGCGGCGCGGAACTGCCGGCCGATGGGCCGGCGGCCGATCGCTTCGTCGAAAAGATGATGGCCGCCTGCGGCATCGGCCGCGCCCGCGCGCTGACCCTGCTCGGCCGCTATGGCTCGAAGGCGCTGCCGCTCGCGCAGCGCCTGGCGGCCTCGGGCGACCAGCCGCTGCTGCATGCGCCGGACTACTCGGCCGCCGAGCTTTCCTACCTGTGCCTCGAAACCGGCGTGGTGCACCTCGACGACCTCGTCATCCGACGCACGCTGCTGGCCATTCGCGGCCTCGTCACCGATGCCGCGCTCGCCCAGATCGCGGGCGTGGCGGCCGAGGCGCTGGGCTGGGACGCCATCCACGCCCACAACGAGCTGTGCGCCTGCGCCACCGCGCTGCGCGAGCGGCACAACGTGCGCCTGCATGCCGTGGCCGCCGGCGAGGCGCCTTCTTTCGATGCATCATTGATGGCCAGCTCAGTCCTCGGCCAAGCCTAAAAGTGAACAGTCCCAACGACATGTCGACCGTGCTCGACCGCAATTCCGAATCGCCGCTGTGGGCGCAGTTCCGCGACGCCATCCGCTTGCAGATCCTGCAGGGCGTGCTGCCCATCGGCGCCAAGCTGCCTTCGGAGGCGGAGCTCGGCGAGCAGTTCGGCATCTCGCGCATCGTGGTGCGCGAGGCCTTGGCCGACCTCGTGCGCAACAACCTCATCTACAAGATCAAGGGCCGCGGCGCCTTCGTGTCGGCGCGCGAGCGCGACGAGGATTTTGTTTCCACCGTGCTCGGCTTCTCCGACGAGATGGAGCGCAAGGGCCGCTCGGTGCGCACGCAGATCCTCGCGCAGGAACTGCGCGCACCCACCGAGCATGAAGCCGCATCGCTGGGCCTGGCCGACGACACCCAGGTGGTGGCCCTCAAGCGCCTGCGCAGCGTGGATGGCGAGCTGCGCCTCTTGGTCGAGACCGCGGTGCCGGCGGACCTGGCGCCCGGCCTGCACCGCGCGCGGCTGGAAGACCGCTCGCTCTATGACGTGCTGCGCCGGCAGTACGGGCTGCGCCTGGTGCGCGCCGAGCGCTGGATCGATGCGGTGCTGCCCGACGCCGAAACCTGCAGGCTGCTCGACCTGCCGCAGCCCGAGCCGCTGCTGCGCATCGAGTCGATCGCCTACGGCGCCAACGGCCGGCCGCTGGAGCACTACCGTGCGCTGCACCGCTGCAAGACCAGCCGCCTGCACGTGCAGACGACCACCTGATTTTTCCTCAGGCCTTGGCGGCGCTGCGCGAGGGCCAGAGCACCGAGGCAATGGCCACCACCATCAGCGCGACGGCGACCCAGTCCTGCCAGTGCACCACTTCGCCAAGCCACACCGCGCCGCTGAAAACGCCCAGCACGGGGATGAACATCACGCTCAGGGTCGAAGCCACCGGCGGCAGGCCGCGTGCCAGGTAGAACCAGGCCGCGTGCGCGAAGCCGAAGATCAGCACCGCGTTGTAGGCGATCGAGCCCCAGGTCACGGGGCCGGGCCAGCGCCATGGGCCGCGCTCGAACAGCAGCGACAGCACCGTCATCACCACGGCCGTCATGGCCGTCATCCAGAACGACAGCGTGAGCGTCGCCAGCCCGATGCGCGAGTGGCGCAGCAGCTGCGTGCCCAGCGCCCAGGTCGCGGCCGCCACCAGTGCGAGCGCCACGTAGCCGGGCCGGCCCGCGAGGTCGGTGAGCTAGTGCCACAGCAGGAGCCCCACGCCGATCGCGCAGGCGCCCACGCCGAGCCATGAGCGCCGCGTGAGCACGGCCGAGAACAGCAGCGCGCCGATCACCGCGGAGAACACCGGCATCGTGTAGCCCAGGATCGCGGCGCGTCCGCCCGACAGCGCCTTCACCGCCAGGATGATGCAGGCGTGCCAGATGAACATGTTGGTGGCGCCCAGCCGCACCAGTTCGGGCCAGGCGCTGCGCGGCACGCGGAACGGCACCTTCATCCACACCAGCGCGAGCCCCAGCACAGGCACGCCGAGCCAGATCGATATCGCGCGGAAGGTCAGCGGCGGATAGTCCGCCACGCCGAGCTTCATCACGGGCCAGTTGAGGCCCCAGGCAAGCGTGAGGAGAACGAGCAGGACGAACTGGCGCGGCGTGAAGGAAGGCATGGGCCGCGATTGTGGCGCGGCCCGCGCATCCGTGCCGGGAGCAGGCGCCGCTACAGCAGCCGCTTGAGGTAGCGCCCCGTGTGGCTCGCCTCGTTGGCCGCGATGTCTTCGGGTGTGCCTTCGCCCACCACCGTGCCGCCGCCGGCGCCGCCCTCGGGGCCCATGTCGATCAGCCAGTCGGCCGTCTTGATGACGTCCAGGTTGTGCTCGATCACCACGATGGTGTTGCCCGCGTCGCGCAGCTGGTGCAGCACCTTGAGCAGCAGCTCGATGTCGGCAAAGTGCAGGCCGGTGGTCGGCTCGTCGAGGATGTAGAGCGTGCGGCCGGTGTCGCGCTTGCTGAGCTCCAGCGCGAGCTTCACGCGCTGCGCCTCGCCGCCCGAGAGCGTGGTGGCCGACTGGCCGAGCTGGATGTAGGACAGGCCCACGTCCAGCAGCGTGCGCAGCTTGCGCTCGATGGTCGGCACGGCCTTCAGGAACTCGTGCGCGGTCTCCACCGTCATCTCGAGGATCTGCGCGATGTTCTTGCCCTTGTAGAGCACCTCGAGCGTCTCGCGGTTGTAGCGCTGGCCGTGGCAGACCTCGCAGGGCACGTACACGTCGGGCAGGAAGTGCATCTCGACCTTCACCACGCCGTCGCCCTGGCAGGCCTCGCAGCGCCCGCCCGCCACGTTGAAGCTGAAGCGGCCCGGGCCGTAGCCGCGTTCGCGCGCGGTGTTGGTCTCGGCCATCAGCTCGCGGATCGGCGTGAACAGGCCCGTGTAGGTGGCCGGGTTGCTGCGCGGCGTGCGGCCGATGGGACTCTGGTCGACGTTGATGACCTTGTCGAAATACTCGATGCCCTCGACCGACTCGTGCGCGGCCGGCTCTTCGTGCGCGCGGTAGAGCGTGCGCGCCACGGCCGTGTAGAGCGTGTCGTTCACGAGGGTGGACTTGCCCGAGCCCGAGACGCCAGTCACGCAGGTCAGGAGGCCGACCGGGAAGGCCACGCTCACGTTCTTCAGGTTGTTGCCGGTGGCGCCGACCACGCGGATTTCCTGCAGGTCGGTCTGCGAGGCCAGGTGCGCCGCTTCGCGCGCGGCACGCCGCTCGGCCGCGGGGCTCGGCGGAAAGCGCGAGGCCTTCCTGCCTTCGTTGAAGGCCGGCTTCTTCACGACCGGCAGCCAGGCGGTGCGGCGCTTGGGCACCTCGATCTTCTTCGTGCCCGAAAGGTATTGGCCGGTCAGCGAATCGGGGTTGGCCGCCACCTGGGCGTAGCTGCCCTGCGCCATCACGCGCCCGCCGTGCACGCCCGCGCCCGGGCCCATGTCGATCACGTGGTCGGCCGCGTGGATCATGTCCTCGTCATGCTCGACCACGATCACGCTGTTGCCGATGTCGCGCAGGTGCTTCAGCGTGCCGATGAGCCGGTCGTTGTCGCGCTGGTGCAGGCCGATGCTGGGCTCGTCGAGCACGTACATCACGCCCGTCAGGCCCGAACCGATCTGCGAGGCCAGCCGGATGCGCTGCGCCTCGCCGCCCGAAAGCGTCTCGGCGCTGCGGTCCAGGCTCAGGTAGTTGAGGCCCACGTCGTTCAGGAACTTCAGCCGCAGGCCGATCTCGCGCACCACCTTGTCGGCGATGTCGGCCTTGGCGCCGCGCAGCTTGAGCTTCTGGAACCAGGCGAGCGAATCGCGCAGCGTGAGGTGGCTCAGTTCGAAGATCGCCATGCGCGGCGGCTCGCCACCGTCCGCGGGGCGGGCCGATTCGTCCACCAGGAACACGTTGCGCGCCTCGGGCCGCAGCCGCGAGCCGCCGCAGTCGGGACACGGCTGCAGATTGCGAAAGCGCGCGAGGTCTTCGCGCACCATCACCGAATCGGTCTCGCGGTAGCGCCGCGCCATGTTCGGGATGATGCCTTCGAAGGGATGCTTCTTCGTGAGCTTCTTGCCCGCGAAGTTGCCCGACTCCATGGTGTAGTTGAACTTGATCTCCTCGGCCGCCGAGCCGTGCAGCAGCACCTGCTGCACCGAGGCCGGCAAGGATTCGAAGGGCGCGTCGACGTCGAACTTGTAGTGCTTCGCGACGCTCTCGATCATGCTGAAGTAGTAGCCGTTGCGGCGGTCCCAGCCCTTGATGGCGCCGCTTGCGAGCGAGAGTGAGGGAAAGGCCACCACGCGCGCCGGGTCGAACACCTCGCGGTGGCCGAGGCCGTCGCAGCTGGGGCAGGCACCCACCGGCGAGTTGAACGAAAAGAGGCGCGGCTCCAGCTCCGACAGCGAGTAGTGGCAGATCGGGCAGGCGAACTTGGCGTTGAACAGGTGCTCCTTGTCGGGCGCCCCCTCGGTGCCCAGCTCCAGCGCGATGGCGCGGCCTTCGGCCAGCCGCAGCGCGGCTTCGAAACTCTCGGCCAGGCGCTGCTGCATGTCGGGGCGCGCGCGCAGCCGGTCGATCACCACGTCGATGTCGTGCTTCTCGGTCTTCTTGAGCTTGGGCAGGTCGTTGTATTCGCAGGTTTGCCCGTCGACGCGGAAGCGCACGTAGCCCGCGGCCTGCATCTCGGCGAAGAGTTCGAGGAATTCGCCTTTCTTCTCTCTTGCCACCGGTGCGAGGATCATCAGCCGCGGCTCGTCGGGAATGGCCAGCGTGGCATCGACCATCTGCGAGACGGTCTGCGCCTGCAGCGGCAGGTGGTGGTCGGGGCAGTAGGGCGTGCCGGCGCGCGCATAGAGCAGGCGCAGGTAGTCGTGGATCTCGGTCACCGTGCCCACGGTGGAGCGCGGGTTGTGGCTGGTGGCCTTCTGCTCGATGCTGATGGCGGGCGACAGGCCCTCGATCACGTCGACGTCGGGCTTGTCCATGAGCTGCAGGAACTGCCGCGCATAGGCCGAGAGGCTTTCCACGTAGCGCCGCTGGCCTTCGGCGTACAGCGTGTCGAAGGCCAGGCTCGACTTGCCCGAGCCCGACAGGCCGGTGATCACCACCAGCTTGTTGCGCGGGATGTCGAGGTCGACGTTCTTCAGGTTGTGGGTGCGCGCACCGCGGATGCTGATGCGCTGCTGCGCGAGCACCGCGCCGAGGTAGGTGTCGCGTTCGAGTTCCGCGTCGCGTGCGCGCTGCGCGTCGTCGTCGGCGTATTCAATGGCTTTGGAATTCAAGGGGGCGATCGTCCGAGGGCAACCGGACATGATAGACCGCCGACGATTTCATGGCGAGGGAGAGGGAACCGGCGGTTCGGACTTCGGGGTCTCTGCCGGCGCCGGGTGCACCGCTTCGGTGCCGCCTCCGCTGCTGATCGCGCGGCCCACCATGTACTCGGCCAGCGTGTCGTACAGCGGACGGCTGATCATCCGGGAGACCAGGCTGGCCAGCATCGCGGCGGCCATCAGGCTCAGCACCATCGAATGGCCGTCGACCATTTCCATCACGATGATGAAGGCGGTGAGCGGCGCCTGTGTCACTGCGGCCAGGAAGCCCGCCATGCCCATGGCGATGAGCGCCGGGCCCAGGTCGCTGCTGGCGAGGCGGGCCACCGCGTCGCCGATGCCCGCACCGATCGACAGCGACGGCGCGAAGATGCCGCCCGGCACGCCGCACCAGGCGGTGAGCCAGGTGGCGACGAACTTGAGCACCGTGTAGAGCGGCGTCAGTTCGTCATGGCCCTGCAGCATCTGCTTGACCGCCTCCGAGCCCGCGCCGAAGGTGACGCCGCCCGTCGCCAGCCCGATGAGCGCCACGGCCAATCCGCCGGCGGCCGCGAAGCGCACCGGAAAACGTGCGCGCCAGCGGTTCAGGCGCCCGGGCGCGCCGGTCAGCGAAGCGGTCAGCAGCCGCGCGAACAGCCCGCCGGCCCCGCCGCTCAGCAAGGTGGCCAGCAGGCCCGGGCCGAGGGCATCCCAGCCGAGCCGGGGCACGCGGATCACGCCGAAATAGCTGGTATTGCCGAAGGCCGACACCGCCACCAGGCCCGCCAGCACGATGGCCGTGATGATGAGTCCGCTCGAACGTGCCTCCAGCCGGCCCGAGAGTTCCTCGATGGCGAAAACCACGCCTGCCAGCGGCGCATTGAAGGCCGCCGCGATGCCGGCGGCCCCGCCGGCCACCAGCAGCGCGCGCTCGTCGATGGCGGTGTTGGGCGAGAGCCAGCGCCGCGCGTGCTGCATCACGCCGGCCGCGACCTGCACCGAGGGCCCTTCGCGGCCGATCGACAGGCCGGCCGCGAAGCCCGCGGCGCCCAACCCGATCTTCGCCACCGTCAGCCGCAGCGATGCGAAGGCGAAGCGCCGCTCCTCGGGAAGCGCAGGATGCAGCGCCGCCTTGATCTGCGGAATGCCCGAGCCGCCCGCGCCGGGGAAGAAGCGCAGCGTGAACCACACGATGCCCGCCGTGACGAGCGGGGTCGCCAGCAGCACCGCCCAGGGATGGGCCGCATAGAGGCGATGGAAGCGGCCGAAGGCCCAGTCGCTCGCGTACGTGAAACCCACGACGAAGAGCCCTGCCGCAATCGCATAGCCGAGCACGATCGCCCGGTCGAGCCAGACGCGGCCGCCCCGCAGCTCGGTGCGCAGATGCTCGAAGAAGTCTGGTTCTCTGTTCATGCCGAAGACGCATTCTGGCATCGGCCGGGGCTGCGGCCGGCCGCCTTGGGGCACAATCGAGGGTTCCTTTCAACCTTCTCCTTCATCCACTTATCAGGGGCAGTGCATATGGCATCGGTCAACAAAGTCATCGTCGTCGGCAACCTGGGGCGCGACCCCGAAATGCGTACCTTCCCGAGCGGCGACCAGGTCGCAAATGTCACCGTGGCCACCACCGATCGCTGGAAAGACAAGCAAAGCGGCGAAATGCGCGAAGCCACTGAATGGCACCGCATCGTCTTCAACGGTCGCCTGGCCGAAATTGCCGGCCAGTACCTGCGCAAGGGCTCGCAGGTGTACGTCGAAGGCAGCCTGCGCACGCGCAAGTGGACCGACAAGGACGGCATCGAAAAATACACCACCGAAATCCGTGCCGACCAGATGCAGATGCTCGGCAGCCGCCAGGGCCAGGGCGGCCCCTCGGGCGGTCCCGAGGACGACGGCGGCTATTCGCAGGGCGGCGGTTACTCGCAAGGCGGCGGTGGTGGTGGCGGCGGCTACGCCCCCCGTGCACCAGCCGCGGCACCGCGCGCTCCGGCGCCGGCACCGCGCCAGGCTCCGGCCAAGTCGTCGTCGGGCTTCGACGACATGGACGACGACATTCCGTTCTGAGCTGAATCGCAGCACCGTGGCTGAAGCCGTTCCATCGCTGCTTCAGCCGCGCGGCTTGCCGGGAACGCACCTGTTCCCGGCTGTTTTTTCCTGAACCGGAGCGGGCAGGCCGCACGCCGATGAGCCTCGGATCTGCGCGGCGGCTGCTCGAGCACTTCGCCAGATACCGTCTTGCCTCGTTCTGGGCGAACGGGGTGCTCGTGGTTTCCATCGCACTGCTGGTCGCCATGGCCGCCTTTTTCGGCACGACCGGCGCCGCGCAGCCCAACGCGGCGCTGCACCTGACGCAGGCCGACTGGCAGGTGGAAGACGCACCCGGCTTCCGCGCACTGCCGCTTGCCGTGGACAGCGAGGCCCTGCCTCCCGCCTGGCAGCCGGTCGAGTTGCCGCTGGCGCTGCCCATCGCCTTGCTGCGCCAGGCCGATGGCAGCGCGTCGACGGATGCAACCCGCATCACCTGGCTGCGGCTTTCCACGCGCAATCTGCCCCTCACGACGGCGCCGCTCGCGCTCTATGGCGCGCGCATCAAGACCGACGGCACCATTGCGGTGTATGCCAATGGACGGCTGGTCCACCGCGCGCAGGTGCAGGGCCCGCTGTGGAACAGCACGCGCACGCCGCTGTGGGTGCTGCTGGGCAAGACGATCGACGGCGCGCCGTTGAACGAGATCCTGGTGCGGATGGAGCACACGCGCGGCGCGCAGGTGGCGGTTTCGTCGCTGTGGCTCGGGCCCGCCGAAGCGCTGGAGCCCCGCTACCGCATGCGGCAGTGGCTGCAGCAGGAGCTGCCGGCCATGCTCAGCGCGGCCTTCATGGCCGTGGGCGTGTTCGCGCTGTTCGTGTGGTTCAGGCGCAGCCACGAGACCGGCTACCTGCTCTTCTTCAACCTCGCGACCACCTCCTTCCTGCGCAGCCTGCACTTCTATGTCGGCGTCCCGGTCGCCAACGACTGGTTCGCCTGGCTCACGGTCAACTCGCTGTTCTGGCTGGTGGCGGTGGTGCACTTCGCGCTGCGCCAGCTGCACGGCCGTCCGCTCCGTTGGTTCACCGGCGCGGTGGTGGCGTGGACGGTGCTGACCGGCGTGTTGACGCTGCCGGGCCTGGCGATCCTGAGGAACACGCCGCAGGTCACGCCGCTGATCTACCTGGGCGCGGCGCTGATGGGGGTCGCCGTGGCGCTGGTGGGCGGCATCAGCGCCTGGCGCCGCTCCGGCGAGGGGCGGCTGGTGGCCGTGGGCATCGGCTTGTGCGTGCTGCTGGGCGTGTCCGACTGGCTGCTGCAGAACAACTTCGTGAGTCCCGAGGGCTGGTACCTGGGCGCCTACACCAATGCCGTCACGTTCAGCGTGTTCGGGGTGCTGCTGTACCGGCGCTACGTCAATGCCATTGCCGAGGTCGAGCGGGTCAACGCCAGCCTGGCCCAGCGCCTTGCGGCGCGCGAAGCCGAGCTCGAGCTCAGCCACCGGCGGCTGCGCGAGGTCGAGAAGAAGCAGACCATCAGCGACGAGCGCCAGCGCCTCATGCAGGACATGCACGACGGGCTGGGCTCCTCGCTGATCAGCGCCATCCGCTCCGTGGAAGGCGGCAGCATGAGCGACGACAAGGTCTCGCAAATGCTCCAGAGCTGCCTGGACGACCTCAAGCTCACCATCGATTCGATGGAGCCGCTCGAGGACGACCTGCTGCTGCTGCTCGCCACGCTGCGCTACCGGCTCGGGCCGCGGCTCGAGAGTTCGGGCGTGGCTCTGCAATGGCAGGTGCAGGAGCTTCCGGCGCTGGACTGGCTCGACCCGACCAGCGCGCTGCACATCCTGCGCATCGTGCAGGAGAGCATTGCCAACGTGCTGCGCCATACCCGCGCCACCGAGATCCGGGTGGCCACCGAGCCAGAAGCGTCGGGCGTGCGGGTGAGCATCGAGGACAACGGGCAGGGCTTCGACGTCGAGAAGGCCCTGGCCGGCGCCGGCGGCCGCGGCATGCAGAACCAGCAGCGGCGGGCGCAGGCGGTCGGCGGCGAGGTGTCGTGGCGCTCGGGGCCCGGGGGCACGCTGTTCACGCTCTGGCTGCCGCTCCAGCGCGGCGGACGGGCGGCGTAGCAAGGCCGAGGCTCAATCGGCGTCGGCGTGGCCCGCGTATTGGGGCAGGTCGTCGGTGATCGTGAACCAGGGCGCCTTCGAGCCCACGAAGATGTGCGCGCGCGGGCGGATCGACGGCTCGTCGGCCAGCGTGCCCAGGGTCACATGCACGAACAGGCCTTCGCGCACCACCGAGTAGAGCAGCGAGCCGCAATGGCGACAGTGCACGTCACCCGCGTCTTCCTTGCCGAAGACCAGGAGTTCGTCCTGGCCTTGTGCAATGGCCAGCTTGTGCCGCTCGATGCCGGCGAAGGGCTTGAAGGCCGATCCGGTCGCGCGCCGGCAGTCGGCGCAGTGGCAGTTCAGCGCATAGGCGAACGCGTCGGCCACGGTGTAGCGCACCGCGCCGCAGAGGCACTGGCCGGCGAGCGTGCGGGGGGCCGCATTCTCGGGGCGGGTCACCGGACTCTCCATCGGATGAGAGGCAGCGGCTCAGCCCGCCAGGCCCACGAACACGTTCTGCACGTCGTCGTTCGCGTCGATGGCCGCGAGGAACACTTCGACCTCTTCGAGGTGCTCCGCGCTGAGGCTGGCCGGATCGACCGGGTTCCTGGGCTTGTAGCCCAGCTTGGCCGACAGCACGGTGAAGCCCTGGGCCGGCAGCGCGCGGCTCACGAGGTCGAGATCGGTCGGGTCGGTCAGGAACACCGTGGCGCTGCCTTCGCCGGCCGCCTCGAAGTCCTGCGCGCCCGCTTCGATGGCGGCCACTTCGGCATCGGCATCGGCACGCGAGGGCTCGGCCTCGATCATGCCCACGTGGTCGAAGTCCCACGACACCGAGCCCGAGGTGCCGAGCTGGCCCTTGCGGAACAGCACGCGCATTTCAGGCGCGGTGCGGTTCACGTTGTCGGTCAGGCATTCGACCATCACAGGCACCTGGTGCGGCGCAAAGCCTTCGTAGATCACATGCTCGAAATGCACCGCCTCGCCGGTGAGCCCCGCGCCTTTCTTGATGGCGCGGTCCAGCGTGTCCTTGGGCATCGAGACCTTGCGGGCCTGCTCCACCACCAGCCGCAGGCGCGCATTCGAGGCCGGATCGGCGCCGCTGCGCGCGGCCACCATGATTTCCTTGGCCAGTTTTCCGAACAGGCGGCCCTTGGCATTGGCCGCCAGATCCTTGTGTTTTGCTTTCCACTGTGCGCCCATGGCTGATGTTCCTTGTGTTGTGTGTGGCTGGATGGGCCGTTTGGGGCGACTACTTTAGCCGCAGCGCTGGAGGGCGGCAGTTTTTTCCAATCTGCGAAGGCCGGTGTCTCCATGGCCCCGGTCTTTCGCTTTGGCGATGCGATTGTTTCCTTTCCGTGAACGCCGTGGTTCTTTTTGCTAAGGGTTTTTACGTAGAAGACGGCGCACAATTCATCTCACAGACCGGCCCCCAAGCCGATCTGGGTGAACAGGGCCCCGAGCGAGGTGGCCGCCCCCCAGAAGAGGGACGGTGACCCACCCAAGACCGGTTCGAAATCATCCAAAGCCAAAACTGAACTGAATTGAAGGAAATCAAAATGACCGCCTCGAAGATCCTCTCCGCCGTTGCTGTTGCCCTCATGGCCGTTGCCGGTGCCGCCCATGCCGAAACCTACGAAGGCGTGCATCAGCTGACCTCGGCCGCCAGCCGTGCCGACGTCGCCGGCCAGGCCGTGGTTGCCGCGCACAGCGCCAACCCGTACGCCACCGGCGCCAATGCAGGCCCGGCCCAGGTGTTCGTTTCGTCGACCAGCCGCGATGCGGTCCGTGCCGAAGCCGTGGCTGCCGCCCGCAGCGCCGATCCGTACGCCGAAGGCGCCTCGTCGGGCGTGGCCCCGATCGTCGCCAGCACGGTGGACCGCGCCACGGTGCGCGCCGCAGCCCGCGCTGCTGCCCGCGGCGACGCACTGCCGCTGTAAAAACGGCCTCGGCGCTCGGCGAGCGCCAACCCTCCCAAAAGCCGGCCATGCGAAAGCATGGGCCGGCTTTTTGCCGTGCTGGCCGCCCCGGACGCGAAGGCGCGGCCCGGGCGTGGTTGATTTGCCACGCAGGCAAATGCTTTCGCCTTACAAAACGGCCGCCGCCTTCGCGGGCGGACATCGAGCTTTGGCCGCAGCCCGGTACGATGGTGCCCGCCGCGGCGGGGCTGGCCGGCGCGGCTTCGATGGCCTCCCATCCGCGAGATTCCCACAACGTGAGCTGCACCCTGGTTCTGAAAGACGCCGCCGGCCGCTTCGAAGCCGATGCCTTCGCGTGCCTGGCAGGTTGAGCCGAGCACGCATGGCCCTCACGCTCGACCCCGAAGACACGCGCGCACGCATTCACGGCCTGGCGTGGTGCGGCTTCCATCCCGACGGCGACATCGAATGGATGATCACCGACGAGTACCTCGATCCCGACGAGCTCACGGCCGAAGACCGCGCCTGGGTCAGGGCCGAGGCGGCGCGCGCCTGCGCCGCCAAGCGCGCCGCCGAGGCTTCGTGGCCCGCGCAGACCGAATACGACCGGCTCGAAGCGGTGTTCGCCCAGCTGCGCAGCGAGAAGATCATTGCGCTGCACCGCGCCGGCAACACGCTGGCCGACGGCCACGACGACGTGCGCGAGCAGTGGCGCGCCGCAGGCCGGCTCGCTTCGGGCATTCGCGGCTGCTGCTTCTATCACGCGCAGGATCTCGACACTGCGGTGCGCACCGGCCGCCTCTACCTGGCGTTCAGCGGCGGCATGATTCCCGAGATCGACCAGCGCGAGGCCAACACCGTCGCGGTCGGCCGGCGCATCGTCGAGCTGCTGCGCGCGGCCGGCTTCGGCGCCCAGTGGAGCGGCAACATCAACGAACGCATCGAGGCCGACCTGGGCCAGTGGCGCAAGCGAAGCCCGTAGCCGGGCCGCGGCCAGCCCTAGCAGAGCGGGCAATGGCTTGCACGAGCAGGGATCGCCGGATCGCGCCATCATCCGGTCCATGATTCCGTTCTCGATCCTCGACCTTTCCCCCATCACCGAAGGCAGCGACGCCGCGCAGTCGTTCCGCAACTCGCTTTCGCTCGCGCAGCACGGGGAGAAGCTGGGCTACACGCGCTACTGGCTCGCGGAGCACCACGGCATGCCGGGTATCGCGAGCGCGGCCACGGCGGTGCTGCTGGCCTACATCGGCGCCGGCACCTCGACCATCCGCATCGGCGCCGGCGGCGTGATGCTGCCCAACCATTCGCCGCTGGTGATCGCCGAGCAGTTCGGCACGCTGGAGTCGCTGTATCCGGGGCGCATCGACCTGGGCCTGGGCCGCGCGCCCGGCTCCGACCAGCGCACGGCGCGCGCGCTGCGCCGCAACCTCGAATCCGATGCCGACCAGTTCCCGCAGGACGTGGTCGAGCTCATGGACTTCATGTCGAAGGCGCCGCAGCAGCCCGTGCGCGCGGTGCCGGGCGCGGGGCTCGAGGTGCCGGTGTGGATCCTCGGGTCGAGCACCTTCGGCGCCCAGCTGGCTGCGCACCTCGGCTTGCCCTATGCCTTTGCCTCGCACTTCGCGCCGCAGCAGCTGATGCAGGCGATCCAGATCTACCGCGAGACCTTCAAGCCCTCGGCGCAGCTGCAGAAGCCTTATGTGATGCTGGGCTTCAACGTGTTCGTAGCCGACACCGACGAAGAGGCCGAATTCCGCGCCACCTCGTGGCAGCAGGCCTTCGTGAACCTGCGCAGCGGCCGGCCGGGGCGCCTGCCGCCGCCGGTCGAGGGCTACCGGCAGAAGGTCGGCCCGGCCGAGAACGCGCTGCTCGACTCGGTGCTGTCGTGTTCGGCCGTGGGCTCGCCCGCCCGGGTGCGCGAAGGCGTGCAGGCCTTCATCGAGCGCACGGGCGCCGACGAGCTGATGATCACCTCGCAGGTGTTCGACCACGCGGCGCGGCTGCGTTCCTACGAGCTGCTGGCCGGCCTGCGCCGCCAGGGCTGATTCCCCCACGCCGGCCGCCCGGGCGCCGGGGCTGGGACAATGGCGGGCTTATGGCAAAGCAACGAATCGTGGTGGGACTGAGCGGCGGGGTCGATTCCGCGGTCACGGCGCACCTGCTCAAGCAGCAGGGGCACGAGGTGGTCGGCATCTTCATGAAGAACTGGGAAGACGACGACGACAGCGAATACTGCTCGTCGAACATCGACTTCGTGGACGCCGCCAGCGTGGCCGACGTGCTGGGCATCGAGATCGAGCACGTCAACTTCGCGGCCGACTACAAGGACCGCGTGTTCGCCGAGTTCCTGCGCGAATACAAGGCCGGCCGCACGCCCAATCCCGACGTGCTGTGCAATGCCGAGATCAAGTTCAAGGCCTTCCTCGACCATGCGATGCGCCTGGGCGCCGAGAAGATCGCCACCGGCCACTACGCGCGTGTGCGGCTGAACGAGGCCACGGGCCGGCACGAACTGCTCAAGGGGCTCGATCCCTCCAAGGACCAGAGCTACTTCCTGCACCGGCTGAACCAGGCGCAGCTGTCGAAGACGCTGTTCCCCGTGGGCGAGCTGCACAAGACCGAGGTGCGCCGCATTGCCGAAGAGATCGGCCTGCCCAACGCGAAGAAGAAGGATTCGACCGGCATCTGCTTCATCGGCGAGCGGCCGTTCCGCGAATTCCTCAACCGCTACATCTCCAAGGAATCAGGCCCCATCAGGGACGACCGTGGCCGCAGGCTCGGCGAGCACCAGGGCCTGAGCTTCTACACGCTGGGCCAGCGGCAGGGGCTGGGCATCGGCGGCGTCAAGGAAAAGGGCGCGCAGCGCGGCTCGGGCGACCACTCGCCGTGGTTCGTGGCACGCAAGGACGTCGAGAAGAACACGCTCTGGGTGGTGCAGGGCCATGACCATCCCTGGCTGCTGTCCTCGGCGCTGGCGGCCGGCGATGCGAGTTGGATCTCGGGCGAGGCGCCCGCGCCGGGCCGCTACGGGTCGAAGGCGCGCTACCGCCAGGCCGATGCGGCCTGCGAGCTGGAAGCAGGCGGCGGCGACCCCGCGGCGAGCTTCAGCCTGCGCTTCGGCGAGCCGCAATGGGCCGTCACGCCGGGGCAGTCGGCCGTGCTCTACGACGGCGAGCGCTGCCTTGGCGGCGGGGTCATCGTCTGAGCGCCTGAGGCCGGCGCGCGGCAGCCTTCAGCGCACTGATTCGTGGACGTGGATCAGGTCGAGCGGATACCGCTTGCCGGCCAGATGGTCCTCGACGCACTGCAGCAGCAGCGGGCTGCGGTGGCGCGGCACGCTGGCGCGGATTTCGTCGGCGCTCATCCAGACCGTGCGCACGATGCCTTCGTCGAGGGCTCGGCCCGCTTCCTGCGCGCCGAGCGTACCGGCAAAGGCAAAGCGCAGGTAGGTCACGTCTTCCTTGCTGCCCGTGCGGTGGCTCGAGCGCGCCATGTAGATGCCGACCAGCGCGGTGGGCGTGAAGGCATGGGCGGTCTCTTCGAGGGTTTCGCGGGCACAGCCTTCGATCGGCGATTCGCCCGGATCGAGGTGCCCCGCCGGGGTATTGAGCCTGAGTCCCTGGGCGGTGTGTTCTTCCACCAGCAGGAAGCGGCCGTCCTGCTCGATCACGGCGGCCACGGTGACATTGGGTTTCCAGCGCGGGGTCGTCATGGTCTTGGGCTCTTGGTTCAACGCAGCACGTAGCCGCTGAAGCGCCAGATGCGGTCGCGATCGAGATGGAAGCTCACGAGTTCGCGCAGGGTGCCATCCGGCTTGTTGCTGAAACGGGTCTCATACTCGATGCTGACATACTGGCCGGCCGTTTCGGCATCAGGGTCGGCCACGGCCCGGCGGTTGACCGCCACCCAGGTGCGCTGCAGCGGCGCCCCCAGCGGCGAGCGGCTGCTGGAAACCTTGGCGGCGAACTCGGTGCGCGCGATGCGCTTGCGGGTGGCGGCCGTGGCGCCGTCCCAGAGCTCGCCGATCCTGCCCTGGTCGATCATCCGGATGGCCTGCATGCCGCCTTGCACCATCTCGCTGGCTTCCACATCCTGAGCGGCGGCCGTGCCGAAGGCGCCCCAGCACAGTACGGCGGCCAGCAGCAGCCTCGTGAGAACTTTCATCGGCTTCATTCCTTGGGGCGGCCCACGGCAAGGGCCCGAAGCCGTTTGGAGCCCGTATCGGGGCGGAGATTCCCGGGCGGGCCTCAGCGCGCGAGGCTGTCCGGGTGTGTGCTGGCGTCGACCACTTCGAGCCGGTAGCCCAGCCCGTAGATGGCCAGCAGCAGGAAGCCGCTCGAGGGCCCGAGGCCCAGCTTGGTCCGCAGGCGGGAAACGTGGGTGTCCAGCGACCGCGACAGCGCCGCCGTGCCGGCGCCCCACACCGCCTCGTGCAGATGCTCGCGCGACAGCAGCCGGCCGAGGTTCTGGAACAGGAACAGCGCGAGCGCGTATTCGCGGTTCTTCAGCTCGACGGTCGCGCCATTCACCTTGAGGACCCGCGCGGGCGGGTAGAAGTGATAAGGGCCGAACACCAGCTCCGTCTCGTGCTGCGCGGGATAGGACCGGCGCAGCAGCGCATTGACCCGGGCCTCGAGCTCGGTGGCGCGAACCGGCGCGATCATGAAATCGTCGGCGCCCGCATTGAGCCCTTCGACCACGGCGGCCTCGTCGCGCGTCGTGGTCACGAAAAGAATGGGCGCGCGGCTTCGCAGCTCGTTGCGGGCGGTCTTCACGAGCTCGATGCCGTGCACGTCCGGCGGGCTCCATTCGAGGATCAGAAGATCGAAGGTTTGCCGGCGCAGCGCCTGGAGCAAAGGGCGCCCTTCGGTGTACGAGTGACATTCGTGGCCGAGCCCCGACATCGCCTGGGCGATCAGCTGAAGCTGATCGGGCTCGTGATCAAGTACTGCAATACGCATTCCATCCCCTTCTTCCTGCCAAATTTGCCTCTGCGGGCTTTCGAGTGAAAGAAGTGTATCTATCTGCGTCTTCGGAAAAAAGCCTTGGTGCAACTTATGCACGAAATGAAGGTATCTTTCTTGGAGTTGATAGCAATTGCAAACAAATACGTGCCAATTGACGACAAGGGTTGCCGGCCGCCGCTGCCTGGCAGCCGGGCGCATCCGCGCGCGGGGAGCGCGGTGCTGGGGAAACAACCGATGTACGGGCGTGGCGGCTTCGAGGTCGCCAGCTTCGCTACCATTTATATAGCTACACATGCAATGACTACGGTCATCAAGCGGCGAACAGGCGGTGGATTTTGGCGACAGCGCGGCCGTAATCTTGCTGTAAGCTCTGGCCGCGTTCCCGTATTGCCCTTGCCCTGAGGAGATCTCTATGCTGATAGGCGTGCCTGCCGAGACAATGGCCGGCGAAACCCGCGTGGCCGTAACGCCCGAGACGGTGAAGAAACTGGCCGCTTCCGGGCACACCGTGCGCGTGCAGTCCGGGGCCGGCATTGCGGCCAGCGTCACCGATGCCGCCTACCAGGCCGCCGGTGCCGAGATCGTCAACATGAACGCCGCCTTCGCGGCCGACATGGTGCTCAAGGTGCGCACGCCCAGCGATGCCGAAACCGCGCTCATGAAGCCCGGCACCGTGGTCATCGGCATGCTCAACCCCTTCGACGCGGCCGGCCTGCAGCGCCTGGCCACGGCCGGCCTCACGGCCTTCGCGCTCGAAGCCGCGCCGCGCACCACCCGCGCCCAGAGCATGGACGTGCTCTCGTCGCAGGCCAACATCGCGGGCTACAAGGCCGTGATCATCGCGGCCGACAAGTACCAGCGCTTCTTCCCGATGCTCATGACCGCCGCCGGCACCGTGAAGGCCGCGCGCGTGGTCATCCTGGGCGTGGGCGTGGCCGGCCTGCAGGCCATTGCCACCGCCAAGCGCCTGGGCGCCGTGATCGAGGCCTCCGACGTGCGTCCGAGCGTGAAGGAGCAGATCGAATCGCTCGGCGGCAAGTTCATCGAGGTGTCCTACGACACCGACGAAGAGAAGGAAGCCGCGGTCGGCGTCGGCGGCTACGCCAGGCCCATGCCCGCGAGCTGGCTCGCGCGCCAGCAGGTCGAGGTGGCCAAGCGCGTGGCGCTGGCCGACATCGTCATCAGCACCGCGCTCATTCCAGGCCGCGCGGCGCCCACGCTCATCACCGAGGACATGGTCAAGGCCATGAAGCCCGGCTCGGTGATCGTCGACATCGCGGCGGGCAAGGGACCGGACGGCGTGGGCGGCAACTGCCCGCTGTCGGAAGCCGACAGGACGGTGGTCAAGCATGGCGTGACCATCGTCGGCGAAACCAACCTGCCGGCGCTGGTGGCGGCCGATGCGTCGGCGCTCTATGCGCGCAACGTGCTCGACTTCCTCAAGCTCATCGTCACCAAGGAGGGCGGCCTGAAGATCGACCTCGAGGACGACATCGTCGCCGCCTGCCGCGTTGCGCAGGACGGCCAGGTCACGAAGAAATAAGCGGTCACGCGAGGAGAAGAAATCATGGATCCCGTTTCCCATACCGTCATCAACCTCATCATCTTCGTGCTGGCCATCTACGTGGGCTATCACGTGGTGTGGACCGTCACGCCTGCGCTGCACACGCCGCTGATGGCCGTGACCAACGCGATCTCGGCCATCGTGGTCGTGGGCGCCATGCTGGCGGCCGCGCTCACCGAAACCCCGCTGGGCAAGACCATGGGCGTGCTCGCGGTGGCGCTCGCGGCGGTGAACATCTTCGGCGGCTTCCTGGTCACGCGGCGCATGCTCGAGATGTTCAAGAAGAAGGACAAGAAGGCCGCACCCAAGGCCGAAGCGGGAGCCTCGCAATGAGCATGAACGTCGTCACGCTGCTGTACCTGGTTGCCAGCGTCTGCTTCATCCAGGCCTTGAAGGGGCTGTCCCATCCCACCACCTCGATCCGCGGCAACATCTTCGGCATGGCCGGCATGGCCATCGCGGTGGTCACCACCGGTGCGCTGATCTACAAGATCGCCGGCGGCCAGCTGACGGGCCTGGCCTGGGTGCTGCTCGGGCTGGTGGCCGGTGGCGGCTACGGCGCCTACCGCGCCAAGACGGTCGAGATGACCAAGATGCCCGAGCTGGTGGCCTTCTTCCACAGCATGATCGGCCTGGCGGCGGTGTTCATCGCGGTCGCGGCCGTGGTCGAACCCGCGGCCATGCTCGAAGGCATCGCCAAGGGCGCGCCCATTCCCGCGGGCAACCGGCTCGAGCTGTTCCTGGGGGCGGCCATCGGCGCCATCACCTTCAGCGGCTCGGTGATCGCCTTCGGCAAGCTCTCGGGCACCTACAAGTTCCGGCTGTTCCAGGGCGCGCCGGTGCAGTTCGCTGGCCAGCACATGCTGAACCTCGTGCTCGGCCTGGCCATGATCGGGCTGGGTCTGGTGTTCATGTTCACAGAGAGCTGGCCGGCCTTCTTCGCGATGCTGGCGCTGGCCTTCGTGATGGGGGTGCTCATCATCATCCCGATCGGCGGGGCCGACATGCCGGTGGTGGTGTCGATGCTCAACAGCTACTCGGGCTGGGCGGCCGCGGGCATCGGTTTCAGCCTGAACAACGCGATGCTGATCGTGGCCGGCTCGCTGGTGGGATCTTCGGGTGCCATCCTGAGCTACATCATGTGCAAGGCCATGAACCGCTCGTTCTTCAACGTGATCCTGGGCGGCTTCGGCGGCGAGGCGGTCAGCGCGGCCGGCGGCGCCAAGGAGCAGCGCCCGGTCAAGAGCGGCAGCGCGGACGATGCGGCCTTCGTGCTGGGCAATGCCGAGACGGTGGTGATCGTGCCGGGCTACGGCCTGGCGGTGGCGCGCGCGCAGCATGCGGTGAAGGAACTTGCCGAGAAGCTCACGCACAAGGGCATCACCGTCAAGTACGCGATCCACCCGGTGGCCGGGCGCATGCCGGGCCACATGAACGTGCTCCTGGCCGAGGCCGAGGTGCCCTACGACCAGGTGTTCGAGATGGAAGACATCAACGGCGAGTTCGGCCAGGCCGACGTGGCGATCATCCTGGGCGCCAACGACGTGGTGAATCCGGCGGCGCTGCAGAAGGGCAGCCCGATCTACGGCATGCCCATCCTGGAGGCCTACAAGGCCAAGACGGTGATCGTGAACAAGCGCTCCATGGCGGCGGGCTATGCGGGCCTGGACAATGAGCTCTTCTACATGGACAAGACCATGATGGTCTTTGGGGATGCGAAGAAAGTAGTGGAAGATATGGGCAAGGCCATCGAATAGGCCCAAGGTCCGCGCCCGCGCAGTGCGGGCAGATCATCACCGCGGCGCCACTTGTGCGCCGCTGTCGTTTCAAAACACGCGATTCCGAGGAGACACACCCATGACCGACCGCCCCTGGCTCAGCAGCTATCCGCAAGGCGTGCCCGCCGACATCGACGCTTCGCAGTATTCCTCGCTGGTCGGTCTCATGGAGGAGAGCTTTGCCAAGTACGCCGACCGCACGGCTTACAGCTTCATGGGCAAGGACGTGAGCTATGCGGAGACCGACAAGCTCAGCAAGGCCTTCGGCGCCTACCTGCAGGGGCTCGGCCTCGCCAAGGGAGACCGCGTCGCGGTCATGATGCCCAACTGCCCGCAGTACCCGATTGCGGTCGCGGCCATCCTGCGCGCCGGCCTGATCCTGGTGAACGTGAATCCGCTGTACACGCCGCGCGAGCTCGAGCACCAGCTCAAGGACTCGGGCGCCAAGGCGATCGTCATCATGGAGAACTTCGGCACCACGCTGCAGCAGTGCATCGCGGCCACGCCCATCAAGCACATCGTGCTCGCCGCCATGGGCGACCGGCTCGGCTTCCTCAAGGGCGCGCTCGTCAACTACGTCGTGCGCAACGTGAAGAAGCTGGTGCCGCACTACAGCCTGCCGGGCGCGGTGCGCTTCAACGATGCGCTCGACCAGGGCGCGAGCCGCACGCTGAAGGCGCCGGCCATCGGCCCCGACGACGTGGCCGTGCTGCAGTACACCGGCGGCACCACTGGCGTCTCCAAGGGCGCGGTGCTGCTGCACCGCAACGTCATTGCGAACGTGCTGCAGTCCGAAGCCTGGAACGAACCCGTGATGGCGCAGGTGCCGATGGGCGAGCAGCCCACGAGCGTCTGCGCGCTGCCGCTCTATCACATCTTCGCCTTCACCGTGGGCATGATGCTGAACATGCGCACGGGCGGCAAGCTGATCCTGATTCCGAATCCGCGCGACCTCGCGGGCGTGCTCAAGGAACTCTCCAAGCACACGATCCACAGCTTTCCCGCGGTCAACACGCTGTTCAACGGGCTGGCCAACCACCCCGACTTCAACACCGTCAACTGGAAGAACCTCAAGGTCTCGGTGGGCGGCGGCATGGCCGTGCAGGCGGCTGTTGCGAAGCTCTGGCTCGAGAAGACCGGCTGCCCGATCTGCGAGGGCTACGGCCTGTCCGAGACCTCACCCTCGGCCACCTGCAACCCGACCAACAGCAAGGCCTACACCGGCACCATCGGCCTGCCGCTGCCGAGCACCTGGCTCAAGCTGCTCGACGACGAGGGCCGCGAAGTGGCGCCGGGCCAGCCCGGCGAGATCGCGATCAAGGGCCCGCAGGTGATGGCCGGCTACTGGCAGCGCCCCGACGAGACCGCCAAGGTCATGACGCCCGACGGCTACTTCAAGAGCGGCGACATCGGCGTGGTCGACGAGCGCGGCTACTTCAAGGTGGTCGACCGCAAGAAGGACATGATCCTGGTGTCGGGCTTCAACGTGTACCCCAACGAGATCGAGGACGTGGTGGCGCAGATTCCGGGCGTGCTCGAATGCGCGGCGGTCGGCGTGGCCGACGAGAAGACCGGCGAGGCCGTCAAGCTGGTGATCGTCAAGAAGGACGAGTCGCTGACCGAAGCGCAGGTGCGCGAATACTGCAGAGCAAACCTTACGGGTTACAAGCAGCCGCGAATCGTGGAGTTTCGTACCGAGTTGCCGAAGACGCCGGTCGGAAAGATCCTGCGGCGCGAACTGCGCGACGTCAAGAAGTAAGGGTTCGGCCCGGGTAGGGCCACGGCATCGATCTTGCATATTGCGGGTCGATGCTTCGCTTCCTCCTCACGCGCGTGAGCCTGCTGGTGCCGACCTTCATCGGCATGACGCTGCTTGCCTTTTTCCTGATCCGGCTGGTGCCGGGCGATCCCATCGAAACCATGGCCGGCGAGCGCGGCATCGACCCCGAGCGCCACGCCCAGCTGCGCGCGGCCTATGGCTTCGACAAGCCGGTGATCGTGCAGTACGGCATCTACATCGGCCGCGTGCTGCATGGCGATCTCGGCAAGTCGCTCATCACGCAGGAGTCGGTGGCCAGCGAATTCCTCGCGCTGTTCCCCGCGACGGTCGAGCTTGCCGCGTGCGCGATCGTCTTTGCGCTGCTGCTGGGGCTTCCGGCGGGCATCCTGGCGGCGGTGCGGCGCAATTCCATCTTCGACCACGGCGTGATGGCCACCTCGCTCACCGGCTATTCGATGCCGATCTTCTGGTGGGGGCTGCTGCTGATCCTGTTCTTCTCGGTGCAATTGGGCTGGACGCCCGTGTCGGGCCGCATCTCGGTGCAGTACTTTGTCGAGCCCGAGACCGGCTTCCTGCTGATCGATGCATTGCGCGCCGGCGAGCCCGATGCCTTCTGGTCGGCACTGCATCACCTGATCCTGCCGGCCATCGTGCTCGGCACCGTGCCGCTGGCTGTCATTGCGCGCATGACGCGCTCGGCCATGCTCGAAGTGCTGGGCGAAGACTACATTCGCACCGCGCGCGCCAAGGGTCTCTCGCGCTTTCGCGTGGTCGGTCTGCATGCGCTGCGCAATGCGCTGATCCCGGTGGTCACGGTGATCGGCCTGCAGGTGGGTGTGCTCTTCACGGGCGCGATCCTCACCGAGACCATCTTCTCGTGGCCCGGCGTGGGCAAATGGCTCATCGAGGCCATCGGCCGGCGCGACTATCCGGTGCTGCAGGGCGGCATGCTGCTGCTGGGCGGCATCGTGATGCTGGTCAACCTGCTGGTCGACGTGACCTATGGCGTCATCAATCCGCGCATCCGGCACTGATTGATTCCATGGCAACGACGACAACACACGCAGTTTCGGGCAGCGCAGCGCCACCCGGTCCCTGGCGCGAGTTCTGGACCGCCTTCTCGGCCAACCGCGGCGCGGTGGCCGGCCTTGCCACCGTCGCGCTGCTGCTGCTGGTCGCGCTGTTCGCGCCCTGGATCGCGCCGCATGCGCCCAACCAGACCAACAGCGCCGTCTTCCTGCTGCCACCGGCCTGGCAGCAGGGCGGCTCCGCGAGCTATCTGCTGGGAACCGACGCCATCGGGCGCGACATCCTTTCGCGCCTCATGTACGGGGCGCGGCTGTCGCTGTCCATCGGCGTTGCGGTGGTGGCGCTGTCGGTGCTTGTCGGCGTGGTGCTCGGCCTGGTCGCGGGTTTCTTCCGCGGCGTGCTGGAGATCGCGATCATGCGGCTGATGGACATCGTGCTCACGATGCCGAGCCTGCTGATGGCCATCGTGATCGTCGCGATCCTCGGGCCGGGGCTGGTCAATGCCATGGTCGCGGTGGCCATCGTCGTGCTGCCGCACTACGTGCGCATCACGCGCGCCGCGGTCATTGCCGAGATCTCGCGCGACTACGTGACCGCCGCGCGCGTGAGCGGCGCCGGCACGCTGCGCCTGATGTTCCGCGAAGTGCTGCCCAACTGCGCGGCGCCGCTGATCGTGCAGGCCTCGCTCGGCATCTCCACCGCCATCCTCGATGCGGCGGCGCTGGGTTTCATCGGCCTCGGCGCGCAGCCGCCGTCGCCCGAATGGGGAACGATGCTGGCCGATGCGCGCGAGTTCGTGCTGCGCGCCTGGTGGGTCGTGACCTTTCCGGGCCTCGCGATCCTCGCGGCTGTGCTGGCCTTCAACCTGCTCGGCGACGGCCTGCGCGATGCGCTCGACCCCAAATTGAAACGATGAACAGTATTGACCGTCTCATTCCAGAGATACCGCGGAACCGGCTTTGCCGGGCCGCAGGTATCGCCCCCTGCAAGGGGGTTGGCGTAGCGACACGAAGTGCGCGAAGACTGGGGGTGAGATGAGTCTTCTGGACATCAAGGACCTGCACGTCGAGTTTCCGACGCAAGGCGGCGTGCTGCACGCGGTCGACGGCGTGAGCCTCACGCTGGAGGAGGGCGAGGTGCTCGGCATCGTCGGCGAGTCGGGTTCGGGCAAGAGCGTCACGATGATGGCGCTGATGGGCCTCGTGGGCTTTCCGGGCCGCGTGCGCGCGCAGCACATGCGCTTCGCGGGCAAGGAGCTGCTCGGCATCTCCGACAAGGCCCGCCGCGCGCTGGTCGGCAAGGAGGTCGCGATGATCTTCCAGGAGCCGACCACCAGCCTCAACCCCTGCTTCACCATCGGCTTCCAGCTGATGGAGACGCTGCGGCTGCACCTGCATCTGGACCGGCGCACGGCGAAGAAGCGCGCGACCGAACTGCTCGAGCAGGTCGGCATACCCGCCGCATCGTCGCGCCTGGGCAGCTATCCGCACCAGCTCTCGGGCGGCATGAACCAGCGCGTGATGATCGCGATGGCCATTGCCTGCAACCCGCGCCTGTTGATCGCCGACGAGCCGACCACCGCGCTCGATGTGACGATCCAGGCCCAGATCCTTGACCTGCTGCGCGAACTGCAGAAAGAGCGCGGCATGGCGCTGGTGCTCATCACGCACAACATGGGTGTGGTCAGCGAAATGGCGCAGCGCATCGCCGTGATGTATGCGGGCCAGGTGATGGAGCAGCAGCGCGTTGACCGGCTCTTCGCGGACCCGCAGCATCCCTACACCGAGGCCCTGCTGGCCGCGCTGCCCGAGCGCGCCGCGCCCGAGGGGCGGCTGGCCACCATCGCGGGCGTGGTGCCGGGCGTGCACGACCGGCCGGCCGGCTGCCTGTTCGCGCCGCGCTGCAGTTATGTGACCACGAAGGCCTGCAACGTGCGGCCGGCGCTGCGCGCGGTCGCCTCGCCGCCGGGTGCCGAGGTGCGCTGCCATTTCCCGCTCGGCGAGCCCGGGCGGATGGCGGCTATCGAGGCCGACCGGCCGCGGCCGCAGGCCCTGGAGGCGCTGCCATGAGTGGCGATCCCGTCGGCGATGTCGTCGTGGAGGCGCACAACCTGCAGCGCACCTATGCCGTGCGGCGCGGCATGTTCCGCGCGCCTGCGCAGTTGCGCGCGGTGGGCGACATTTCGTTTCGCATCGAGCGCGGCCGCACGCTCGCGGTGGTCGGCGAATCGGGCTGCGGCAAGTCCACGCTCGCGCGCATGGTCGCGCTGATCGAGAAGCCCACGGCCGGGCAGCTCACGCTGGTCGGCCACGATGCGGTGGAGCCGCCGCCCGCGTACCGGCGCGAGCTGCGCCAGGCCGTGCAGCTGGTGTTCCAGAACCCCTATGGTTCGCTCAATCCGCGCAAGAAGATCAGCGCCGTGCTCGAGGATCCGCTCGCCATCAACACCACGCTCGGCAAGCCCGAGCGGGCCGTCAAGGCGCGCGAGATGCTGGCGCGCGTGGGCCTGCGGCCCGAGCATGCGAACCGCTATCCGCACATGTTCTCCGGCGGCCAGCGCCAGCGCATTGCCATTGCGCGCGCGCTCATGCTGGAGCCGCGCCTGCTGGTGGCAGACGAGCCAGTGTCGGCGCTCGACGTGTCGATCCAGGCGCAGGTGCTGAACCTGCTGGCCGACCTGCAGGCCGAACTCGGCCTGGCCTATCTCTTCATCTCGCACGACCTGGGCGTGGTGCGGCACATCGCGCACGACGTGCTCGTGATGTACCTCGGCCATGCGGTGGAGCAGGGGCCCAAGGCACGCATCTTCGCGCGGCCGCTGCATCCCTACACGCAGGCGCTGCTGGCGTCCACGCCCGGGCTCAGCAGCCAGCGCATCGTGCTCAAGGGCGAGCTGCCGTCGCCGCTCGATCCGCCCGCGGGCTGCGTCTTCAACACGCGCTGCCCGCATGCGACGCAGCGCTGCCGCGAGGAGCGGCCGCTGCTGCGCGCGCTCGACGAGCGGCTGGTGGCCTGCCACTACGCAGAGAAATTCCTCGATGGCACGCCGCCGGTCAGCGCCGATGTGCCCTTGTCCCCGCCGTTCGCCGCGCCCCTGGCGGCGAACCCCTAGTTCACTTCAACCGTGCCCAAGGAGTTGCCATGAAGAAGACCACTCAGCCTCTCGTTTCGCGCCGCTCGCCCAGGCTTGTTGCGCTGCTCGCGCCAACGGCACTCGCCGTGCTCGCACTGGCCGCGGGCGCCGTGTCTGCCAAGACGCTGGTCTATTGCTCGGAGGGCAGTCCCGAGAACTTCTATCCGGGCGTGAACACCACCGGCACCTCGTTCGACGTGACCACGCAGGTCTACAACACCATTGTCGAGTTCGAGCGCGGCGGCACCAAGGTCGTGCCGGGCCTCGCGGAAAAATGGGACATCTCGGCCGACGGCACGGTCTACACCTTCCACCTGCGCAAGGGCGTGAAGTGGCACAGCACCAGCAAGAGCTTCAAGCCCACGCGCGACTTCAATGCCGACGACTTCATCTTCATGCTCGAGCGCCAATGGAAGGAAAGCGATCCCTTCTTCAAGGTCACGAGCCAGAACCACTCCTACTTCAACGACATGGGCATGCCCAAGCTGCTGAAGTCGGTGGACCGCATCGACGACCTGACCGTGAAGATCACCCTCAACCAGGCCGAGGCGCCGTTCCTTGCCAACCTTGCCATGCAGTATGCGGGCATCCAGTCGAAGGAATATGCCATTGCGATGCTGAAGGCCGGCACGCCCGAGAAGGTCGACCAGGACCCGATCGGCACCGGCCCGTTCTACCTCGTGCAATACCAGAAGGACGCAGTCATCCGCTTCAAGGCCTTCCCGCAGTACTGGGCCGGCAAGGCGAAGATCGACGACCTGGTGTTCGCGATCACGCCCGACGCCTCGGTGCGCTGGGCCAAGCTGCAGAAGGGCGAATGCCACGTCATGCCGTATCCGAACCCGGCCGATCTCGACGCGATCCGCAAGGACCCGAACGTGCAGGTGCTCGAGCAGCCCGGACTCAACGTCGGCTACCTTTCGTACAACACCACCAAGAAGCCCTTCGACGACGTGCGCGTGCGCAAGGCCCTCAACATGGCGATCAACAAGAAGGCGATCATCGACGGCGTGTACCTGTCGACCGGCGTGGCCGCGAAGAACCCGATCCCGCCGACCATGTGGTCCTACAACGACTCGGTCAAGGACGATCCCTACGACCCCGAAGCCGCGAAGAAGCTGCTGGCGCAGGCCGGATTCCCCGATGGCTTCGCTACCGACCTGTGGGCCATGCCGGTGCAGCGGCCCTACAACCCGAACGCCAAGCGCATTGCCGAGCTGATGCAGGCCGACCTTGCCAAGATCAACGTCAAGGCCGAGATCAAGAGCTTCGAGTGGGGCGAATACCGCAAACGCCTGCAGGCCGGCGAGCACCAGATGGGCATGCTGGGCTGGACCGGCGACAACGGCGACCCCGACAACTTCCTCTACACGCTGCTGGGCTGCGCCTCGGCCAAGTCGGCCAGCGGCAGCAACATCTCGAAGTTCTGCTACCAGCCCTACGAAGACCTCGTGCTGAAGGCCAAGAGCGCGACCAAGCAGGCCGACCGCGATGCGCTCTACAAGAAGGCGCAGCTCATCTTCAAGGAGCAGGCGCCGTGGTTCACCATCGCGCATGCGGTGCAGCTGAAGCCGGTGCGCAAGGAGGTGGTCGACTTCAAATTGAGTCCCTTCGGCCGCCACACTTTCTACGGCGTGGATATTAAGTAAACCCCCAGGCTTCGCGCACTTCGTGTCGCTACTCCCACCCCCTTGCAGGGGGCAACACCAGCGGTCCGGCAAAGCCGGTTCCGCGGTGTTCCTGGAAAGAGAATGATGAGTTCCTCGGTACATGCGCCCGTTGCCGTCGTCGCTGCAATGCACGAGGAGCTGAGCGCGCTCCTCGCGCAGATGCCCGACGAGCAGCGCGTGCGCGCCGCGGGACGCGACTTCTGGGTCGGCCACCTGCACGGCCAGCCGGTGGTGGCCGTGCTGTCGCGCATCGGCAAGGTCGCGGCGGCGGTGACGGCCACGGTGCTGCTCGAGCGCTTCGGCGTGCGCGCGATCGTGTTCACGGGCGTCGCGGGCGGGCTCGCGCCGGGCGTGGAAGTCGGCGATGTGGTGGTCGCGACGCAGCTGCTGCAGCACGACCTCGATGCCTCGCCGATCTTTCCGAAGTACGAGGTGCCGCTGATGGGCCTTTCGCGCTTTGCGGCCGATGCCGCAGTCAGCGATGCGCTGGCGGCCGCGGCCGAAGCCGCGCTGCGCGATCCGGTGGCGCTGGTGGGGCAGGCGGCCGTCGATGAATTCGGCCTCCGGTCTCCGAAGGTGCATCGAGGCTTGCTGGTGAGCGGCGACCGCTTCGTCTCGACCGCGGCCGAAAGCGATGCCTTGCGGCGCAGCCTCCCCGATGCGCTCGCAGTCGAGATGGAAGGCGCGGCGGTGGCGCAGGCATGCCACGACTACGGCGTGCCGTTTGCGGCCGTGCGGACCATCTCGGACCGGGCCGACGACGCCGCGCATGGCGACTTCGCGCGCTTCGTCGCCGAGGTGGCGAGCCGCTACAGCCTCGCGCTGGCGAGCGCGTGGCTGGCCACGCTGCCTTCTTGCCGCGAAACGCCCGCGGCTACTTGAGCCAGCCGCGCCGGCGGAAGTACCACATCGGCACCAGCGCGCTCGCCGCCATCAGCGCCAGCGCATACGGATAGCCCAGCGACCAGTCGAGTTCGGGCATGAGCTTGAAGTTCATGCCGTAGATGCTCGCGATCAGCGTGGGCGGCAGCAGCGCCACGCTGGCCACCGAGAAGATCTTGATGGTCTTGTTCTGGTTGATGTTGATGAAACCGACGGTCGCATCCATCAGGAAGTTGATCTTGTCGAACAGGAAGGCCGTGTGGTTGTCCAGCGATTCGATGTCGCGCAGGATCTGCCGCGCCTCCTCGAACTGCTCGGCGTTGAGCATGCGGCTGCGCATCATGAAGCTGACCGCGCGGCGCGTGTCCATCACGTTGCGGCGGATGCGGCCGTTCAGGTCTTCCTGGCGCGCGATGGCGCCCAGCACCTCGCCCGCCAGCTCGTCGCTCACGTTGCCCTCGAGCACCTTCTTGCCTGCGATCTCGAGCTCGTCGTAGATGTTCTCCAGCGTGTCGGCCGAGTATTCGGCGTCGGCATCGAACAGTTTGAGCAGCACTTCCTTCGCGTCTTCGATGAGGCCCGGTGCGCGGCGCGCACGCATGCGCAGCAGCCGGAACACGGGCACGTCCTCGTCGTGGATCGAGAACAGCACGCCGCGGCTGCGAAGCTCGGTGTTGTGCTGGTTCAGGATGAAGGCCACGCGCACCGAGCGCGGGTCTTCGTCGTCGTCGATCAGGAAGTCGGAGCGGATGTGCAGCTCGCCGTTGTCTTCTTCATAGAAGCGGGCCGATTCCTCGATGTCCTCGTCCATCGCGTCTTCGGGAATCGAGAGGCCGTAGTACTGCTTGATCCAGCGCTTTTCCTCGAGCGTAGGCGATTCGAGGTCGACCCAGATCGGCTGAAACTTGGAAAGCTCCTCGAGCGCCTCGATCTCTTCCTGGACAAGGCGGCCGTTGGCGAGCGTAAAGATATTGAGCATGGGCTCACTCCCGTGAAATGGCTGAGGCGATGGGGCGAGGGGAGGGGTGCTTTCAATCCCCGGGCCCTGATGTCAGCGATCGAGGCGCGTCAGGACGCGGGAGTTGAAAGCTGCCGAGACGGTGCGGTTTCCATGATGCGGTCTCCAGTTGCAGCGAGCGGCAATTATGTCATCGGCCATGTGACGGCAGGTCCATCGATCTGGATGGACATACAGTAAAGTTGCGGCCATGCAGACTGCTGCGCTCCCCGTTTCCCACACCTCCGGCGCCACCCAGGCCGAGCGCCTCGCCGCGGCGCTCTCCGCCCTCAACGACGAGCAGCGCGCTGCCGTCGAGCACGGCGTCGGCACGCTGACCGGGCGCGACGAGCGGCCGCTGCTGGTGATTGCCGGCGCGGGCTCGGGCAAGACCAGCACGCTGGCGCACCGCGTTGCGCACCTCATCGCCGGCGGCGTTGATCCGCAGCGCCTGCTGCTTTTGACCTTCTCGCGCCGAGCGGCGCAGGAAATGGAGCGCCGCGCCGGCCAGGTGCTGGCGCGCGTGCTCGGGCTCAAAACCGACAAGCCGCCCGCGCTGCCCTGGGCCGGCACGTTCCACGGCATCGGCGCGCGCCTGCTGCGCGAATACGCCGCGCACATCGGCCTGAACGACCACTTCACGATCCACGACCGTGGCGACGCCGAGGACCTGATGGGCCTCGTGCGGCACGAACTCGGCCTGTCGTCGAGCGTGAACCGATTTCCGCGCAAGGGCACCTGCCTGTCGATCTATTCGCGCTGCGTCAACACGCGCGCGCCGCTGGCCGATGTGCTGGCCGAGGCCTTTCCGTGGTGCGCCGAATGGGAGGCCGAGCTCAAGCGCCTGTTCGGCGCCTACGTCGAAGTCAAGCAGCAGCAGAACGTGCTCGACTACGACGACCTGCTGCTCTACTGGGCCGGCATGGTGGCCGAGCCCGCGCTGGCGGCGCTGGTCGGCGCGCGTTTCGACCACGTCCTGGTCGACGAGTACCAGGACACCAACCTGCTGCAGGCCTCGATCCTGCTGGCCCTCAAGCCCGATGGCCGCGGTGTGACGGTGGTGGGCGACGACGCGCAGTCGATCTACTCGTTTCGCGGTGCAACCGTGCGTAACATCCTCGACTTTCCGTCGCAGTTCTCGCAGGCTGCGCGCGTGGTCACGCTGGAGCGCAACTACCGCTCGACCCAGCCCATTCTCGACGTGTCGAACCGGGTCATCGCGCAGGCGGCCGAGCGGCACGCCAAGACGCTCTGGACCGACAAGCCCTCCGCGGGCCGGCCGCAGCTGGTGCTGGTGCCGGACGAGGCGCAGCAGGCCGTCTGGGTGGCCGACAAGGTGCTGGCGCACCGCGAGGGCGGCCTGGCGCTCAAGTCGCAGGCGGTGCTGTTCCGCGCTGCCACGCACAGCGCGCCGCTCGAACTCGAACTGGCGCGCCGCAACATCCCGTTCGTGAAGTACGGCGGCCTCAAGTTTCTCGAGGCCTCGCATGTGAAGGACCTGCTCGCGGTGCTGCGCTTCGCCGAGAACCCGCGCGGGCGCATGGCGGGATTCCGCGTCACGCAGCTCATTCCGGGCATCGGGCCGGCGACCGGCGCGCGGCTGCTCGATGCCATGGGCCAGGCCGCCGATCCGGTGGCGGCGGTGCGGGAGTTCGTGCCGCCATCCGCCGCCCGCGCGGAATGGGCGGTGTTCGCCGAAGCCTATGCCGCGCTGTGCGCGCCATCGCTGCCGTGGCCGGCCGACGTGGAACTGGCGGTGCGCTGGTATTTGCCGCACCTCGACCGGCTCTACGACGACCCCTCCGGCGTGCGCCGCGGCGACGTGGAGCAACTGGCGCGGCTGGCCTCGGGCTATGGCTCGCGCGAGCGCTTCCTGACCGAACTCACGCTCGATCCGCCCGAAGCCACCAGCGACAAGCCGGGTCCGCCCTCGCTCGACGAGGACTACCTGATTCTTTCGACCATCCACTCGGCCAAGGGGCAGGAGTGGAATTCGGTGCACGTGCTCAACGTGGTCGACGGCTGCCTGCCGGCCGACGTGGCGCAGAGCGCGCATGAACTCGAAGAAGAGCGGCGGCTGCTCTACGTGGCGATGACGCGGGCGCGCGACCACCTGCATCTTCTGGTGCCGCAGCGCTTCTACGTGACGCAGCAGGCCGTGCGCGGCGACCGGCACCTGTATGCCAACCGCACGCGCTTCATTTCCGAACGCGATCTTGCCGGCTTCGAGCAGCAGACCTGGCCACCGCCGCCCGAGCGTCCGCCCGCAGTGCCGCCGCCGGCTGCGGTGATCGACCTGCGCAACCGCATGCGCGCGGCCTGGAGCTGAGCCGGCAGGCCCTTCGCCTGGCAGGGTCACCGCTGGTGACGCACTGAAACACTTGCTGCCAAAGAGCCGCACCGGCGGGCCAGCATGCGCCGGCAGCTATGGAATCGCTAGCGTGAGTGGCGCATGGCCCATTGGCGTCCGCCACCCGGAGAAGTCAGCTATTGCAATACCGTGACAGCTTGGGCATAGTGAATCGACAGCTTCTTCTTTTCTCTTCTCCCTCTTCCCTCCCCAACCCACACCTGTTTCGCCGGCCACGCCCCATCCCGGAGCGGGGCCATTTTCCCAACCGTCAATTCTCAGGAGGTCATTCATGAATTTGACGATCAGCGGTCATCACCTCGACGTCACACCCGCCTTGCGCACCTACGTCACGAGCAAGCTGGACCGGATCACACGGCACTTCGACCAGGTGGTCGATGTGAAGGTGCTCCTTACGGTGGAAAAGCAGAAGGAAAAGGAACGCCGCCAAAGGGCGGAGTGCAACATTCACGTCAAGGGTAACGACATGTTCGCGGAGTCGAGCCACGCTGATCTCTATGCTGCGGTCGATGAACTGGTCGACAAGCTCGACCGCCAGGTGGTGCGCCATAAGGACCGCCTGCAAGACCACCATCACGCCGCCCCCAAGCGCGTGATGTAGGCCTCGGGCAAAGGGCTGCGGCCCCTGCCGATAAGCCGCCTCCGGGCGGCTTTTTGCTGCCTGCTCCTGTTACCGGCGCTGACAGGGACGCGAGGCCTCCGGGCAACATGTAGCCAAAAAGTAAGTAACGGGAGTGGGGGTTTTTACCAAGCGGGTGCATAATCGCCCCCGCCCTTCCCCCACCATGAATCGCCTCGCGTCCATCCTGCCGCCCGCTCAAGTGCTTGTGAGCGTTGACGCCACCAGCAAGAAGCGTGCTTTCGAAGAAGCCGGCTTGCTGTTCGAGAGCCTCCACGGCCTCGGCCGCGCGCTCATCACCGACAGCCTGTTCGCACGCGAACGCCTCGGCTCCACCGGGCTCGGACACGGGGTGGCCATTCCGCACGGCCGCATCAAGGGCCTGAAGGCCCCCATGGCCGCGGTCTTCCAGCTGGCAAACCCGATCGGCTTCGACGCGCCGGACGAGCAGCCCGTCGGGCTGCTGATCTTCCTTCTGGTGCCCGAGGCGGCCACCCAGAAGCACCTTGAAATCCTCTCCGAGATCGCCGAGCTGCTGAGCGACGCCAACCTGCGCGAGCAGATCAAGTCGAGCACCGACGCGGCCGAACTGCACGGACTCATTGCCGGCTGGCAGTCGACGCAAGTCGCCTGAAGTGCCTGCCCGCAGGCTCGCGCGGCCCCGCCGGGCCGGTTCCGCGGTATTCTGGCCGGCCTCCAACTAGGCGCGCAGCGCCATCTCCCTACGCATGAAGCCGACCGTCATCAGTGCCGACGCCATGTTCGAGGAATTCCGCGGGTCGCTCCGCTGGGAATGGCTCGCCGGGCTCGGGGCGTCAGAGCGCCAGTTCGACCCTGAAGTCATCAGCCGCGCCCAGTCGGCGGCCGATCTGGTCGGTTACCTCAATTACATCCATCCGTACCGCGTGCAGATCCTGGGCGCGCGCGAAGTGGCCTACCTGACGCGCGGCAGCCAGGAAGACTGCGCCCGGCGCATTGCCCGCATCGTCACGCTGGAGCCGCCCATGCTGGTGCTGGCCGACGGCCAGGCCGCGCCGGACGAGCTGCTATCGATCTGCGAGCGCGCGCAGCTGCCGCTGTTTGCCACCCGCGAGTCGTCGGCCTTCGTGATCGACCTGCTGCGCGCCTACCTGTCCAAGCATTTCGCGGAACGCACCTCGATGCACGGGGTGTTCATGGACATCCTGGGCATGGGCGTCATGATCACCGGCGAATCGGGGCTCGGCAAGAGCGAGCTCGGGCTGGAGCTGATCTCGCGCGGCAACGGCCTGGTGGCCGACGACGCGGTCGACCTGTTCCGCATCAACCAGAACACCATCGAGGGCCGCTGCCCCGACCTGCTGCTCAACCTGCTGGAGGTGCGCGGCATCGGCCTGCTGGACATCCGCGCGATCTTCGGCGAGACGGCGGTGCGGCGGAAGATGCGGCTCAAGCTCATCGTGCACCTGGTGCGGCGCGACAGCTTCGAGCGCGACTACGAGCGCATGCCCTCGGCGCCGCTCACGCAGGACGTGCTGGGCATCCCGGTGCGCAAGGTCATCATCCAGGTGGTGGCCGGGCGCAACATCGCCGTGCTGGTGGAAGCTGCCGTGCGCAACTCGATCCTGCAGCTGCGCGGCATCGACACCTATGCCGATTTCGTGGCGCGCCACCACAAGGCGATGGAAAGCGGGCGCGACGGCGACTGAACGGGCGCGCGGCGCTGCGGGACCGTGCGGCCGCCGCCGGGCCGCCCCAAGGCGGGCCGCGCCTCCCCCTCGGGGGGTGGAGTTACACGCAGCGAAGCGAAGTGAAAAGCCGGGGGGCCTTACCTCTTGCTGGCGCAGTCGCCGCACAGGCCGTAGAGCGACATCGCGTGGTCCTGCAGGATCCAGCCCTTGTCCTTGGAGATCATCTGCTGGCGGCGCTCGATCTCGGCGTCGTAGAACTCCTCGACCTTGCCGCACGAGGTGCAGATCAGGTGGTCGTGGTGCGTGCCCTCGTTCAGCTCGTAGACCGCCTTGCCGCTTTCGAAATGGCTGCGCTCGAGGATGCCGGCCTGCTCGAACTGCGTCAGCACGCGATAGACGGTGGCCAGGCCGATGTCGGAGTGCTCGTTCAGCAGCACGCGGAAAACGTCTTCGGCCGTCATGTGGCGCTGGCTGCCGGTCTGGAAGATCTCGAGGATCTTCAGGCGTGGCAGAGTGGCCTTGAGGCCGGTGTTCTTGAGTTCGTCGATGTTGGCCATGATGGTTCCTGCGCCCTGGGCTGCGGACGGGCCCCAAAAAGGGCCAGCCGCTACAATGGCCGATCATATCGCTACCCCCTTTTTTTCCTCCCATGCCTGCCATTCTCCAACGCCGTCCCTGGCTGCTGGCCGCGGCCGTCGCCGCGACGTTCAGCCTCGGTGCCTGCAGCGGCTTCAGCGATCGCACGCGTGGTGCGCTGACGGCCATCACGCCCTACAAGGTCGAAGTGGTCCAGGGCAATTTCGTGTCGAAGGAACAGGTCGAGGCGCTCAAGCCCGGCATGTCGCGCCAGCAGGTGCGTGAAATCCTCGGCACCTCGCTTTTGACCGACGTCTTCCACAAGGATCGCTGGGACTACGTCTTCACGATCAGGCGCCAGGGCGTCGATCCCCAGGAACGCCGACTGACGGTCTTCTTCAACGGCGAACTGCTCGAGCGCTTCGAGGGCGACCC
Organism: Variovorax sp. VRV01; assembly: GCF_014852545.1. Classification (NCBI taxonomy): domain Bacteria; kingdom Pseudomonadati; phylum Pseudomonadota; class Betaproteobacteria; order Burkholderiales; family Comamonadaceae; genus Variovorax; species Variovorax sp. VRV01. The sequence continues at coordinate 210,320 of NZ_JACVBS010000005.1, forward strand.
GATGCCCAGCGAGGAAGAATTCGTCGCCGCGCTCGACACCCGCAAGAAGAGCGGCAAGGTGCCGCCGCTCGAGGCCTCGGAAGAAGAGCTCAAGAAATTCGCTCCCAAGGACGACGGCAAGAAGGCCGATGCCACCGCCACGGCAACCAGCCTGCCGCCGCTTCCCGCCGCATATCCCCCGCTCGAAGCCGCGCGCTGAGCACGCGCCAAACACAGGGCGAGGGCGGGCGCACCCGCCGGGTCAGGCGGGGCGTGCCGGTTTCCATGCCAATTTCGAAGGCTGAATCCGCGTGACTGAATCCATTTCCACTTCTTCGCTTCTTTCCGAGTCTTCCACGCCCCCGCTGCGGCGCATCGCGATCGCGGGCGCCTCGGGCCGCATGGGCCGCATGCTGGTCGAGGCGGTGCGCGAGGCGCCCGATTGCCGGCTGGCCGGCGCGCTCGACATGGCGGGCAGCAACGCCATCGGCGCCGATGCGGCCGCGTTCCTCGGCTTCACGAGCGGCGTGCCGATCGTGGCCGACCTGCGCACCGGCCTCAAGGACGCGCAGGTGCTCATCGACTTCACCCGCCCCGAAGGTACGCTCGCACACCTGGCAGCCTGCCGCGAGCTCGGCGTGCAGGCCGTGATCGGCACCACCGGCTTCAGCGATGCGCAGAAGGCCGAGATCGCCGAGATCGCCAAGGACATCGCGATCATGGTCTCGCCCAACATGAGCGTGGGCGTCAACGTCACCTTCAAGCTGCTCGAAATGGCGGCCAAGGCGCTCTCGACGGGCTACGACATCGAGATCATCGAGGCGCACCACCGCCACAAGGTCGATGCGCCCTCGGGCACCGCGCTCAAGATGGGCGAGGTGATCGCCGGGGCGCTGGGCCGCGACCTGAAGGAGTGCGCCGTGTACGCGCGCGAAGGCATCACCGGCGAGCGCGACCCGTCCACCATCGGCTTCTCCGCGATCCGCGGCGGCGACATCGTGGGCGACCACACCGTGCTGTTTGCGGGCACCGGCGAGCGCATCGAGATCACCCACAAGTCGGCGAGCCGCGTGACCTACGCGCAGGGCGCGCTGCGCGCCGTGCGCTTCCTGGCCGGCCAGAAGGCGGGCCTGTTCGACATGTTCGACGTGCTGGGTTTGCGCTGAAAGAACGATGAGCGTCCTCGAACTGCTCACCCACGGAGACAGTGTCAGCCGCTCGGTGGCGGCGCTGCTGCTCGCGATGTCGATAGCAAGCTGGGTGGTGATTCTCTGGAAGGGCTGGCTGCTGCGCGGCGGCACGCGCGATGTGTTGCGCAGCATCGCGGCATTCTGGCAGTCGGCCACGCTCGCCGATGCGCAGCAGCGGCTCCAGGCCTTCGACCGCGCCACGCTGGTGGGGCCGGCCGTGAGCGCCATCAGGAATGCGGCGGCAGCAGATGCAGGCGATTCCACGCTCGGCGCCACCACCGGCGACCGCAACCAGCGGCTCACGCGGGCGCTGCGCGGCGCGCTGCATGGTGCGCTGCGGCGCCTGCAGTCCGGCCAGATCCTGCTGGCCACGGTCGGCGCCACGGCGCCCTTCGTGGGCCTGCTCGGCACGGTGTGGGGCATCTACGGCGCGCTGTCGGGCATTGCCGGCCAGACCGGCGGCTTCACCATCGACAAGGTGGCCGGGCCGGTGGGCGAGGCGCTGGTGATGACGGCCTTCGGCCTGGCCGTGGCCATTCCGGCCGTGCTGGCCTACAACGTGTTCGGCCGCGTCATCGGCCGCATCGAAGCCGAGCTCGAGGGCTTTGCGCACGACCTGCTCGGCAGCTTCGGCAGTCCGCCGCCGCCGCCCGCGCCGCCGCCCGCGCGGCCCATGCCGGTGTCGGCCTAGCCGAACGGAGCACGCGCACCATGGCCTTCGGTCGCACCTCCCTGGGCAGCAGTGCCGCCGGCGGCGGGCGCGCGACCGGGGCGGGCGGCCAGCGGCCGCTGTCCGACATCAACGTCACGCCGCTGGTCGACGTGATGCTGGTGCTGCTGGTGATCTTCATCATCACCGCGCCGCTGATGGCGAGCTCGATCAAGCTCGACCTGCCGCAGACCGATGCCGGCCAGCCCAACGACACGCCCAAGTTCGTGAGCGTGTCGGTCGATGCCGCGGGCAAGACCTTCCTCAACGACCAGCCCGTGACCGACGAGGAACTGGCCGCCCGGCTGCAGAAGGCCGCCGCCGACAGCAAGGACACCGAGGTGCAGCTGCGCGCCGACCAGACCGTGCCTTACGGCAAGCTGGTGGCGCTGATGGGCATTGCGAACAAGGCGGGCCTGAACCGCATCGGCTTCGTGACCGAGGTGCCCGCGCCAGGCCAGCCGCCGCCCGCCCCGCGTTGACGCCCGGGACTCCCGGCCGACCTGTCCGATCAGCTCAATCGGGTGCCGATGGCGCGCGCTTCTTCAGGCCCGGCAGCGCCCAGCCGAGTGTCATGCCCGCGGCCGCCAGCAGGATCGCGGCGGCGCCCAGAAGCTGCGCGGGATGCAGCCGCTGGCCGAAAGCCAGGTAGTCCACGCCGATCGCCACCACCGGATAGATGAAGGACAGCGCGCCCGCCGTGTGCGTCGGCAGCTTCTGGATCGCGCCGTAGAGCAGCGTGAAGACCAGCCCCGTGTAGACCACGCCCATGGCCAGATGCGTGCCCCAGACGCCGGCGTCCTTCGGAAGCCCCGCCAGGTTGGCAAACGGCGCCAGCAGCACGCTGCCCACGCAGACCTGGACCAGCGCGATCAGATGGGGCGGCGTGCCGTCCAGCTGCTTCGCGACGATGGCTGCAATGGCGTAGAAGAACGCAGCTCCCAGTGCCATCAGAATGCCCAGCACATACGAGGCGCCATGGCTGCCGCCGCCCGGCTTGGCCTCGGCAATCAGCAGGACGCCCGCGAACGCGATGCCCAGCCAGGCCAGCTTGGCGGCCGTCAGCCGCTCCGAGAAGAACAGGGCGCCAAGGCCCACCAGCATGAACGGCTGGGTGTTGTAGACCGCCGTGGCGATGGAGATCGACGCATGCGAGAACGACGCGAAGATCAGCAGCCAGTTGAGCACCAGCGCGGCGCCACCCAGCGCCGCCAGCGCAACGACGCGCAGCGTCAGCAGCCGCCTGCGAAGCAGCCCGAGCGCGGCGCACACTGCAACGAGCGTGAGGGCGCCGAAGGCGCAGCGCCAGAACAGCAGGTCGGCCAGCGGCTGGCCGGAGCGGATGACGAACCAGCCGATGGTTCCCGAAATGACCATGGCCGCACTCATCTCGAGCGCGCCCCGCACTTGTCTTTGCATGATCCGGATTCTTGTGAAGCAAGCCTCAGGTTGCCATCGAAGCGCCGCCGGGCCTATGATTTTCCGAAGGGAAAAATCCATTCGAGGCTAAGAAAACAAGGCAAGGCCCCGTTGTCTCCAAAGGATCTGAAATGCTGGACGAGGTCGAACAAAAGATTCTCGAGGTGATGCTGCAGGACGCACGCATCTCGCTGAAAGACCTGGCCGCCCGCGTCGGCATGTCTTCGCCGAGCGTCTCGGAGCGCCTGCGGCGGCTCGAGGAGCGCCGCGTGATCCGCGGCTACACGGTCGAAATCGATCCCAAGGCGCTGGGCTACCAGCTGCAGGCGATCGTGCGCATCCGCCCGTTGCCCGGCCAGTTGCAGGTGGTGCAGAAGCTGATCGAGAACACGCCCGAGTTCGGCGAGTGCGACAAGGTCACGGGCGAAGACTGCTATATCGCGCGCCTGTTCGTGCGCTCCATCGAGCAGCTCGACCAGGTGCTGGACCGCATCGTCGACAAGGCCGAGACGCACACGGCCATCGTCAAGATGCAGCCGATACGCCGGCGCGCGCCGCCCTTGCGCATCGGCTAGCGCCGCATTGCAGCCGGCTCAGCCCAGCACCACCGGCTTCGTGTGCCAGATCTCGTGCGCGTACTGCGCAATGGTGCGGTCCGACGAGAACGCGCCCATGCCCGCCACGTTGAGGATGGCCATGCGCGTCCAGGCGTCGGGGTCGCGGTAGAGCGCATCGACCTCGGCCTGCTTCGCGACGTAGCTCGCGTAGTCGGCCAGCAGCAGGTAGTGGTCGCCCCAGTTCACCAGTGCGTCGTAGATGCCCTGGTAGCGCGAGGGCTCGCCGGCCGAGAAGGCGCCGTCGCGGATCGCATCGAGCACGCGCTTGAGCTCGGCGTTCTCTTCGTAGATGTCGCGCGGCTGGTAGCCGTGGGCGCGGATGTCGGCCACCTGCGGCGTGGTGTTGCCGAAGATGAAGATGTTCTCCGCGCCCACGTTGTCGCGCATCTCCACGTTGGCGCCGTCGAGCGTGCCGATGGTGAGCGCGCCGTTGAGCGCGAACTTCATGTTGCCTGTGCCCGAGGCCTCGGTGCCCGCGGTCGAGATCTGCTCCGACAGGTCGGCCGCGGGCATGATCACCTCGGCCAGGCTCACGCTGTAGTTGGGCAGGAACACCACTTTCAGCAGCTTGCCCACGCGGCTGTCGTTGTTGATGGTGTGGGCCACGTCGTTGACCAGCCGGATCACGAGCTTGGCCATCTGGTAGGCCGAGGCCGCCTTGCCGGCGAACACCACCACGCGCGGCACGATGTCGATCGGGCCGCCCGCGGCCTGCGCATCGAGGATGCGGTGGTAGCGCGTGACCACGTGCAGCACGTTGAGCAGCTGCCGCTTGTATTCGTGGATGCGCTTGACCTGCACGTCGAACATCGCGTCGGTGTCGAGCACGATGTCCATGTGCTGCTCGATCCAGTTGGCCAGCCGCAGCTTGTTCTCGCGCTTGGCATGGCGGAAGGCGCGCACGAAGGCCGGCTGCGCGGCCATGGGCCTGAGCGCCTCCAGCTGCGAGAGGTCGCGCCGCCAGCCCCTGCCGATGCGCTGGTCGAGCAGCGCCGCCAGCGGCGGATTGGCCTGCGCGAGCCAGCGCCGCGGCGTGACGCCGTTGGTCTTGTTGTTGAAGCGCTCGGGGAAGATCTTCGCGAAGTCGGCAAAGATCGATTGCTTCATGAGCTCCGAGTGCAGGCCCGACACGCCGTTGATCGAGTGGCTCGCGAGCACTGCCACGTAGGCCATGCGCACGCGGCGCTCGCCCGCCTCGTCGACCAGCGAGAGCCGGCGCAGCAGCTCGACGTCGTTGCCGGCCTTCTGCGTCACGGCCGCGAGGAACTTCGCGTTCATGTCGTAGATGATCTGCAGGTGCCGCGGCAGGATGCGCCCGAGCATCTCGACCGGCCAGGTCTCCAGCGCCTCGTGCATCAGCGTGTGGTTTGTGTAGCTGAACACCTTCTGCGTGTGGGCCCAGGCCGCGTCCCAGGCCAGGCCGTGCTCGTCGAGCAGGAGGCGCATGAGCTCGGGCACCGCGAGCACCGGGTGCGTGTCGTTCAGGTGGATGCTGACCTTGTCGGCCAGCTGGTCGAAGCTCTTGTGGTTGCGCAGGTAACGCCGCAGCAGGTCCTGCACGCTCGCGCTGCAGAAGAAATATTCCTGGTGCAGCCGCAGCTCGCGGCCCGAGGGCGTGGAGTCGTCGGGGTAGAGCACACGCGAGACGTTCTCGGAGTGGTTCTTGCTCTCCACCGCCGCCATGTAGTTGCCGCGGTTGAAGGCCAAGAGGTCGATCTCCTCGGTGGCGCGCGCCGACCACAGGCGCAGCGTGTTGGTGGCCTGCGTGCCGTAGCCCGGAATGATGGTGTCGTAGGCCACGGCCAGCACGTCGTGGGTGTCGACCCAGTCGGCCGCGCCATAGGGCGCGTTCTTTCCCTCGCGCTTTTGCACGCGGCCGCCGAAGCGCACGCGGTAGTTGACCTCGGGCCGCTGGAACTCCCAGGGGTTGCCGCGGGTGAGCCAGTAGTCGGGTGTCTCGACCTGCTGGCCGTCGACGATGCGCTGGCGGAACATGCCGTATTCGTAGCGGATGCCGTAGCCCATGCCCGGCACGCCGAGCGTGGCCATCGAGTCGAGGAAGCAGGCCGCGAGCCGGCCGAGGCCGCCGTTGCCAAGGGCCGCGTCGGGCTCGCGCTCGGCGAGCGCCGCCATGTCGACGCCGAAGTCGGCCAGCGCTTCGCGCACCGTGTCGTAGAGGTCGACCGCCAGCAGCGCATTGGTGAAGGTGCGCCCGATCAGGAACTCCATCGAGAGGTAGTAGACGCGCTTCAGGTCCTGCGCATAGTTGGCGCGCGTGGTCGCCATCCAGCGCTCGACCAGCTGGTCGCGCACGGCCAGCGCGGTGGCGTGCAGCCAGTCGTCCTGGCTGGCCGCGACGGGGTCCTTGCCGACCGCATAGATCAGCTTGTTGGCGACGGCGCGCTTGAACGCGGCCACGTCGCGGTCGGGATGGTCGTAGGCGAAGTCTTTGATGGTCATGGGCTTCGGTGAAGAGTGGTGGGGTGGTGCGCCGTGGCGCTTCATTCAGGTGCCGGCGGACTCGAGCGCCTGCCGGTAGACCTCGATGTACTGGCCGGCCGCAGTGGCCCAGTCGGCCGGGCGCCGCATGGCATTGCCGCGCACGCGGCGCCAGTCGGGCGCGCGCTGGTAGAGCGCAAAGGCCCGCCGCAGCGCGCGATGGTAGTCCGCGGCGTCGAAGCGGTCGAACACGAAGCCGGTGGCGTCGCCGCTGGCCATGTCCTCGAGCGTGCAGTCGACCACGGTGTCGGCCAGTCCGCCGACGCGGCGCACCAGCGGCAGGCTGCCGTACCTGAGGCCGTACATCTGCGTGAGTCCGCAGGGTTCGAACAGCGAGGGCACCAGCGTCACGTCGCCGCCGCCGAAGAGCTGGTGCGCCAGCGTTTCGTTGTAGCCGATGGTGACGCTGACCGAGCGCGGCGCGGCCGCCGCGCGCTCGCGGAAGGCGTCCTCGAGCCAGGCCTCGCCGCTGCCCAGCAGCGCGAGCTGGCCGCCTTCGGCCAGCAGGGTGTCGAGGCCGCCGAGCACGAGGTGCAGCCCCTTCTGCTCGGTGAGCCGGCTCACCACGATGAACAGCGGCGCGTCGGGGCGCTCGGCCAGGCCGAGCTGGTGCTGCAGCACCGTCTTGCAGCGCGCCTTGCCCGCCATGTGGCGGCCTTCGGGCGTGTGGTAGCCCTGCACCAGCGCGCTGTCGGCGGCCGGATTCCAGACCTGGTCGTCGACCGCGTTGAGGATGCCCGTGAGCACGCCCCCGCGCAGGCGCAGCAGGCCGTCGAGCCCGAAACCCTGCTCGGGCGTCTGGATCTCGCGGGCGTAGGTCGGGCTCACCGTGGTCAGGCGGTCGGCGAAGTAGAGGCCGCCCTTCATGAACGACACCTGCCCGTGGTATTCGAGCCCGTCCATGTGGAACGCGGGCCCGGGCAGGCCGAGGTCGGCAAAGTTCCACGGCGCCGAGATGCCCTGGTAGGCCAGGTTGTGCACCGTGAACACGCTGCCCGCGCGGGTGGCGCCGGCCTGCCGCGCGAAGTGCAGGTAGGCCGGCGCCAGCCCCGCATGCCAGTCGTGCGCATGCACGACCTCGGGCTGCCAGGTGGGATCGAGCCCCTGGGCCAGCTGCGCCGCGGCCCAGCCCAGCAGCGCGAAGCGCCGGTGGTTGTCGCCATAGGGCTGGCGCGTGGCGTCTTCATAGGGGTTGCCGGGCCGGTCGTAGAGCGCCGGCGCATCGATCACGTAGGCCGGGATCGGCGCGGCCGCGCCGTCGATCGCGATGCGGCCCGCGCGCAGGCCGAAGCGTTCCGGGCCCCAGGGCGCCGTGAACTCGGCCACCGGCGCGAGATCGCGCACGCCGGCCAGGATGGCCGGGAAGCCGGGCAGCAGCACCGGCGCGTCCTGCCCGGCAGCCATGAGTGCGAGCGGCAGCGCACCGGCCACGTCGGCGAGGCCACCGGTCTTGAGCAGGGGAAAGAGTTCGGCGCTGACCTGGAGGATTCGCATCGGGAAAGCGGTGCGGCTTCAGGCAGCCAGCAGGCGCTTGAGCATTTCGCGGGTGACCAGCACCACGCCGTTGTCGGTGCGCTCGAAGCGCGCGGCATCGGCCGCGGCGTCTTCGCCGATCACCATCTCGTCCGGAATGACGCAGCCGCGGTCGATCACCACGCGGTTGAGCCGGGCGCCGCGGCCCACCTCGACGTCGGGCAGCAGCACGGCCTCGTTGATGTCGCAGAACGAATGGATGCGCACGCCCGAGAACAGCACCGAGCTGCTGACCTTGGAACCCGAGACGATGCAGCCGCCCGAGACGATGGTGTTGACCGTCATGCCGTGCCGGCCCTCGCGGTCGAGCACGAACTTGGCCGGCGGCAGCTGCCGCTGGTAGGTCCAGATGGGCCAGTCCGTGTCATAGATGTCGAGTTCGGGCGTGATGGAGGCCAGGTCGAGGTTGGCTGCCCAGAATGCATCAATCGTGCCCACGTCGCGCCAGTAGGCCTTGGCGCCGGGCCCGCGCGAGGCACGCGTGACGCAGGACATGCCGAAGGGATGCGCGAGCGCGCGGCCCTGCGCCACCGCGCGCGGGATGATGTCCTTGCCGAAATCGTGGCTCGAATCGGGGTTGGCGGCGTCTTCCTCGAGCAGCTGGTAGAGGTACTCGGAATCGAACACGTAGATGCCCATGCTGGCCAGCGCCGTGTCGGGCCGCCCCGGCATGGCGGGCGGGTCGGCCGGCTTCTCGAGGAAGGCCGTGATCTGGCGCCCGTCGTCGATGGCCATCACGCCGAAGGCGGTGGCCTCCATGCGCGGCACCTCGATGCAGCCGACCGTGCAGCCCAGGCCGCGCTCGGCATGGTCCTTGACCATGATCGAGTAGTCCATCTTGTAGATGTGGTCGCCGGCCAGCACCACCACGTAGTCGTGCCTGGTGGAGCGGGTCTGGATGATGTCCAGGTTCTGGTAGACCGCGTCGGCCGTGCCGCGGTACCAGTGCTCGTCGCCCGTGCGCTGCTGCGCGGGCAGCACGTCGACCATCTCGTTGAGCTCGGCGCGCAGGAAGCTCCAGCCGCGCTGCAGGTGGCGCATCAGCGAATGCGACTTGTACTGCGTGACCACCGCCATGCGCCGGATGCCCGAGTTCAGGCAGTTCGACAGCGCGAAATCGATGATGCGGAACTTGCCGCCGAAGTACACCGCCGGCTTGGCGCGCCGGTCGGTCAGCTGCTTGAGGCGCGAGCCGCGGCCGCCGGCCAGCACCAGGGCGATGGTGCGGCGGACCAGTTGATGCGCCTGCAGAGGGGCCTGCGGCGCGCTGTTGCTGATGCTGTGGTTGTCCATCCTGTGTCTCCGTTCGTTCGTCGGTTTGTCGTCTTCTCTTCGTCAGCGTTTCTGCAGCCAGCCTAGCACCGTGCGGCGCGGCTGGCTTCTACCTTCTTGCAATCCGGATGCTCGAATGAGGGACCTCCACCGTGCCGGCATGGGGCTGCTGCAGCGCGGCGCCGGCATCGGGCGCCGGATCGTCAGTTGCGAGCCGCCACCGCCACGAGCCCGCCGGCAGCCTGAACGGCACGGCCGCCGGCCCCGCATTCACCAGCACCAGCCAGGCGCCTGCCTCCGCCGCCATGGCTTCGAAAAGGATTGCAAGGGCCGTGCCGCCATGCCAGTCGGCCTCTTGCATCGGCTCGCCGTCGGGCCGCAGCCAGCGGATGCCCGGCGCGCCCTCTGCCGGCAGCGCCGGCCACCAGCGCGTGCTGCGCAGCGCGGGCGCTTCGCGGCGCAGGGCAACGAGCCGGGCGACGAAGGCGCTCAGGCGCGCTGCTTCGCTCGCGGGATCGTGGGCGCCGATCCAGGCGAGCCAGGTGGTTTCGTTGTCCTGGCAGTAGGCGTTGTTGTTGCCTTGCTGGCTGTGGCCGAGCTCGTCGCCGGCCAGCAGCATGGGCGTGCCCTGCGACAGCAGCAGCGCGGCGAGCAGCGCGCGCTGCAGGCGGCCGCGTTCGGCCTGCACGGCCGGGTCGTCGCTCGGGCCTTCAACGCCGCAGTTGTTGCTCAGGTTGTGCGCGTGGCCGTCGCGGTTGTTCTCGCCGTTGGCCAGGTTGTGCCGCTCTTCGTAGCAGAGCAGGTCGCGCAGCGTGAAGCCGTCGTGCGCGGTGATGAAGTTGACGCTCGCGGTGGGCGCGCGGCCGTGGTGGGCGAACTGCGCGCTCGAGGCGGTGAAGCGGTGCGCGAAATCGCCGAGGCCCGCCGCGCCCTCGCGCCCCTGCCGCAGCCAGAAGCCGCGCTGCGTGTCGCGGTAGCGGTCGTTCCATTCGAGCCAGCCCGGCGGGAATTCGCCCAGGCGGTAGCCGCCCGGACCGATGTCCCAGGGCTCCGCGATCAGCAGCGTGCGCGAGAGCACCGGGTCTTGCGCGATGGCCGCGAAGAAGGGCGCGCGCGGGTCGAAATTGCCATCGGCGCCGCGCCCCAGCACCGGTGCGAGATCGAAGCGGAAGCCGTCGACGCCGAGCTCGCAGGCCCAGTGGCGCAGGCTGTCCATGACCAGCTGCAGCACGCGCGGCTCGGCCAGGTTGAGGCAATTGCCGCAGCCGGTCCAGTTGGCGTAGAGCGCGCGGTCGTCGGGGCGCAGGTGGTAGTACAGCGCGTTGTCGATGCCGCGCAGCGAGAGCGTGGGGCCGAACTCGTCGGTTTCGGCGCTGTGGTTGTAGACCACGTCGATCACCAGCTCCATGCCGCGCGCATGCACCGCGTCGGCCATGGCGCGGAATTCGCTGGCCGGCGTGGTGCCGGCGCGGCCGCTCCAGTAGCGCGCCTCGGGCACGAACCAGCCGATGGTGTTGTAGCCCCAGTAGTTGCTCAGGCCCATGGCGAGCAGCCGCTGCTCGTCGGCGCGGTGCTGCACCGGCATCAGGCTCAGCGTGGTGACGCCGAGGCCCTGGAGGTGGTCGAGCACCACGGGCTCGGCCAGGCCGGCATAGGTGCCGCGCAAGGCAGCGGGCACGCCCGGGTGCAGCCGGGTCTGTCCGCGCACATGCAGTTCGTAGAGCACGCGCTCGCCGGCCGGGATGCGGGCGTGGCCCGGCGCGTCCGGGCTGCTGCCGGCCGCCGCCACGCGGGCCTTGAGCGCGACGGCGCCGTTGTCGCGCGTGTTGCGCTGGTCCGGATTCGCGGGATCGTGCCCCGCGAACAGATCACTGCCGTCGTAGCGGCCGAGGATCTCGCGCGCATACGGGTCGAGCAGCAGCCTCGCGGGATTGAAGCGCTTTCCCTCGTGCGGCGCCCAGGGGCCATGCACGCGAAAGCCGTAGACCAGGCCGGCGCGCCCGCTCGGCAGCAGGCCGTGCCAGACGCCGTCGGTGAAGGCGGGCAGCCGCAGGCGCTGCTGCTCGTGCTGGCCTGTGCTGTCGAAGAGGCAGAGCTCGACCGATTCGGCGTTCGGGGCGGCGAGGGCGAAGTTCACGCCGTTCGGCGACAGCGTCGCGCCCAAGGGGGAGGGGTTGCCTGGGCTCAGCATGTTGCTGGCCTCTTTGAGGATTTGCTTTCCGGGGCCGGGATTCCGCCCGGCGGCGGCCTCACTTTCTTTTGCTTCGCCAAAAGAAAGTAAGCAAAGAAAAGGCGACCCCACTGTCTGCGACCCCTTCGCTGCGCTACGGGGCAACCTGCGGTGCTCGGGTTTCGCGGGGTCTCGCAGAACTCGCTTCGCTCAAACAGCTGCGAGCCCTGATCCGCGAAACCCTGCGCTCCTCGGCGCAGCCAGAGGGGAGGGCAAACCGAACGGGCCATTGCTGCGCTCGGCCACCAAGCCACCGCAGGCGCGCAGCGCCTGCGGTGGTTGGACTGTTGGTATTGGCTGTTGGAGTTGGGGCCGAGCGAAGCGAAGGCCACCCGCTCCCACCCCTTCTGTATGCGCCGAGGAGCGCAGATGGAGGCGGGATCAGGGCCGCAGCTGTTTGAGCGAAGCGAGTTCTGCGGACCCCCGCCGGAATCGAGCACCGCAGGTTGCCCGCAGCGAAGCGAAGGGACGCAGACAGCAGGGTCGCCTTTTCTTTGCTCACTTTCTTTTGGCGAAGCAAAAGAAAGTGAGTCGCCCGCCGGGGCGAGACCCGGTCCCGGGGAAAAAACCAAAGCCAAGAACCTCAAACCAGCACCCACATCACGGTAGCCAGCGGCGGCACGCTGATGACGATCGAATCGGCCCTCCCATGCCACGGCAATGGCGCGCTCTCGACCACGCCATTGCCGACCCCGCTGCCGCCGTACACCGCGCCGTCGGTGTTGATGGCCTCGCGGTACGCGCCCGCCGCAGGCACGCCGAGCCGGTAGCCGTGGCGCGGCAGCGGCGTGAAGTTGCACACCGCCACCACGAAGGAGCCGTCGCGGGCCCGGCGCACGAAGGCGAACACCGACTGCTCCCAGTCGTCGTGCACGATCCACTCGAAGCCGGCCCTTTCGGTGTCGAGCTCGTGCAGCGCGGGGAAGTGCCGGTACACGTTGTTGAGGTCGCGCACCAGCCGCCGGACTCCCTGGTGCGGCGCCTGCTCGAGCAGGTGCCAGTCGAGGCTGCGGTCGGCGTTCCATTCCGCCGCCTGGGCGAATTCATTGCCCATGAACAGCAGCTTCTTGCCCGGATAGGCCCAGAGGTACCCATAAAGATTGCGCAGCCCCGCGAACTTCTGCCACTCGTCGCCGGGCATGCGCCCGAACATCGACCCCTTGCCGTGCACCACCTCGTCGTGCGAGAGCGGCAGCACGAAGTTCTCGCTGTGCGCGTACATCAGGCCGAATGTGATCTGCTGGTGGTGATGCTTGCGGTGGACCGGGTCGATGCCCGCATAGGCGAGCGTGTCGTTCATCCAGCCCATGTTCCATTTGTAGTGGAAGCCGAGGCCACCGTCCTCGGGCGGCCGCGTCACGCCCGGAAAGCTCGTCGACTCCTCGGCCAGCGTGACGGCGCCCGGGCGCTCGACGCCCACCACCTGGTTCATGCGCCGCAGGAAGTCGATGGCCTCGAGGTTCTCGCGCCCGCCATGGATGTTGGGCACCCATTCGCCGGGCTTGCGGCTGTAGTCGCGGTAGAGCATGGAGGCCACGGCGTCGACGCGCAGCCCGTCCACGCCGTAGCGCTCCAGCCAGTACAGCGCATTGCCGACCAGGTAGTTGCGCACCTCGGTGCGGCCGTAGTTGAAGATGAAGGTCTTCCAGTCGTTGTGGAAGCCTTCGCGCGGATCGGCGTATTCGTAGAGTGCGGTGCCGTCGAAGCGGCCGAGGCCGTGCGTGTCGGTGGGAAAGTGTGCGGGCACCCAGTCGAGGATCACGCCCAGCCCCGCGGCATGCGCGGCTTCGACGAGATGGCGGAAGTCGCCGGGCGTGCCGAAGCGCGAGGTGGGCGCATACAGGCCGATCGGCTGGTAGCCCCAGGAGCCGTCGAACGGATGCTCGCTGACCGGCAGCAGCTCGATGTGCGTGAAGCCCATGTCGCGCGCGTACGGCACCAGCGTGTCGGCCAGTTCGCGGTAGTCCAGCCATTCATGGCCGTTCTTGCGGCGCCAGGAGCCCAGGTGCACCTCGTAGATGCTCATCGGCGCATGGCGGCCGTTGGCCGCGGCGCGCTCGGGCGGCATCGCCACCGGCGCGGGCAGCGGCGCGACCACGCAGGCGGTCTCGGGCCGCAGGCGCGAGGAGAAGGCGAAGGGGTCGGCCTTGCGCAGCACCTCGCCCTGGGCCGAGAGGATCTCGAATTCGTAGCTGTCGCCCGTGGCCACCTGCGGCGCGAAGATCTCCCACACGCCGCACTCGCGGCGCAGCCGCATCATGTGGCGCCGGCCGTCCCAGTTGTTGAAGTCGCCGACCACCGAGACGCGCCGCGCGTTGGGCGCCCAGACTGCGAAGGCCACGCCCTTGACGCCATCCATCTCGCACAGGTGCGCGCCCAGCCGCTCCCAGGGCCGCAGGTGCGTGCCTTCGGCCAGCAGCCACACGTCGGTGGCGCCCAATACGAACGCAAAGCGGTACGGGTCTTCGAGCCGCGAGCTGTGCGTGCCCCAGTCGACCTGGAACGAATAGCCCAGCAGCGCCTCCGCCGCGGGCACCAGGCCCGCGAAGAGATCGGAGCCTTCCTGCCGCGACAGCATGGCCAGCGGCCAGCCCGTGCGCGTGTGCACCACGGCCACGCTCTGCGCGCCCGGCAGCAGCGCGCGCACCAGCAGGCCGTCGCGCGTCTCGTGCGGGCCGAGCACCGCGAACGGATCGCCGTGCTCGGCGCGCATCAGCGCATGGACTTCGCGTTCGGGCAGCAGCAGGGAAGGCATGTTGTTCTTCACATCGGTTCTTCTTCGCCGGCGGGTCGGCCGAAAAAGACGCCGTACGGCGCCAGCTTCAGCATGCGCCTTTCGCCGCCGGCCTGCAGGGACGACGACGATGACAGCGGATGCCCCGCGAGCGGCTCGAGCGCCTCGCGCAGCGCGATGAACACCGACTCGCCTCCCAGGTTGAAGACGGCCTGCAGCGATTGGTTCCCCTCGCGCCGCTCGAACCACAGCACCGGCTCCGGCGCATCGATGAAGGCGATGCTGCCGGTGCGCAGCAGCGGCTGGGTGCGGCGCCAGCGCAGCAGCGCGCGGCTGAATGCGAGCATCGAGTCGGGATCGGTGGACTGGCGGTCGACCGCCAGCGGCAGGTGGCGGCCATAGACCGGCAGCCAGGGCCCGCCGGTGGTGAAGCCGGCGTGCAGTTCGTCGGCCTTCCAGGGCATGGGCGTGCGGCAGCCGTCGCGGCCCTTGAACTCGGGCCAGAAGGCGCGGCCGTACGGGTCTTGCAGCAGCTCGAACGGCACCTCGGCTTCGGGCAGGCCGAGCTCCTCGCCCTGGTAGATGCTGGCGCTGCCGCGCAGCGCGAGCAGCAGCGCGAGCCAGAGCCGGTCGCGCCGCGTGTCTTCCGGGCCGCCGCCGCTCCAGCGCGTGGCCACGCGCGGCACGTCGTGGTTGGACACGGCCCAGCAGCCCCAGCCGCCCGTCGGCGCGAGTGCGTGGTCCAGCGTCTCGACCTGGTGGCGCAGGTGCCTGGCGCTGTGCTCGGCCGTCAGCAGGCTGAAGCTGTAGGCCAGGTGCAGGCGCTTGCCAAGTTCGGTGTACTGCGCCATGACGGGCGGTGCGTTCTCGTCGCCGACCTCGCCGAGCGCGACCGCGCCGTAATCGTCGAGCAGCCCGCGCAGGCTTTCGAGAAAGAGCAGGTTCTCCATCTGGCTCTTGTCGTAGAGGTGCTGCTGCATGGCATAGGGGTTGTCGGCCCGCACCGTGCTCACCTCGTCCAGCGAGGCGGCGCTGGCCGGCGGGTTGTCGCGCAGCAGCGCGTCGTGGAACTGATGGTTGCAGGCATCGAAGCGGAAGCCGTCCACGCCGCGCTCGCACCAGAAGCGCACTTCGCCGAGCAGCGCCTGCTGCACCTCGGCGCAATGGAAGTTCAGGTCGGGCTGCTCCTTGAGGAAGCTGTGCAGGTAGTACTGGCGGCGGCGCGAATCCCATTGCCAGGCCGGCCCGCCGAACACCGACAGCCAGTTGGTGGGCGGCGTGCCATCGGGCCGCGCGTCGGCCCAGACGTACCAGTCGGCCTTGGGGTTGTCGCGGCTCGCGCGGCTTTCGGCGAACCAGGCGTGCTGGTCGGAGGTGTGCGAGAGCACCTGGTCGATGATGATCTTCAGGCCCAGCGCATGGGCGCGCGCCAGCATCTCGTCGAAATCGGCCAGCGTGCCGAAGATCGGATCGACCGCGCGGTAGTCGGCCACGTCGTAGCCGAAGTCCTTCATCGGCGAGCGGAAGAAGGGCGACACCCAGATCGCGTCGACCCCCAGGCTCGCCACGTGTTCGAGCCGCGAGGTGATGCCGGGCAGGTCGCCGATGCCATCGCCGTTGCTGTCCATGAAGCTGCGCGGATAGATCTGGTAGATCACCGCGCCGCGCCACCATTCGCCATTGCTGCTGTCGTTGCTGCGCATGCTGCCCCTGTGGTCTGAAAATCATTGTGGCATGCGAGATCCGGGCCCGGTCCGTGCATGGGCCTGTCCCGGTCCCGCCTGAAAAGCTTTCTACACTGGGCGGGGTTCCATGCGAACCCGCCTCCCGTTTCGTTTTGCAAGATGACCATCGACGCCGCTTCCCCCGCCCCATCCTCCCACCCGCAAGGCCTTGCCGCGCTCGAGCAGCGGCTCACCCGGGATCTCGAATGCCTCGGCTGGCCCGCGCGTGCGTGGATGCCGGTTCGCACGCACGGCGGCGAACCCGTGCTGGACGTGGCCATCATCGGTGCCGGCCAGGCCGGGCTGGCGGCCGCCGCCGCGCTGGCCCAGCAGGGCATCCGGGCCGTGGTGTTCGACCGCTCGCCCGCGGGCAGCGAAGGGCCGTGGGCCACCACAGCGCGCATGGAAACCCTGCGCTCGCCCAAGGAGCTGACCGGGCCCGCGCTGGGGCTGCCCGCGCTGACCTTCCGCGCCTGGTTCGAGGCCCAGTTCGGCACCGAGGCCTGGGAGTCGATGGACAAGATCCCGCGCCTGCAGTGGATGGACTACCTGCGCTGGTACCGCCGCGTGATGAACGTCGATGTGCGCAACGACACGGCCGTCACCGGCATCCAGCCGCTCGCCGATGCGGCGGCGGTGCGGCTCGCGCTGCGCACGCCGGCGGGTGCGCAGCAGGTGCTGGCGCGCCGCGTGGTGCTTGCCACGGGGCGCGACGGGCTCGGCGGCCCCGCGGTTCCGGCCTTCGTCAACGCACTGCCGCGCTCGCAATGGGCCCACTCGTCCGACGAGATGGACTACGGCAAGCTGGCCGGACTGCGCGTGGGCGTGGTCGGCGCGGGTTCGTCGGCCATGGACAGCGCCGCCACCGCACTGGAGGCCGGCGCGCACAGCGTCGAGCTGCTGATCCGCCGGCCCGACCTGCCGCGCGTCAACAAGGGCAAGGGCGCCGGCGTGCCGGGCCTGACGCAGGGCCACTACGACCTGCCCGATGCATTCAAGTGGCGCATCCGCCACTACATCAACGTGGCCAACGTGCCGCCGCCGCATGGCAGCACGCTGCGCGTGTCGCACCACCCGAACGCGTTCTTCAATTTCGGCTGTCCGGTGCTTGCGGTCGAGCCGCAGGGCGCGGCAATGCGCGTGGCCACGCCCAGGGGCGACTTCGTGTTCGACTTCCTCGTTGTTTCCACCGGTTTCAAGATCGACTGGCGCTGCCGTCCCGAGTTCGACACCATTGCATCGCATGTGCGAACGTGGAAGGATCGTTTCGTGCCCGCGCCCGGCGACGAAGACCAGGAGCTGGCCGATTCGCCCGATCTCGGGCCGGTGTTCGAATTCCGCGAGCGCGCAGCGGGCCAGTGCCCGGGCCTGGACCGCATCCATTGCTTCTGCTATCCGGCGGCCCTGTCGCACGGCACGGTGTCGGGCGACATTCCCGCGATCAGCGATGGCGCCAGGCGGCTTGCGAGCGGCATGGCCAGCCTGTTCTATCGCGAAGACTTCGAGCAGCACTTCGCCAACCTCGAGGCCTACAGCGAGCCCGAACTGTTCGGCGACGAATGGGTGCCCGCGCCGCCGCCGTCCGAACGCGGCTGAACTCCAGACTTCTTCATCGAAACGCATGACCACTCTTTCCGAATCTTCTCTTGCCCTCGACGTGATCGACGCCACGGTGCCGCTGGTGCCCGGCCACGCCACCCGCCTGCTGCGCCAGCAGCGCGACAAGGTCGTGGCGGCCACGCAGGGCAGCTACGACGCGATGTTCTCGTCCTCGGTCGAAGGCCTGTCGGTGGCCGAGCGCCTGCTGGTCGCGCTGCACGCCTGCAGCGTCTCCAAGGCCGCGACGCTCGCCGCGCACTACCGCGAGCGGCTGCTGGCCGAGGGCGTGGACCGCGAGCTGATCGCGGCCGTGGGCAGCGGCGCGCCGGTGGCCGATGCGCGGCTGCGCACGGTGCTGGCGTTCACCGCGAGCCTGATCGAGCGCCCCATCGAGGGCGACAGGGCCGCGGTGCAGTCGCTGGCCGACGCAGGGCTCTCGACGCCCGCCATCGTCGCGCTGGGCCAGCTGATTGCCTTTCTCTCCTACCAGGTCCGTGTGGTCGCGGGGCTGCAGGCGCTGGCCGCCGTGGAGGTCGCAGCATGAGCAGTACGAACGCGCCGATCCGCATCAAGGGCTTCACCAACGAGGTGCTGAGCTGGAAGCCCTGGCTCGACCCGGTCGACGTTGCCTCGGCCACGCCGGCCCAGCTGGCCGCGCTCGACGAGATGAGCCCGCAGGCGCGCAGCTCGCCGTATTTCCTGGTGCTCGCGCACCAGCCCGAGATGCTGCTGCAGCGCTCCATCGCCTTCAACGCGATCATGTTCGCGCCGGGCGGCATGCCGCGCGCGGAGCGCGAGCTGGGCGCCACGGTGGAGTCGCGCGTCAACGGCTGCGTGTACTGCGCCTCGGTGCATGCGCAGCGCTTCGAGCAGCTGGCCAAGCGCAGCGACGTGATCTCGCAGGTGTTCGAGGAGCCGGCCTCCGCGGGCACCACGGCGCGCGAGAAGGCCATCGTCGAATTCTCGATCCGGCTCGGCGCCGAGCCCGGCAAGGTGTCGGCCGACGATGTGCGAACGCTCAAGGAAGTGGGGCTCAGCGAACTCGAGATCCTCGACCTCGTCCACTCCGTGGCGCTCTTCGCCTGGGCCAACCGGCTGATGCTCAACCTCGGCGAGCCGGTCTTTCCGGCCGCTGCCGCCTCGTCATAGGCGGGCGAGCAGGCCGGCCACGGTTTCGCGGGCCAGGCCCAGCGGCGCCAGCAGGTCGTTGCGCTGCCGGAAGTCGATGCCGCTGACCAGCGAGGCAGCGTCCACGATGGTGCGCGTCGCGGGTGTCGCCACGCCGGCGATGGCGCCGAGCGCTTCGACGAAGGCCAGGCCGTAGGGCATGTCTTCGCTCAGGTAGCGCGTGTCGGTGCGCACGGGGCCGGGCGGCCCGCCGCGCTTGGCATGCAGCTCGGCCGCGATGTCCTCGAGCCGCGCCGATTCCGTGCCGAAGGAGCGCGCGAAATGCTCCTCGATCGGCCCGAGCGCGATGCCGAAGGCGCCGGCCACGGCGCGCCGCTCCCGGTCCAGCGCCTCGATCGCGCGGGCCACGCCGGGCGTCATGCAGTGGTACTGCGGCCAGTTCTCCGCGTGCTCGATGCGGGTCCAGTTGAAGACGGCCAGCGGTCCGTGCGACTGCGGGTTGACGTTCGCGAGCGCGCTGGCGAGCGTGTTGTCCTGCGCGAAGAAGCCGCCGCCGAACAGCGCGGTGCACAGTTCGATGGCGCGCTCGATTTCCGAGCTCGGCAGCGCGGAGACGCCGACCGCCTGGCGCCGCGTCATCACCCGGACCTGCGTGGCGGATTCGCGGCGGGCGGTCAGCACCGTGGTGCCGAAGCTGGCGACCGTCACTCGCTTGCCCGCGCGCCCTGCGCTTTCGTGCAGATAGAGCGAAGACAGCGAGGCCATCGAGCTGACGATCACGGTCTGCCCGTCGCGCAGGAAGGGCAGCAGCGCATCCATGACGCGCTTGTGGCCGTTGACCGGCAGGGCGATCAGCAGCACATCCGATGCGCCGCAAAGCTGCGCCGCATCGCCGGCCACTTCGACCGCCACGCGGCAGGGCTGCACGCCGACCGCTTCGAGCGGCTGCGTGCGCAGGGCCTCGGCACCCCGGCCGCCCGGCGACCAGAGCATGGCGCCGTGGCCCGCCTGACGCAGCCACGCCGCGCTGGCCAGGGCGATCGCCCCGGCCCCCGCGATGCCGACGCGATACAGCCCGTCAGCCTCCGTCACCCTGCGGGCCCCTTTCGCGAACACCGCGGAACCGGCTCTGCCGGGCCGCCGGTGTTGCCCCCGGTGAGGGGGAGGGAGAAGCGACACGAAGTGCGCGGAGCCTGGGGGAGAGCCACGTCAATCAACCTTGATCCCGCCTTGCTTGATGACCTTCGCCCAGCGCTGGCTGTCCTCCGCGATCACCTTGCCCAACGCCGCGCCGCCGCCGCAGGTGTTCACCGCGCCCAGCTGGGCGAAGCGCTGCCGGGTCTCGGGCAGGTTGCACACCTCGACCAGCGCCGCCGAGAGCTTCTCGATGCTGGCCGCCGGCATGCGCGCGGGCGCCATCACGCCCACCCACACCGGCACGTCCATGCCCGCGAGGCCCGCCGCCTCCGCGACCGTCGGCGGCGTGCCGAGGCTGGGCAGCGCCGCGCGCGAAAAGGTGCCGAGCACGCGGGCCTTGCCGCTCGCGACCATCGGCTCGATGGAAGCGGCGCTGGTCACGATCAGCGCCACCTGGCCGCCCAGCAGGTCGGTCAGCGCCGGCGCCGCGCCGCGGTAGGGCACATGCAGCAGGTTCACGCCGCTCGCCTGGGCCAACAGCGCGCCCGTGAGGTGCGACACCGTGCCGTTGCCGGTGGAGGCATAGGTCAGCTGGCCCGGCTTGGCCTTGGCGTCGCGCAGCACGTCGGCCAGGGTCTTGTAGGGGCTTTCGGCGCGCACGGCCAGGGTCATGGGCGTGTCGCCGACCAGGGCCACTGGCGCGAGGTCTGCCATGGGGTCGTAGGGCAGCTTGGCCTGCAGGTGGGGCGCGATGGTGATGGCGCCGCCGGTGGCCAGCAGCACGGTGGCGCCGTCGGTCGCCTTGGCCACCGCATCGGCCGCCACGATGCCGCCCGCGCCCGCCTTGTTGTCGACGATCACGCTGCCGCCGAGCTTGTCCGAGAGCTTGGCGCCCAGGTAGCGGGCGATCACGTCCTGCGCCCCGCCGGCGGCGAAGGGCACCACGATGCGCAGCGGCTTGTCGCCGGCCGGCTGCGCATGCAGCGGCATCACGGCCAGGCTGGCGGCGGCCGCGAGGCCCAGGGCGAGGTGTTTCAGGAACAATTTCATGGCATTCCAGGCGGTGCGAAAAATCTGCCGAAGGGTAGGCGTAACCCGTGCAATACGCAGGTTACGTGCCTCAAGTCTAGAGTCTGCCGGCCGGGCGGCCGGCCGGGCGCGATAATCCGCCTTCCCCGGCCGCTCCGAGCCGGGCTCCTGCCGAACCGTCATGAACCCCAGCTACAAACCCAGCGACGTCGAGTCCGCTGCCCAGGCGCAATGGAGCGCCGCCGATGCCTACCGCGTCACCGAGGACGCGAGCCGTAAAAAGTATTACGCCTGCTCGATGCTGCCGTACCCCAGCGGCAAGCTGCACATGGGCCACGTGCGCAACTACACCATCAACGACATGCTCACGCGCTACCTGCGCATGAGCGGCTACAACGTGCTGATGCCCATGGGCTGGGACGCCTTCGGCCTGCCGGCCGAGAACGCGGCGCTCAAGAACGGCGTGCCGCCGGCCAAGTGGACCTACGAGAACATCGATTACATGCGCGGCCAGCTCCAGGCCATGGGCCTGGCGATCGACTGGAGCCGCGAGATCGCCACCTGCGATCCCAGCTACTACAAGTGGAACCAGTGGCTGTTCCTGAAGATGCTCGAGAAGGGCATCGCCTACCGCAAGACGCAGGTCGTCAACTGGGACCCGGTCGACCAGACCGTGCTGGCCAACGAGCAGGTGATCGACGGCAAGGGCTGGCGCACCGGCGCCACGGTCGAGCGCCGCGAGATCCCCGGCTACTACCTGAAGATCAGCGACTACGCCGAGGAATTGCTCGAGCACACCCAGCACAAGCTGCCGGGCTGGCCCGAGCGCGTCAAGCTGATGCAGGAGAACTGGATCGGCAAGAGCGAGGGCGTGCGCTTCGCCTTCACGCACGACATCAAGGACGCGGGCGGCCGGCTGATCCAGGACGGCCGCATGTACGTGTTCACCACCCGCGCCGACACCATCATGGGCGTGACCTTCTGCGCCGTGGCGCCCGAGCACCCGCTGGCCGTGCACGCCGCCACGCTCGACCCCAAGGTCGCGGCCTTCATCGAGGAATGCAAGAGCGGCGGCACCACCGAGGCCGAGCTCGCCACGCAGGAAAAGAAGGGCGTGCCCACGGGCCTGACCGTCAAGCACCCGATCACCGAGGAGCAGGTGCCGGTGTGGGTCGGCAACTACGTGCTCATCAACTACGGCGACGGCGCCGTGATGGGCGTGCCGGCGCACGACGAGCGCGATTTCGCCTTCGCCAACAAGTACGGCATCGAGATCATCCAGGTGGTGCTGGTCGACGACGAGCCGCACTTCGACTATCACAAGTGGCAGGACTGGTACGCCGACAAGCAGCGCGGCGTGACCATCAACTCCGACAACTTCAGCGGCATGACCTACAAGGAGGCCGTGGCCGCCGTGGCGCATGCGCTCGCCCAGAAGGGCCTGGGCGAGATGCAGACCACCTGGCGCCTGCGCGACTGGGGCGTGAGCCGCCAGCGCTACTGGGGCACGCCGATCCCGATCATCCACTGCGACGAGCACGGCGCGGTGCCGGTCCCCGAGAAGGACCTGCCCGTGGTGCTGCCCACCGACTGCGTGCCCGACGGCTCGGGCAACCCGCTCGCCAGGCATGAAGGCTTCCACGCCGGCGTGGTCTGCCCCGTCTGCGGCAAGCCCGCGCGGCGCGAGACCGACACCATGGACACCTTCGTCGACAGCTCCTGGTACTTCATGCGCTATTGCGACCCGAAGAACGACCAGGCGATGGTCGCCGAGGGCGCCGACTACTGGATGCCGATGGACCAGTACATCGGCGGCATCGAGCATGCGATCCTTCACCTGCTGTACGCGCGCTTCTGGACCAAGGTGATGCGCGACCTGGGCCTGGTGAAGGTCGACGAGCCCTTCAGCAAGCTGCTCACGCAGGGCATGGTGCTCAACCACATCTACTACCACCGCGACGAGAAGGGCGGCAAGAACTACCACCCGCCGCTGGAAGTCACGCCCACGCTCGACGCGCAGGGCCGCATCGTCGGCGGCGTCGCCGCGGACGGCACCAAGGTCGAATACGGCGGCGTCGGCAAGATGGGCAAGAGCGAACGCAACGGCGTCGACCCGCAGGACCTGATCGAGAAGTACGGCGCCGACACCGCACGCCTCTACACCATGTTCACCGCGCCGCCCGAGGCCACGCTCGAGTGGAACGACGCGGCCGTCGAGGGCAGCTACCGCTTCCTGCGCCGGGTCTGGAACTTCGGCGTGGCGCAGGCCGACGTGGCCCCGGTGGCGTTCGGCGGCCAGGCCTTCGGCAAGGCCGCGCAGGCGCTGCGCCGCGAGGTGCACACCGTGCTGCGCCAGGTCGACTACGACTACC
This sequence comes from Variovorax sp. VRV01, assembly GCF_014852545.1. Lineage (NCBI taxonomy): Bacteria > Pseudomonadati > Pseudomonadota > Betaproteobacteria > Burkholderiales > Comamonadaceae > Variovorax > Variovorax sp. VRV01. The sequence continues at coordinate 233,491 of NZ_JACVBS010000005.1, forward strand.
AGCGCATGCAATACAACACGGTGGTGTCGGGCGCGATGAAGCTGCTCAATGCGCTCGAGGGCTTCAAGCCCGATGGCAGCGCCGGCGATGCCGCCGCGCTGCGCGAAGGCCTCGGCATCCTGCTGCGCTGCCTGTATCCGGCCACGCCGCACATCGCCTGCCAGCTCTGGCAGCAGCTTGGCTACGACAAGGAGCTGGGCGGCCTGCTCGACGCGCCCTGGCCCGTGGTGGACGTGGGCGCGCTGGAGCAGGACGAGATCGAGCTCATGCTGCAGGTCAACGGCAAGCTGCGCGGCGCGCTGCGCGTGCCGGCCGGCGCCTCCAAGGCCGAGATCGAAGCGCTCGCGCTCTCGTGCGACGACTTCGTCAAGTTCGCCGAGGGCGCGCCGGCCAAGCGCGTCATCGTGGTTCCCGGCCGGCTGGTCAACGTGGTCATCTGAACGAAACGATCGATAGAAGCATGAACAATCGCAACGCCCCGCTGCCGCGCCGCGGCTTTCTCCTGGGCCTGGCCACGGCGGGCGCCAGCCTCGCGCTGGCCGGCTGCGGATTCGAACTGCGCAAGGCGCCGGTGTTCGCGTTCAAGACGCTGTCGGTGTCGGGCAATTCGGAGCTGATCAACCGGCTGCGGCGCGAAATGCGCGCCGCCGGCACCGTGACGCTGGTGCCACCCGAGCAGGCCCAGAGCGCCGACGCGATCCTCGAGATCCTGGGCGAGAACCGCGACCGCATCGTGATCTCGACCAATTCGGCCGGCCTGCTGCGCGAGCTGCAGCTGCAATTGCGCGTTCGCTTCAGCCTGCGCACGCCGGGCGGCAAGATGCTGCTCGCGCCCACCGAGGTGTCGCAGTCGCGCGACCTGAGCTTCAACGAAACCAACGCGCTCGCCAAGGAAGGCGAGGCCGAGCTGCTGTACCGCGACATGCAGGCCGACATCGCACAGCAGATGATGCGGCGCCTCGCGGCCGTCAAGGAACTCTAGGATTCCATGCAACTTGCCAGCGCCCAGCTGGGCTCCCATCTGCAGAAGGGTCTGAAGCCTCTCTACACGATCCATGGCGACGAGCCGCTGCTCGCGCAGGAAGCGGCCGATGCCATCCGCGCCGCGGCGCGCGTGGCGGGCTATACGGAGCGCAGTTCGTACACCGTGGCCGGCGCGCACTTCGACTGGAGCGCGGTGCTCGCGGCGGGCGGCTCGCTCTCGCTGTTTGCCGACAAGCAGATCGTCGAGATCCGCATTCCCTCGGGCAAGCCCGGCAAGGACGGCAGCACGGCGCTGCAGCAGCTGGCCGAGGCGGCGCAGGGCAACGACAGCACGCTCACGCTGGTGATGCTGCCGCGGCTGGACAAGGCCACGCGCACGGGCGCCTGGTTCTCGGCGCTCGAGAACAATGGCGTGAGCCTGCAGGTCGACCCGATCGAGCGCAGCGCGCTGCCGCAGTGGATCGCGCAGCGCCTGGGCCTGCAGGGCCAGCGCGTGATGCCCGGCGACGAAGGCCAGCGCACGCTGCAGTTCTTTGCCGACCGCGTCGAGGGCAACCTGCTCGCCGCGCACCAGGAAATCCAGAAGCTCGCCCTGCTGCATCCGGCGGGCGAACTGAGTTGGGAGCAGGTCGAAGGCGCGGTCAACAACGTGGCGCGCTACGACGTCTTCAAGCTCTCCGAGGCCGTGCTGGCCGGCAATCCGCAGCGCGTGGCGCGCATGCTCGACGGCCTGCAGGCCGAAGGCGAGGCCGAGGTGCTGGTGCACTACACGATCGCCGAGGACATCCGCGCCCTGAAGCGCGTGAAGGACGCCATGGCCGCGGGCCGGCCGCTGCCCATGGCGCTGCGCGAGAACCGCATCTGGGGCCCGCGCGAGCGCGCCTTCGAGCGCGTGCTGCCCCGGCTCGACGACCGCATGCTGGCGCGGCTGCTGCGCGCGGCCCATGTGGTCGACGGCATCTGCAAGGGACTGAAGCAGCCCGACTGGCCGGCCGGCGGCTGGCAGGCGCTGCAGCGGCTGGCGCTGATGCTGTGCCGCGCCTGCAGCAGCGCGCCGACTGCCGCGCGCCGCGCCTGATCCCTGACGAGCGCAGCCAAAAGGCCTGCGTCAGCCGTGCAGCAGGTCCGCGTGGGAAAATAGCTGCATGAACGCGTTCAACGTCAGCGAGCACATGCAGACCCTCGGCCTGCAGGCAAAAACCGCTGCATTCCTCATGGCCCGTGCGGATGCAGCTACCAAAAACAGAGCATTGAAGGCCCTGGCCAAGCGCCTGCGCGAAGCCGGCCCGGACCTCGCCGAGGCCAACCAGAAGGATCTGGCGCGCGCCACCGCCGCCGGCCTGTCGGCGCCGATGGTCGACCGCCTCAAGCTCACGCCCAAGGTCATCGAGACCGTGGCGCTGGGCTGCGAGCAGCTCGCCGGCATGGCCGACGTGATCGGCGAAATCATCGGCATGAAGCAGCAGCCCAGCGGCATCCGCGTGGGCCAGATGCGCGTGCCGATCGGCGTCTTCGGCATGATCTACGAGAGCCGGCCCAACGTGACCATCGAGGCCGCGAGCCTGGCCATCAAGAGCGGCAACGCGGCCATCCTGCGCGGCGGCTCGGAGGCGATCGAGTCGAACAAGGCGCTGGCGCTGCTGGTGTCCGGGGCGCTGGCCGAGGCCGGCCTGCCGGTGGATGCGGTGCAGCTGGTGCAGACCACCGACCGCGAAGCCGTGGGCCAGCTCATCGCGATGCCCGAGTTCGTCGACGTGATCATCCCGCGCGGCGGCAAGGGCCTGATCGAGCGCATCAGCCGCGATGCCAAGGTGCCGGTCATCAAGCACCTGGACGGCAACTGCCACGTCTACGTGGACGACACGGCCGAGTTCGAGATGGCGCTGCGCATCGTCGACAACGCCAAGACGCAGAAATACAGCCCCTGCAATGCGGCCGAAGGCCTGCTGGTGTCGGCCGCGGTGGCGGAAGACTTCCTGCCCCGGATCGCCGCCATCTTCGCGGCCAAGGGCGTTGAAATGCGCTGCGACCCGGTGGCTGCCCGGATCCTGCGCGCCGACGAGGCGCTGGCCGGCTCGGGCGCAAGAATCGTCGATGCGGCCCCGTCCGACTGGTCCGAGGAATACCTTGCCGCGGTGATCAGCATCAAGGTGGTCGAAGGGGTCGACGAGGCCATCGCGCACATCAACCGCTACTCGAGCCACCACACCGACGCCATCGTCACGCGCGACCACGTGCATGCACAGCGTTTCCTGCGCGAGGTCGATTCGGCCAGCGTCATGGTCAATGCGAGCACACGCTTCGCGGACGGTTTCGAGTTTGGCCTGGGGGCGGAAATCGGCATCAGCACCGACAAGTTCCACGCGCGCGGACCGGTCGGCATCGAAGGGCTGACCTCGCTCAAGTACGTGGTGCTCGGGCAGGGCGAAGTGCGCAGCTGATGCGCCGGAGGCGGGCGGACTGAACCAAGTCCGCTCTACGTAGTCTTGTCATTGGGGCGGCCATCCCCAAATCCTACAATTCCGCTCTACCTTTCAAGTACAAATCCAACAAGGCCGCCGCATGGTTCCGCATCTCGTCACCGCCCTGACCGGCCCGATCAACGAACTGGAACAGCGGGTACTCGATTCCACGCCCGCCATCGAGCGCTGGTTCCGGCTCGAATGGATGGAGCACACGCCGCCGTTCTACAGCGCGGTCGACATCCGCAACGCGGGCTTCAAGCTGGCGCCGGTCGACACCAATCTCTTTCCCGGCGGCTGGAACAATCTCACCAAGGAGATGCTGCCGCTGGCGGTGCAGGCCGCGCAGGCGGCCATCGAGAAGATCTGCCCGGAAGCGCGCAACCTGCTCGTCATTCCCGAGAACCACTCGAAGAACACCTTCTACCTCGCCAACGTCGCCCAGCTGGTGCGGATCTTCCACATGGCGGGACTCAACGTGCGCGTGGGCTCGATCGATCCGGCCATCAAGTCGCCCAAGAAGATCGAACTGCCCAACGGCGAAACCGTGTGCCTGGAGCCCGTGGTGCGCAGCAAGCGCCGCCTCGGGCTCAAGAACTTCGATCCCTGCACCATCCTGCTCAACAACGAGCTGTCGGCCGGCACGCCGGGCATCCTGGAAGACCTGCACGAGCAGTACCTGCTGCCGCCGCTGCACGCGGGCTGGTCGGTGCGGCGCAAGAGCAACCACCTGCACAGCTACGAAGAACTGTCCAAGCGCTTCGGCAAGCTGCTGGGCATCGACCCCTGGCTGATCAACCCGATCTATGCGCGCGCCGACGGCGTCGATTTTTCCGAAGGCCGCGGCATCGATGTGCTGACCAGCCACGTGGACGCGGTGCTGACCAAGGTGCGCCGCAAGTACAAGGAATACGGCATCAACGAGAAGCCCTTCGTCGTCGTCAAGGGCCATGTCGGCGGCGACGGGCCGGGCGTGGTCACCGTGCGCGACGCGAAGGAAGTCGAGGGCCTGGTCGGCAAGCCGCGCAGCGCCCCGGCAGGCAAGGCGGGCGCGGCCGCCAGGGAACTGCGCGAGCCCGGCGAGGTGATCGTGCAGGAAGGCGTGCTGACCAATGAGCGCGTGCACAACGGCGTGGCCGAGCCGGTGGTCTACATGATGGACCGCTACGTGGTGGGCGGCTTCTACCGCGTGCATGCCGAGCGCGCCCCCGACGAGAACCTCAAGCTGCCGGGCGCGAGCTTCGTGCCGCTGGCGTTCTCCGAAAGCGCGCATCTGCCGCAACCCGGCGCCAAGCCCGGCGCGAGCGCCCCCAACCGCTTCTACATGTATGGCGTGGTGGGCCGCCTGGCCATGGTGGCTGCGAGCTACGAAATGGAAGCCACCGATCCGGACGCCGAAATCTACGAATGATTTTCCCGGGCGGCTTGCGCAGGCCTCGGTCGGCGGCAAAATAGCGGCCCCACAGCAAAGGAAACAAGAGGGCGGAGGGGTGCGCGCGGCGGCTGGAAATTCCATCGCGGCAGCATCTCGGTGCGTGTGACGTCTGGTTACGCGCGAGCAACCTCCCTTTTTCCCATCGACTTCGTGTCACCTCCCAAATCCACTTCCGCCGCCGCCTTGATCATCGGCGCCATCGGTGTCGTCTATGGCGACATCGGCACCAGCGTGCTGTATGCAGTCAAGGAAGTGTTCGGCCACGGCCACCTGCCGTTCACTGTCGAAAACGTCTACGGCATCCTTTCGATGTTCTTCTGGACGCTCACCGTCATCGTGTCGATCAAGTACGTGGTGCTGGTGCTGCGCGCCGACAACGAAGGCGAGGGCGGCCTGGTCGCCATGCTGGCGCTGGCCTCGCGCGCGGTGGCCGACAAGCCCAAGCTGCGCCACGTGCTGCTGCTGGTGGGCATCTTCGGCACCTCGCTCTTCTATGGCGACGGCGTCATCACGCCGGCCATCTCGGTGCTTTCGGCGGTCGAAGGCCTCGAAGTGGTGTCGCCCCACTTCAAGCACTATGTGCTGCCGGTCACGCTGGTGGTGCTGTTCGGCCTCTTCGTGGTGCAAAAGCGCGGCACGGCGGGCATCGGCAAGTTCTTCGGGCCCATCACGCTCGCGTGGTTCCTGGCGATTGCGGTGCTCGGGGTGTCGCAGATCCTGCACCACCCTGAAATCCTCAAGTCGCTGAACCCCTGGTTCGCCCTGAAGTTCATGTGGGACAACCCGGGCACCAGCTTCATCCTGCTGGGCGCCACGGTGCTGTGCGTGACGGGCGCCGAGGCGCTCTACGCCGACCTGGGCCACTTCGGCAAGCGTCCGATCCGCGTGGCCTGGTTCACGGTCGTGATGCCGGCGCTCACGCTCAACTACTTCGGCCAGGGCGCGCTGCTGCTGGAGAACCCCGAGGCCGTGAAGAACCCGTTCTTCATGATGGCGCCCGAATGGGCGCTCGTTCCGCTGGTGCTCCTGGCCACGGCAGCCACGGTCATCGCGTCGCAGGCGCTCATCACGGGCGCCTTCAGCGTCACGCGCCAGGTCATCCAGCTGGGCTACCTGCCGCGCCTGAACATCGAGCACACGAGCGTGCGCACGGCGGGGCAGATCTACATTCCGCTGGTCAACTGGGGGCTGTTCGTGGCCATCGTGCTCGCGGTGGTCATGTTCCGCTCGTCGAGCAGTCTGGCCGCGGCCTACGGCATTGCCGTGACCACCGACATGCTGATCACCACGATCCTGACCTTCTTCGTGATCCGCTACGCCTGGAAGCTGCCGCTGGTGCTGTGCATTGCGTCGACCGCGGTGTTCTTCGTGGTCGACTTCCTGTTCTTCGCGTCGAATCTGCTCAAGCTGTTCGAGGGCGGCTGGTTCCCGCTGGTGATCGGCGGCGCCGTGTTCACCCTGATGATCACCTGGAAGGAAGGCCGCCGCCTGATGGGCGAGGTGCAGCGCGCCGATGCGATCGAACTGAAGGCCTTTCTCGATTCGGTGTTCGAGAGCCCGCCCGCGCGCGTGGACGGCACCGCGGTGTTCCTCACCGCGGAACCCGGCGTGGTGCCCAATGCGCTGCTGCACAACCTCAAGCACAACAAGGTGCTGCACGAGCAGAACATGTTCGTGACCGTGCGCAACCACGAAGTGCCCTGGATCCCGATGGACAAGCGCATCGAGATCGAGGCGCTCGGCCACCATTGCTGGCAGGTCATCGTGCACTACGGCTTCAAGAACGATGTCGACCTGCCGCGGGCGCTCGACAACGCGCGCATGCGCGGCTGCCAGCTCGAGCCGATGACGACGAGCTACTTCCTCTCGCGCGACGTCGTCATTCCCACGCTGGGCAGCGGCATGGCGCCGTGGCGCGAGAAGCTGTTCGCGCAGATGCACCACAACGCGAGCGGCGCTGCCGCGTTCCTGGGGTTGCCGAACAATGCGGTGGTGGAGCTGGGCTCGAAGATCGAGATCTGACCGGCGGCGGCCCGCGCAGCCGCCGGCCCCTGCCCCGCCTCAGGCCAGTCCCAGCATCTGCCCCAGGCTGCGCTGCGAAGCGGGCCTGTCGAGGGCGATGTTCTTCTCGAGCACCAGCAGGTGCTCTTCCATCAGGCGCACGGCCTCGTCCGAATTGCCGCGCGCAATGGCATCGACCACGTCCGCATGCTCGCCATGTTCGCACGATGCATTGCCGGGCGGTTCGTAGAGCGCCACGATCAGCGAGCAGCGCGACATGAGTTCGGTCAGGTAGCGTTCCAGGATCGGATTGCGCGCGAGCTTCGCCACGCGCAAATGAAAGGTGCTGGCCAGGCGCGCCCACTCGGGCTGCGCGTAGCGGTGCATCGCCGCATGCTCTTGCTTCAGGTGGCGCCGCAGTTCGGCGATTTCGGCGCGCGTGGCGTTGCGCACGGCCATGCGCACCAGCGCGGCCTCGAGCGCGCGGCGCGCCTCGAAGATCTGCCGCGTTTCCTCGGGCGAGGGCATGGCCACGATGGCACCGCGGTTCGGACGCAGTTCCACGATGTGGTCGTGTGCGAGCCGCTGGAGCACCTTGCGCACCAGCGCGCGGCTGACGCCGAACAGCTCGCACAGCGACGCCTCCGGCAGCTTGGTGCCGGGCGCGAGGCGCTGGTTGGTCACGCCTTCGAAGACCGAGCGGTAGATGCGTTCCTCGATGTCGCCGTGGTCGTCGTTCTTCGCCGCGGCACCGTCGGTGGGCGGCAGCTTGCGCCGGGCGGGGCGCGGCGCGATGGCGGGCTTGGATGGCGAGGATGAGCGGGGCATGGAGCAGGCGATGGGGGAACCCGCCCATTATCGAACGCGTGCGGCGTGCATCCGGCTGCTCATCAGATGAACTCCGCGGGCCGTTGCGCTGCAAGCTGCTGCACGTGCGATGCGATCCTGCCCGGCGTGGTGAGCCAGATGTCGCCGCGGTCGCGCCCGCGTGCCAGGTGCGTCAGCGCCGTGCGCAGGTGGCGCAGCCGATAGGGCTGCCCGACGATGTAGGGATGCAGCGCGAGGCCCATCACCAGCGGCTGCGCGCGCGACTGTTCGAGCATCTCGTCGAAGTTGTCGACCACCATCGCGCTGAAGTCCCTGGCGTCCATGAGGCGCCCCACGATCATCGGAATGTCGTTGAGCTCCTGCGGATACGGCACCGACCAGATCGAGCCGCCGCCGCGCGTGCGCATGAGCACCGGCTGGTCGTCGTGGCACCAGTTGAGCGTATAGCCGTAGCCGGTCTCGGCCAGCAGGTCGGGCGTCACGGCGCTTTCCGAGATCCACGGCGACAGCCATCCGGCCGGCGCCTGGCCGCTCTCGCGCCGCATGCGTTCGCGGCAGCCTGAGAGCAATGCGCGTTCGTGCGCCTCGTCCCATGCGCCCTGGCGCTCCGCGTTGCTGTGGCCGTGGCCGATCAACTCGTCGCCGCGCGCCACGCAGGCCTGCACCAGTTCCGGGCAATGGTCATAGAGCGCCGTATTGACGAGCGCGCCCGCCGGCAGCGCCAGCGCGTCGAACAGTTCGAGGCAGCGCCAGGCGCCCACGCGGTTGCCGTATTCGCGCCAGCCGTGGTTCAGCACGTCGGGCTGCGGCGAGGCCGGGCCGATGCAGGCGCCCAGGCCGTCGCCGAAGGCGAAATGCTCGATGTTGAAGCCGATGTACACGGCCAGCCGTGCGCCGTTCGGCCACGCGTAGTCGGGCCGGCGTGTGATGGGGCTGTAGTCGAAGCGGCCGTGCGTGGGCAGCCGCTCGGGCCAGCGTGCAGTCATGCGCCCGCCCTCACAGCACCGCCAGCCCGGCGCGCACCAGCAGCCATTCGGCGCTGTCGTTCCACACGTCCATCCGGCTGATGAGGCCGTGGCGCACCACGTAGCGGTCGACGTAGCGATTGCCCTCGAAGGCGGTTCCGTCGGGCCAGGCGCCGTACAGCGTGCCCAGGCTGTAGACCACCGTTTCATCGGGCGTGCCGCCGGCCACCACTTCGGTGCGTTCGATCTTCTTCTTCACCCAGGCGTAGCGCTTCGCATTGAAGGCCGAGGTGTCGCCGGGCGCCCGCATCTCGCGGTTGCCGGTGAAGCGGATGCGGATGTCGGGCGCGGTGAAGCGCGACGCCGATTGCGGGTCGGGAATCATCACGAGACGAAGGAATTCGTCGACCACTTCGGCGGGCGTGGAAGGGCCCGGCAATGGTGGCGCATCGGAGGAGGCAGGCGTGTTCATGGGTTCTCCAGCATGTGGGCCATGGCGGTGCATGGCGGGAAGCACGATGGCGTTGCAGCAATTCTCGTGCCGATTGTCGACGTTAATTTATGAAAATTGTCGACAATCAATGGGCGCGCCGGCGGACCCTGGAGGCTGGGCGGGCCCACGGCGTCCCCGGCACAATCGCCCGATGCGTTTCTTCAAGGATCTGAGCCTCTCGGCCTTCACCGCGGGCTTCGTCGCGGTGCTCGTGGGCTTCACGAGCTCGGTGGCCATCGTCTTCCAGGCCGCGCAGGCTTTCGGCGCCACGCCCGAAGTCTCGGCTTCGTGGATGTGGGCGCTGGGCATCGGCATGGGCCTGCCTTCCATCGTGCTGTCGCTGTGGTGGCGCAAGCCGGTGATGATCGCCTGGAGCACGCCGGGCGCCGCGGTGCTCGCCGTGGCGGCCGGCAGCTATGGCATGGGCGAGGCGGTCGGTGCCTTCATCGCCTGCGCCGCGCTGGTCGTGCTGGCGGGCGCGACGGGATGGTTCGAGCGCGTGATGAACCGGATCCCGATGGCCATCGCCGCCGCGCTGCTGGCCGGGGTGCTCGCGCGCTTCGGCCTCGACGCGTTCATCGCCGCGAGAACCGCGCTGCCGCTGGTGCTGCTGATGCTCGGCACCTACCTGGTGGCCAAGCGCCTGCTGCCGCGCTATGCGGTGCCGCTCACGCTGTTGGCCGCCATCGCCTTCGCGGCGGCGCGCGGCGAGATGAGCGTGTCTGCAGTGCAGTTCTCGCTCACCTGGCCGGTGTTCACCATGCCCGTCTTCAGCTGGCAGGCCATCGTGAGCCTGGCGCTGCCGCTCTTCATCGTCACCATGGCCTCGCAGAACCTGCCGGGCGTGGCCACCATCCGCGCCGCAGGCTACGGCGACCTGCCGATCAGCAAGCTCATCACGTTCACCGGGTTGACAACGCTGGTGCTCGCGCCCTTCGGCGCCTTTGCCTTGAACCTGGGCGCGATCACCGCCGCCATCTGCATGGGCCGCGAGGCGCACGAGGACCCGGCGCGCCGCTACACGGCCGCGGTGAGCTGCGGCGCCCTCTACGTGCTGATCGCCTTCTTCGGCGCGGCGGTCACCGGGCTGCTCACGGCCTTTCCGAAAGAACTGGTCGCCGCCATTGCCGGCCTGGCGCTGCTGGGCACCATCGGCAGCGGGCTGGCCGGCGCGGTGCGCGACGAGCCGCACCGCGAGGCCGCGGTCATCACCTTCCTGGTCACGCTCTCGGGCGTGGCCATCGCGGGCATCGGCTCGGCCTTCTGGGGCGTGGTGGCGGGCGCGCTCGCGCTCGCGGTGCAGCAGGCCGGGCGCGCAAAGGCCTGCGCCGGCAAGGGCATCGCCGCTTCCGGCAACATCGCGCCAGACAGCAGCAACATGGCGGCCACCTCTGGCGCCGGAAAGACTCCCAGATGAAAAACATCCTCTTCGTCGCCGATCCGCTCGATCACTTCAAGATCTACAAGGACACCACCTTCTCGATGATGCGCGAGGCCCAGCGCCGCGGACACCGCATCGCGGCCTGCCTGCCGGAAGACCTGCAGTGGGTGTCGGGCGGGCTGGTCACGGCCAACGTGCAGCAGATCACGCTCACCGGTGACAGCAAGGCCTGGTACCGCGAGGACATCCGCGAGTCGAAGGCGCTGAAGGACTTCGACGCGGTGCTCATGCGCAAGGACCCGCCCTTCGACGCCGAGTACATCTACGCCACCCACCTGCTCGAGCAGGCCGAGCGCGAAGGCGCGCGCGTGGTCAACAAGCCGCGCGCGCTGCGCGACCACCCCGAGAAGCTCGCGATCATGGAGTTTCCGCAGTTCACCACGCCCACGCTGGTCACGCGCAGCGCGCAGGCCGTGCGCGACTTCCATGCCGAGCACGGCGACATCATCCTCAAGCCGCTCGACGGCATGGGCGGCATGGGCATCTTCCGCGTCAGGCAGGACGCGCTGAACCTCGGTTCCATCGTCGAGACGCTCAACAAGAACGGCGCCGAGACCATCATGGTGCAGCGCTTCGTGCCCGACATCGTGCAGGGCGACAAGCGCATCCTGATCATCGCGGGCGAGCCGGCGCCTTTCGTGCTGGCGCGCATTCCGCAGGGCACCGAGGTGCGCGGCAATCTGGCGGCCGGCGGCAAGGGCGTGGCGCAGCCGCTCACGGCGCGCAATCGCGAGATCGCCGAGACCGTGGGACGCACGCTCGCGCCGCGCGGTCTGCTGCTGATCGGGCTCGACGTGATCGGCGACTCGGTCACCGAGATCAACGTGACCAGCCCGACCTGCTTTCAGGAGATCACCGAGCAGACCGGCTTCGATGTGCCGAAGATGTTCATCGATGCGCTTGAAGCGCATCTGGCCGCACTGCGCTGAGCTCCTTCGGTGCCAGCTCGCGCTGGCGGCGCACCTGCACCAGCCGCGCGCGCCGCTTGCGCCACCAGATCACGATGCCCGTGATCGAAAGGCCCGCCACCGCGAGCCCCATGAGCGACATCAGGATGCGCCCCGGCAGCCCGAGGATGCGGCCGCCATGCAGCGGCAGCTGCAGCTGCGCGAACACGTCGGCCGCGGTGCCGTGCCAGGGCCGGTTGCTGCTGATGACGCGGCCGTCGCGGCCGTCCAGGTAGAGGTTCGACAGGCCCATGCCGTCGCTGCTGTCGTGCGTGGCATGGTCGAAGAACGACACGTTGTAGAAGCCGCCGCGCTGGTTGTAGAACACTCCGCCGAGCGGCGTGGTCCAGCCGCGCCGCCGCGCCTCGGCCTCGGCGTCGGCAACGATCTGGCGAAATCCGATCGTGGGCTCGATGCGCGTGCCCAGCGGTGCGAGCGGCACCAGCGCCGACGGGCCCGGCGTGGTCTTCGAGACCAGCGACAGCATCGGATGGAAGATCTCCTTGTAGAGATTCAGCGAGAACGAGGTGAAGGCGATGACGATGATCAGCGCCCACATCCACAGCCCGCCCGCGCGGTGCAGGTCGAAGTTGAGCCGGTAGCCGCCGGCCGCCCAGCGCACGGCCCAGGCCGGCTTCCAGCGTTTCCACCATTCGCGCGGGCCGCGGTGCTCGGGGTGCGCGGCACGGCGCTGGCGGCGTGGTGTCGTGAGATACAGCGCAACGCAGCTGTCGAGCAGCCACACCAGCGCCACGCCGCCCATGATCCAGTAGCCCAGCCGGTCGGTGCCCCAGACGGCCGGCACGTGCAGCATGTAGTGCAGCTTGCGCAGGAAGGGCATCAGCGTCTCGGGCTTGAGCGAGATGGCGCTCGCGTCGCGGCGGCCGCGCACCTCGGCCGTCACCGGATCGACGAACACCTGGTTGTAGCCGAGCCGGAAGGGCTTGCCGGTGGCGGGGTCGGTGCGCGGCTGCACGAAGTAGCGGGCGGTGTGGCCCTCTTCGAAACCCAGCGGCAGGTACGCGACCCGCGCGCGCGGGTCGTGGGCCTCGACCGCGGCCACCAGGTCGAAGGGATCGCGGAACGGCCCGCGCGAGGCGGTGTCGTAGAGCTTGCGGTTGAGCCAGCCGTCGATCTCGTGGTCCCACGAGATGACGGCGCCCGTCAGCCCCGAGACGACGAGGAACAGGGCCACCGCCAGTCCCGCCCAGCGGTGCACGGCGGTCGCGAAGGCGCGCATCAGAATTCGAGCGTGGCCGACAGGTTGAACGTGCGCGGGGCGCCGAGCACCAGGTAGCCGGAGCCGGGATAGCCGCCGACCGAGGACCAGTAGTTGCGGTCGGCCAGGTTCTCGATGCGCGCGCGCAGGGTGAGCAGCTTGCCGCTCACTTCGGTCACGTAGCGTGCGCCGATGTCCATGCGGGTCCAGCCCGGCACGCGCAGCGTGTTGGCGGCATTGGCGTAGCTCGATCCGCTCGCCACCACGCGGCCGTCGAGCGAGAGGCCCGGCACGCCCGGCACGTCCCACTCGACGCCGATGCTGCCCTGCGCCCTGGGCACGCCGATCACGCGCTTGCCGTCCGTGACGCTGCTGCCCGTGTCCTTCTGCCTGGCGTCCAGCCAGGTCACGCCGCCCAGCAGCCGCAGGCCCTTGCTGACCTGGCCGAAGACGCTGAGCTCGGCGCCCTGGTGGCGGTCCTTGCCATTCGCGGAGAAGTAGTTGCCCTGCACGAAGGCGCGCGGCTTCTCGGTGGAGAAGAAGGCGAGCGTGCCGCCGACCTGGCCGGCGTCGTACTTGATGCCGACCTCCTTCTGCTTGGAGACGTAGGGGCGCAGCTGCTGGCCGGCATTGAGCACCGGCTGGCCGCCGGACTGCGCGGGCGCGGTTTCGCCCTGCGCCAGCCCTTCGATGTAGTTCGCATAGACCGACAGCCGGTCGTTGGCCTTGAACACGAGGCCCGCCAGCGGGCTGGTGCGGCTCTGGTCGTACGAGGTGACGGTGCCGCCGGCGGCGGTCTGGAGGCCGCTGCTCACGACGCGGTAGCTGATGTCGCTGGTCTCGATCGTCTGGTGGCGCGCGCCGAGCGTCAGGCGCAGGCGGTCGTCCATGAAGGACAGCGTGTCGCCGATCGCCAGGCTCTTGAGCGTGGTGGTGCCGTTGAGCGCGGGGTTGGCGAGGTCGTTGCCCAGGTAGGTCAGCGCCGGCGGGAAATAGCTGCGCGGATAGTAGATGCCGGTGTTGAGCGTGCCGCCGGCGCCCAGGCCCATGCCGTAGGCGTTCTTCTTCTCGAGATCGAAATAGGAATAGCCCAGCACCCATTCGTGGCCCACGCTGCCGGTGCGCAGCTTGCCGCGCACGCCGATCTCGGCCGTCTTGACCTTGTCCTCGCGCGTGTTGTCGAAGCGGGTCATCGTGGCCGCTCCCGTGACGCCGTTGGAGACCGTCGGGCCCGCGAGGGAATTGTTCTCGTAGCTGCTGCGCGCGCCGGCGGCGGCCCAGGCCGTGATGTCCGGCGTGATGTCGTACTCGCCGCGCACCGAGCCGAAGGTGTCGCGCTCGTAGGAATAGGTCCAGGGCTGCGCGAAGTTCGTGCTGTTGTCGGGCGCCCTGGGCACCACCGTGACGCCGCTGCCGAGCGTCACGTTGGGACGCGTGTTGCGCAGGCGGTGCTCCTGGTGGCCGATGTCGGCCGAGATGCGTGCGTCGCGGCTGCGCCAGTCCAGGCCCACCGAGAGCACGTCGAGCTTGACGCCTTCGCCGTCCACGCCGGTGCCGCCGTCGCGGTGCGCGGCGTTCAGGCGCACGCCCACGCTCTGGTCGGGGCCGAAGCGGCGCGCGATGTCGGTCGCGGCATAGGCCTGCGAGCCGCTGGCTGTGCCCAGCGTGATCTGCGTGAGCGCATCGTTCGGCGCGCGCTTGGGCAGCAGGTTGATGTTGCCGCCGATGCCGCCGCCCGAGGGCGTGGCGCCGTTCAGGAATGCGCTCGCACCGCGGAACACCTCCACGCGCTCGAACAGTTCGGACGAGATGTACTGCCGCGGCAGCAGGCCGTAGAGCCCGTTGTAGGCGATGTCGTCCGAATTGACGATGAAGCCGCGGATGAAATACGACTCCTGGAAGTTGCCGAAGCCGCGCGCCACGCGCACCGTCGGGTCGTTCTGCAGCACGTCGGCCACGCTCCTGGCCTGCTGGTTCTGGATCAGCTCGTGGGTGTAGCTGGTGCTGGAGAACGGCGTGCTCATCATGTCCTGGTTGCCCAGGATGCCGACGCGGCCGCCGCGCGCCACCTGGCCGCCCGCGTAGGGCTTGGTCAGGCCTTCGGCCGAGGCGTCGGCGCTGGCTTCGACGGTGACGGTGGCCAGCGTGCCGTTCGATGACGGCCAGGCTGCCGGCGCTGCGGACGCCGGCTGTGCCGGGGTGGTCTGTGCAAGGGCTGCCACGGCGTGAAGCGCGAGCAGCGAGGCGGCCACGGTCGGGCGAAGCCGGAGAAACGGAGCAGCGGACATGGAACGGTTCAATCTGTAATACAAATGAGAACCGTTATTATTCGATAACAAAACCCATGATTTCGAAACTTTCCCGCAATGTTGCGGAAAAGTGTCAGATAAAAGTTGTCAGGCGGGGCGGCTGAGCGGGGCCCGGTTCAGAACGCCGCCAGCTGCCCGTCCACGAACACGTGCAGCTCGCCCGGCGCGAAGGCCGTCCAGCTTTCGTTGGTGGTGAGCGGCGCGGTCACGACCACTGCCACACGGTCGTTTGGCGTGGTGTGCTGGGCGAAGTCGATCTCCAGGTCTTCGTCCGACAGCTGCGCCGTGACGAAAGGATGGCGCCGCTCCACGTACCAGAGATGCGTGGAGGCATGGGCCCAGAGCGCCTGGCCGTTCGACAGCATGAAGTTGAAGGTGCCGTGGCCCGCAAGCTGCGGCGCCAGTTCGCGTAGCGTGAGCGTGAGTTCCTCGATGCTCGGCACGCCCGCATGCGACTTGGCCAGCTCCTGCATGATCCAGCAGAAGGCGTGCTCGCTGTCGGTGTTGCCCACCGGGTGGAAGTTGCCGTGCAGGCGCGGTCGGAAATCCTTCAGGTCGCCGTTGTGGGCGAACACCCAATAGCGGCCCCACAGCTCGCGCACGAAGGGGTGGCAGTTCTGCAGGTTGACGGCGCCCTGCGTGGCCTTGCGGATGTGCGCAATGACGTTGCGGCTCTGGATCGGGTAGCGCCGGATCAGCTCGGCCACCGGCGACTCGCTCGCGGGCATGTGGTCGACGAAGTGGCGCAGCCCGCGGTCCTCGAAGAAGGCGATGCCCCAGCCGTCGGCATGGTGGTCGGTGCGGCCGCCGCGCTGCGCGAAGCCCGTAAAGCTGAAGGTCACGTCCGTGGGCGTGTTGCAGTTCATTCCAAGCAGTTGGCACATGGCGCTATTAGAGCGCGAGCGCCGCCCGCCCGGCGAACCCGTGCGCCCGTTCAGCGCACGAAGCGGCCTTCGGGCGTGACGCGCACCATCTCGATGAAGCGCGAGCCGGCATTGGCGCCGGTCGAGAAGTCGATATCCATGCCGGCCAGGCGCAGCCTGAGGGCGCGCAGCGTCGCATGCAGGCGGGCGCGCGTCAGGTCGCGGCCGGTGCGCTTGAGCGCCTCGATCATCACCAGCGCGTTCAGGTAGCCCTCGAAGCTGCCGTAGCCCACCGGCACCTGCGCGCGCTCGGCCAGGCGGCGGTAGTCGCGCGTGACGGATTCCACCTCGCCCCAGGGATAGGGCATGACCTGCGAGATGGCCAGGCCGCTGGCCTGCAGCTGCACCACCTTGGCCGTGACCTCGCCCGGCACGATCGACATGCCATAGAACATCGGCTTGCTGCCGGACCCGTAGGTCGCCTTGATCACCTCGCCGGCCACGGTGCCGGCCAGGTACATCAGCACCGCCTGGGACTGGCTGTCGGCCAGCGTCTTGCCGGCGGCGGCGGAGGTCGAGCCGTCGCCCTTCACCGACACCACCAGCGCGGGCGCCTGCTTGTGCGTGGCCATGGCCGCCTCGATCAGCTTCACCGCCTCGACGCCGCCGGGATTGTCCAGGTGGGCGATCGCGATCTTGTTCACGCCGATGGTCGACAGGTGCTCGACCAGCGCCTGCGCCTCGCGTGCATTGCTGGCGCGCACGAAGTAGGCCGAACCCGCCACGCGTTCGCGTGCGCTGTCGCCCACGCCGTAACCGCCGACGCTGGGCGCGCCGCTTTGCTGCAGCAGCTTGGCCGCGGCGGCCGTGGTGCCCGAGCCCACGCAGCCGAAGAAGGCGAACACGCGATGGTCGTTCAGCAGCTTGCCGTAGTTTTCGACCGCCTTCTCGGGCTTGAGCTCGTCGTCCAGCGCCACCAGCTTGATCTTGCGTCCGCCTACGCCGCCCTGTTCGTTGACGGCGTCGAAGGCCAGCGCGGCGCCGTTGTGCACGACCTTGATCTGCGAGCCGAGCGGACCGCTCAGCACGGCCGAGCTGCCGAGCACGATTTCGGTGTCGGTCACCCCGGCCTCGGCGGCCTGCGCGGAGGAGAGATGGGCCAGGCCCGCTGCGAAAACGGCCGTTCCGGCGACAAAACTTCTGCGTTGCATGAAACCCATCCCATCATTAGCTAACAAATGCTAACAATTAGAAACGATGGGTGCTTAAGTATTACTAAGTGCTTACCCTTGCGGGGCGGGCTGCCGAAGCTGCCAGGCCGCGCAGATGGCCAGCGCGCACAGCCCGGCCAGCATCAGGAAGACCTCGTCGAAGGCCGCCAGCCGCGCGGGGCTGCTGGCAGCATTGGCCAGCGAATCGCCATGCGCCGCCAGGCGCCACTCGAGCACGATGGCGCACAGGCTCACGCCGGCCGCGCCGCCCAGCATGCGCAGGAAGTTGATCGCGCTGGCGCCCTGCGGAATCAGCGGCTTGGCCAGCGGCCGCATCGATCCGAGGTTGAGCGACGGCAGGATGAAACCCAGCCCGATGCGCCCGATGACGGCAAACGCCACCAGCAGCCAGAGCGCGCTGTCGAGCCGCAGCACCACCATCAGCGCGAACGAAGCCGCCAGCAGCACCAGCCCGATGCTCACCAGCATCCAGGTCGGCTGCCGGTCGGCCAGCCGGCCCACGCCGGCAATGGTCAGGGCCAGCACGATGCCCGCCGGCAGCAGGATGGTGCCCACGTGCGATGCAGACAACTGCAGCCCGACCTGCATGTACACCGGCAGCAGGTAGGTCGAGCCGAACAGCGCCGTGCCGTAGATGAAGGCGACCACGCTGCCCATGGCGAACTGGCGGTACTGGAACAGCGCCAGGTTCATCAGCGGTTCGCCGCCGCCGGCTGCGTAGCGGCGCTGCCACCAGACGAAGGCGCCAAAGGCCAGCACCGCGGCCGCCAGCAGCAGGCCGGCCTGCGCCGGCGAATCGCCGCGCAGCTCGACCAGGCCGTTCAGCAGGCAGAGGGTGCCCACCGTGCCCAGCGCGAGGCCGCGCCAGTCGAGCCCGCTGCCGCGCGAGGCCGCCACGCCGCCGGGCGCCGTGGTGGGCACGAACCTGTAGGCCAGCCAGAGCGAGGCCAGGCAGAACGGCACCACCATGAAGAAGATCGAGCGCCAGCCGAACAGGTCGACCAGCACGCCGCCGATGCTCGGGCCGATGGCCGGCGCCAGCACCACGCCCATGCCGAAGATGCCGCTCGCCCGCCCCTGCTCGTGCGGCTCGAAGGCGCGCAGGATGATGATGGCCGGTATGGGCTGCACCACGCCTGCCGCCAGCCCTTCGGCCACGCGCGCCAGCAGCACCAGCGAGAAGTTGTTGGCCAGCCCGCCCGCAATGCCGCCCGCGAGCAGAAGCACCATGGTGCCCGCGTAGGTGCGGCGGTAGCCGTAGCGCGACAGCAGCCAGGGCGTGGTCAGCATCGAGACCGTCATGGCCACCATGAAGCCCGAGCTCACCCACTGCGCGCGCTCCTGGCCCAGCGAGAAATGATGGCTCATGCCCGGGATCGCGACGTTGACGATGGTCGAGGACATGATCGACGCCATCACCCCCACCATCACCGAGAGCAGCAGGTACCAGCGGTAGCGCGGGCCGTAGCGTTCGCGCAGGGTGCCGATGGAAGGCGGGGCCGGCGAAGCGGCTTCGGGCTTGGGAGTGGTGGTCATGGGCGGTGGCCCCGGCTTCTCTTGTTGCGGGTCCGTCGTCCTACAAGCATATCGGGCTTTGCGCGGCGGGTCCGGCGCCTGCGCGTCCCACAATGCACCGCTGCCCCGCACTGCCTTCCCAGAACAATGAAATGAATACGCCAACTGATCCCGCCGGCGCTCCCGAACCGGGCGCGGCCTCCCACCTTGCCTCCGAGCTCGCGGCACCGACGGTGAGCCGCGCCTACCGTTGCCAGTGCGGCCGGCCGGTGTTCCTGCGCAACAGCCAGTGCCTGGCCTGCCGCACGCCGCTCGGCTATGTGATCGAGCGCCTGGGCGTCGTGCCGCTGGCGCCCGTCGAGGCCGAGGACAAGGCCGGCGACAACGACGAGGCCGACGGCGCCGAGCCCGAGCTCTTCACCGTGTTCGGCAATCCGGACGGCAAGAGGTACCGCCGCTGCGCCAACCTCATGACCGCCGCCAGCTGCAACTGGATGGTGCCGGCCCCGCGCGAGGGGGACGAGCCCTCGTTCAACACCGACGGCCTCGCGCCCGGCTTCTGCCTGGCCTGCAGCGTCACCCGCACCATCCCCGATCTTTCGGTGGAAGGCAACGGCGAGCTCTGGCGCAAGCTCGAGCATGCGAAGCGCAGGCTCATCTCGCAGCTGCTGGCACTCGGGCTGCCGGTGGTCAGCCGCCATGCCGATCCGGTGCACGGGCTGGCTTTCGACTTTCTGGGCAACATGCCGGGCGGCCCGCATGTGATGACCGGGCATGAACAGGGCGTGATCACCCTCAACGCCGAAGAGGCCGAGGACGCGGTGCGCGAGCGCATCCGCGCCGAGATGCGCGAGCCCTACCGGACGCTGCTCGGGCATTTCCGCCATGAGGTCGGCCACTACTACTGGGACCTGCTCGTGCAGCCCACGCCCTGGCTCGACGAGTTCCGCGCGCTCTTCGGCGACGAGCGCGCCGACTATGCCGCGGCGCTCCAGCGGCACTACGACCAGGGCCCGCCGCCCGACTGGGCCAACCGCTTCGTGAGCAGCTACGCAAGCATGCACCCCTGGGAAGACTGGGCCGAGACCTGGGCGCACTACCTGCACATGGCCGACACCACCGACACCGCCATGAGCTTTGGCGTGGACGCCACCAACGTCGAACTCACCAGCGACCTGTTCACCACGGACGACCTGTGGCAGCCCGAGCATCCCGGCGCCGCCAGGTTCCTGGATTTCCTCAACGGCTGGGTGCTGCTCACCAACGTGCTCAACGAGCTTTCGCGCAGCATGGGCCAGCCCGACTACTACCCCTTCGTGCTGCCGCGCGTGGCCGTCGGCAAGCTGCAGTTCATCCATTGCGTGATCACGCAGCAGCGCGACCGCACGGGCGACGCAATGGCGCCGGCGCAGATACCGCCGCAGGCCCAGAGCCAGCAGCAGGACGCCACTCAGTCCTGAAGAGGCTCGGCGGGCACTCCCGCGGCGCAGCGGGCGCACATGCAGGCCTTGCCGCGCGATGCCGGGGGCAGGGCCGCAAACGGTGCCTTGCCGAAGTCGGCCGCCATGCACCAGCAGGGCGGTTGCGGCTGGCCGGTTGCGCGCGCGGTTTCCATCGCGCAGCGGTTCTGTTCGCCACACAGCGGACAGCGCGTGGTGTCGATGACGGTGGCTGTTTCCATCGCGTCAGGCGAGCTCGAAGGCCGGCAGCTTCCTGGGCACGGCCACGTTGCGCAAGGTGGCGTACACCGGCAGGCCGTTGCGGTAGGCGGGGTAGTCCTCGCCTTCGATCAGCGGCAGCAGGTAGCGCCTGCACTGGTCGGTGATGCCCCAGCCGTCGTCCGAGATGAAGTCGCGCGGCATCGGCTTTTCGACGTTCGCCACCGCATCGAGCGGCGCGCTGCCGATGCGGTAGGTGTAGGGCGCATCGGAAGTGCGCTCGATGGTCGGCATCACCGCGTTGCGGCCCTCGAGCGCGAGCTCGACCGCGCGCTGCCCCAGCTCATAGGCCTGCCGCACGTCGGTGGCCGAAGCAATGTGCCGCGCCGCGCGCTGCAGGTAGTCGGCCACCGCCCAGTGGAACTTGTGGCCCAGCGCTTCCTTGACCATCTGCGCCACCACCGGCGCCGCGCCGCCGAGCTGCGCATGGCCGAAGGCGTCGCGCGTGCCCTGCTCGGCGAGGAAGCTGCCGTCGGGATAGTGGCAGCCCTCGGACACCACCACCGAGCAGTAGCCGTGCTGCTTCACCAGTTCGTCCACGCGCGCGAGAAAGCGCGCCTTGTCGAACTCGATCTCGGGGAACAGCATCACCACCGGAATGCCATGGTCGGCCACCAGCCCGCCGGCCGCCGCGATCCAGCCCGCATGGCGCCCCATCACCTCGAGCACGAACACCTTGGTGGAGGTGGCCGCCATCGAGCGCACGTCGAACGAGGCTTCGAGCGTCGACACCGCCACGTACTTGGCCACCGAGCCGAAGCCCGGGCAGCAGTCGGTCAGCGGCAGGTCGTTGTCGATGGTCTTGGGCACGTGGATCGCCTGCAGCGGATAGCCCATCGACTGCGACAGCTGGCTCACCTTGAAGCAGGTGTCGGCCGAATCGCCGCCGCCGTTGTAGAAGAAGTAGCCGATGCCATGCGCCTTGAACACCTCGATGAGGCGCTCGTACTCGCGCCGGTTCTTCTCGAGCGACTTGAGCTTGTAGCGGCACGAGCCGAACGCGCCCGAGGGCGTGCTGCGCAGCGCCGCGATGGCTTCGGCCGGCTCGGCGCCGGTGTCGATCAGCTCCTCGGTCAGCGCGCCGATGATGCCGTTGCGCCCGGCGTAGACGTTGCCGATGCGGTCCGGGTGTTTTCGTGCCGTCTCGATCACGCCGCAGGCCGACGCATTGATGACCGAGGTGACGCCGCCCGACTGGGCGTAGAAGGCGTTGGTCAAGGTGGTGTTGCTCATGGGGTGGATTCCTCGGTCAGTGATGCCACAGCAGCGGCGCAGCGCGTGATGTCCAGGTCCGGTGAGGCAGGCATGACCCGATTCTGCGGCAGCGGCGAGTCGCAAGCCAAATCGAATCTAGCGCGTGAGTTGGCTCGGGGCGGCTTTTGCGTTTTGGCACATCTTGGATCTGGCCATGGCGCGGGCGCTTCGGTGACATGGCACACCTCATTGCACGCCAAAACGTTAAATAACCAGATTAAATGTTATTCAACGGTGAATTAGGCGCCGCCAGGGAACGGGTATGCGGGTTGCTGAATTGAAATGACCTTCGGGAGGTCCGGAGTTCAATTCACATCAAAGGTAATTCACATGAACCGTTCCATAACTCGCGCCGCGCAAAAGGGCTTCACTCTGATCGAATTGATGATCGTGGTCGCGATCATTGGTATCTTGGCCGCTATCGCGATTCCGCAATATCAAACCTACGTTGCCAAATCGCAGTTCACCCGTGCAATGGGTGAAGCTGGCAGCCTAAAGACGGCTGTTGACACCTGCCTGCTCGACGGCAAGACCGTTGTGGGCACGGCTGCCGCTGAATGCAACCCCGCTGCTAGCGCATCGACCATTCTCGTCGGCGCTGCTCAAGCTGGCGCTCCTGCTGTGACCGCGGGTGTCAATGGTTATCCGCAAGTCTCGCTCGGCGCTACTGCTGCTGCTGCCTCCACAGTGATCGCTACGCTGGGCAACTCTGCAGCTCAGCCGCTGAAGACGAAGACGATCACTTGGTCGCGCGCTGGTGACTCCGGCACCTGGACCTGCAGCACCAATGCTGACCAGAAGTACGTTCCGACGGGTTGCACGGTCGCACCGTAATTCTTCTGAAGCATCTAAAAAAGCCGCCTTTGTCGGCTTTTTTAGCTTTCCACACGCGCTCGGAGCCAATTGACTAGCTTTGCCGTGTTTTAAAATAATGAAAAAATCAGGGGGCGAATTTATGAATGGTGTGCCGATCAGCATTGCTGCATCGGTCGCCGTCACCGAGCGCAGCCGGCGCACGTGGTGGCGGCGAATTGCGGACGGGACGGTGACCCGTTTGGCCGATGACGCAAGAGGGCGGGCCATGCTCAGCCTCGAAAAAGTTGTCCCGTTCATTTGCGTCCCACTCGACAGGGCGGATCTCGAATTCCTCGTGCGGGCCGACGCGGGTGACGCCGATGCACAGAACGACATCGGACAGTTGTTTTCGAATGCCGGCAAGCCGAAGATTGCCCTGTACTGGCTCGAGCAGGCCGCGCATCAGGGCCATGCGGACGCCATGCAGTGGTTGGGCCGCTGCTACATCGGCGGCGAAGGCGTGCCAAAGAACAAGAACATCGGCTTGATGTGGATCGCCAAGGCAGCCGCGCACGGCCACGTCATCGCACAGGCGCAAATACAGGGGTCGTTTCGTATTTCGCCCGCGAACGGCCCGAAGCCGCGCTAGCCAAAGCTCAAGCCAGTGCGCAAAGGTGCGGCGCGTTATCTCAGGCCCATCGCCCGCGTGATCACCTCTTTCATGATCTCGTTCGTGCCGCCATAGATGCGCTGCACCCGCGCATCGGCATAGGCGCGCGTGACCGGGTACTCCCACATGTAGCCATAGCCGCCGTGCAGCTGCACGCAGGCGTCCATCACCTTGCACTGCAGGTCGGTGGTCCAGTACTTGGCCATGCTGGCGGTGGCGGTATCGAGCTTCTCGGCCATCAGCAGCTCGATGCACTTGTCGACGAACACCTGCGCCACCTGCACCTCGGTCTGCAGCTCGGCGAGCGTGTAGCGCGTGTTCTGGTAGCTGCCCACCGGCTGGCCGAACACCTTGCGCTCCTTCACATAGGCCACCGTCTGGTCGATGGCGGCCTGCGATGCGGCCACCGCGCTGATCGCGATCTGCAGCCGCTCCCACGGCAGCTGCTCCATCAGGCAGACAAAACCGCGGTTCAGCTGCGCCGCATCGCCGAGCAATGCGTTGGCCGGCAGCCGCACGTCGTTGAAGAACAGTTCGGAGGTGTCCTGCGCCTTCAGCCCGAGTTTCTTGAGCCGCTTGCCCTTCTCGAAGCCCGGCATGCCGCGCTCGACCAGGAACAGGCTGGTGCCCTTGGCGCCTGCGGCCGGGTCGGTCTTGGCCACCACGATCACGAGGTCGGCATGCCAGCCGTTGGTGATGAAGGTCTTGCTGCCGTTGAGCAGGTAGCTGCCGTCGGCCTGCTTCAGCGCGCTGGTCTTGACCGCCTGCAGGTCGCTGCCGGCGCCGGGCTCGCTCATCGCGATGGCGCCGACCATCTCGCCGCTCGCGAGCCTGGGGAGGTAGCGCTGCTTCTGCGCCTCGGTGCCGTAGCGCAGGATGTAGGGCGCCACGATCTCGCTGTGCAGCCCGAAGCCGATGCCCGTGAAGCCGCGCGCCCAGAGCTCCTCGAACTGGATCACCGAAAAGAGCAGGTCAGCGCCCGCGCCGCCGTAGGCCTCGGGCAGCGCCATGCAGAGAAAACCGTTCTCGCCGGCCTTGGACCAGACGGCGCGGTCCACGTAGCCCTGTTCTTCCCACGCCTCGTGGAAGGGCGCGATCTCCTTGTCCATGAAGCGGCGGAAGCTGTCGCGGAAGGCCTCGTGGTCGGCGCTGAAAAGCGTGCGTTCGATCATGGCCTCAGCGCCCGGGGAAGCTTGGAGGGCGCTTCTGCAGGAAGGCGCTCACGCCTTCGCGGAACGTGGGACGGTCGATCAGTTCGCGCTGGCGTTCGCTTTCGTAGTGCAGCTGCTCGGCCAGCGTGTGGCGCTCGGCGGCTTCGAAGGCTTCGCGCGCCTCGACCACCGCATGCGCCGGCAGGCGGGCGAGCCGCTGCGCGATCGCGCGTGCTTCTTCCAGCAGCTGTTCGTCGTCGGCGCAGGCCCAGATCAGGCCCCATTGCACGGCGCGAGCGGCACTCAGGCGCTCGTCGAGCAGCGCCATGCCCATCGCACGCGCCCTGCCGGCGCGCCTCGGAATGGCCCAGGTGCAGCCCAGGTCCGGCACGATGCCGAGCTTGGGCAGAAAAGGCAGGTAGAAGTAGGCGCTGCGCGCGGCAATCGTCACGTCGGCCGCCAGTGCCAGGCCCACGCCGGCACCGGCTGCGGCGCCGTTGACGGCTGCCACCACCGGCACGGGCAGCGTGCGCAGCGTCTCGATCAGCGGGTTGCTGAGCGACTGCATCCACTCCGCGGTTTGCGCGCCGAGCGACTTGCCTTCTTCGCCGGGTGCCATGGCGCTGAGGTCCGCGCCCACGCAAAAGGCCTTGCCGGCGCCGGTCAGGATCACGGCGCGCACCGCGCGGTCGCCGCGGATGCGCTCCAGCGTGTCGCGCAGTTCGACCTGCAGTTCGCGCGCAATCGGGTTCAGCTTGGCCGGCAGGTTCAGCGTGAGCGTGGCAATGCCGTCCGCCAGCTCGTAAAGCACATAGGGCTGCTGTGCGGTCATCAGAGCCTCTCCACGATGGTGACGTTGGCCATGCCGCCGCCTTCGCACATCGTCTGCAGGCCGTAGCGCTTGCCGCGCCTGCCCAGCGCGTGGACCAGCGTGGCCATGAGCTTGGTGCCCGAGGCGCCCAGCGGATGGCCGAGCGCAATGGCGCCGCCGTTCACGTTGAGCCGCGCCGGGTCGGCGTCCAGCGCCTCCAGCCAGGCGATAGGCACGGGCGCGAAGGCTTCGTTCACTTCATAGAGGTCGATGTCCTGGATGCGCATGCCGGCCTTCTTGAGCGCGCTCAGCGTGGCGGGCAGGGGGGCCTCCAGCATGATCACCGGGTCGTGCCCCATCACGCTCATGTGGTGGATGCGCGCGAGCGGCTTCACGCCCAGCGTCTTGAGGCCGCGCTCGTTCACCACCAGCACGCCGCTCGCGCCGTCGCAGATCTGGCTCGCGGTGGCGGCGGTGCAGCGCCCGCCCTCGGCAATCAGCTTGACGCCCGCGATGCCTTCGAGCGTGGCGTCGAAGCGGATGCCTTCGTCCACCGTGTGCTGCTCGCCCGTGCCGCTGCCGTCGGCCTGCAGGATCTCGATGGGCACGATCTCGTCGTCGAACGCGCCCGCGCGCGTGGCGGCCATGGCTCGGCGGTGGCTTTCGAGCGCATAGCGGTCGAGCGCATCCTTGTCGATGCCGTAGTTGGCCGCGATCATCTCGGCGCCGGCGAACTGGCTGAACTCCACGCCGGGGTAGCGCCTCTTCATGGCCGGGCTCATGTAGGTGCCCAGGCCCGCCTTGGCCGGCAGCGCGTTGGGCGTGAACATCGGCACGCGCGTCATGCTTTCGACGCCGCCCGCAATCACCGCATCCATGGCGCCCGACATCACGGCCTGCGCCGCGAAATGCAGCGCCTGCTGCGACGAGCCGCACTGCCGGTCGACCGAGGTGCCCGGCACCGATTCGGGCAGCTTCGACGCCAGCACCGCATTGCGCGCCACGTTGGTTGCCTGCTCGCCCACCTGGCTCACGCAGCCGAGGATCACGTCCTCCACCGCGGCCGGGTCGATGCCGCTCTTCGCCACCAATGCGTCGATCACCTGCGCCGCCAGGTCGGCCGGATGCCAGCCCGCGAGCTTGCCGCCGCGCCGGCCGCCGGCCGTGCGCGCGGCGGCGACGATGTATGCCTCTGCCATGGTCATGTCCCTCTAGAAAAGAAAACAGCGCGGACCATGCGGCGCCCAACGCAAAAAAGCCGCCCGTCACGGCGGCGGCGTTCGGTGCAGGGGAGGTCCATGGCATCGAGGTTCGATGCCGGGGCCGCTCAGGTCAAGCCGGGGACAACCCGAGCGGCAGCAGTCGCCAAGGCGACCGGCGCCGCGCCGGCGCGGGCAGCGGCATGGCCGCGGGCTGCGCGTCCGAGACCGTGATGCACGAGGCCTCCAGCGCCGAGACCAGCACGCGCCGGTGTTCGGTGCTCTCGAAGCGTTCGCCCGGCGCAAGCACGATGTCGCGCGGGTCGCGGTCGAGCGTCACCCAGACCGAGCCGCTGCGGCATTCGATGCCCACGCCGGCGCCATCGGGCACGGCAAAGATGGAACGGGTCGGCAGGCTGACTTGAAAGCGGGAAGAAAGAGGCTGGGTGCTCATGGCAAGCTCCATTGCATTCGTGATACGAATGAATATAGTGAGTTGACCCCGCTCTTACACACGGTCGTTTGGAACTCGTTGCATGCATCCAGAGAATGCGAAAGCCTCCGTGGGCGAACTGCCGCCGCTCGAGCTGCTGCGCAGTTTCGAGGCCGCGGCGCGCCGGCTGAGCTTCACGCTCGCGGCCGGCGAACTGCACCTGACCCAGTCGGCCGTGAGCCGCCAGATCCAGCAGCTCGAAGCCAGCCTGGGCGTGCTGCTGTTCGAGCGCCGGCACCGCGCGCTGGCGCTCACCGAGGCGGGCGGCGTGATGCAGCGGGCCGTGACCGACAGTCTGGAGCGCCTGCGCGACGCCACGGCCCGGGTGCGTGCCAGCTCTGCGCCGCGCCAGGTGGCGATCACCACCACGCCGGGTTTCGCGTCGCTCTGGCTCATTCCGAAGCTGGCGCGCTTCACCGGCAGCCATCCCCAGGTCGACGTGCGCGTGTCGGCCACGCTCGACGTGCTGGACCTGGAGAGCAGCCGGCTCGACCTGGCGGTGCGCTTTGCGCCGATCGGCCGTGGCGCCGGCCCGGCGCTGTTTGAGGAATCGGTGATCCCGCTGTGCTCGCCGCAGCTCGCGGCCTCCCTGCGCACGCCCTCGGATTTCGCGAACCTCACGCTGCTGACGGTGGAGTACCCGGACCACAGCGAGGCCCCCACAGCCGATTGGGAACCCTGGCTCAAGGTGATGGGGCTCGATGACCTGCGCATGAAGAGCACGCTGCGCTTCACCCAGTACGCCGATGCGGTGGCCGCCGCGGTGGCGGGGCAGGGCGTGGTGATCGGCCGGCTGCCGCTGCTGCGCGAGCTGGTGCGCGACGGCCGGCTGGTGGCGCCGCTGGGCGAGGGCGCGGCCTCGCATCGCGGCTATTTCATCGAGGCCTCGCGCCGTGCCGCGGGCAATCGCGACGCACAGGAATTCGCGCAATGGCTGCGCGACGAAGCCGAGGCGGCGCAGCGGAGCTGACGGATTTGCGCGAAGCGAGGCGTGGGCTCTGCGCCACAGGCGCACGCGCCGCGCTTGCACACAGCGTGCGTGCTCGCCAGAATCCGCCCTTCGTTTTTCAGCAACAGTTTTTTATCCGCGCCTGGCGACGACCAACCTCCCGGGCGACACAACCACTCAATGAACCGTTTCCTGAACACCTGACCCGCACACCGACCGCCCCGGCCGGATGTGCATCCACGCATCCGCCGAGGCCCATCGACAAAGGCCCCGCGCAGCCATTCGCCGGGGCTTTTGCATTTTTGGAGTGTGCGCACATGAGTGCTCAACGAAAGGCCCGCGACGACGACAAGCGTCTGGGCCGGTTCTATTTTTCGGTGCCGAACGCGGCACCTCGCAATCCCGTGGTGGCCGCCATCGCGCGAGGCGAATCGAACCAGAAGGCGGGGCGCCATCTGCGCACGCACCGCGCGGAGCGGCGCGCGCAGAAGGTCGCGTTGCAGAAGGCCGCGCGCGGCTTGGCGCGGGAGGGCTGACGATGCGCGAAGACATGCTCAGGGCCGCGCGGATGCGAGGCTCGTGCCTTCGTGTGCACGCGGCAGCAACAGGAACGCCAGCGTGCCCACCGCCAGCATGGCCGTGATCGTGAGGAACACCGCGCGGAACGGCTCCACGCCGTTCGACGCGGCCCACGATGCGGCCACGCCCGTGGTCCACTGCATCAGCGACACGCCGAGGAACATCGCCATGTTGAGCAGCGACAGCGCGCGTCCCGTCATGGCCGCCGGATAGGCGGCGCGCGTGTACGAATACTGCAGCACCGAATAGCCAGAGAGCAGGCCGTAGAGGATCGGCAGGCCGATGTCGACGGCGAGCGAATGCGTGAGTGCCATCAACGCGAACATCACCGCGGCCGCGAACGCGCAGCCCGTGAGCCAGCGGCCGCGCCGCGCGCCGCCCGGGTCGAGGCGGCCGAACATTGCGGGGCTGATCATGCCCGCGATGGTCATCACCAGCGCCACGTTGCCGCTGCTGACCAGCGACAGCCCGTGGCGGTCGTGCAGCACGGGGCCGAGCCAGAGGCCGCGCAGGGTGATGAACGCGGCATACGACACGCAGGCAAAGCACAGCAGGCCCAGCGTGTGCGGCATGGCAAAGAGCGGCAGCAGTTCGCGCACGGCCTTGGCGAGCGTCTGGCGTTCGTGCGGCGCCGCGCGCGGCGGCTCGTGCACGCGCCAGAACACGAAGCCCCACGACAGCACCGCGAAGCCCGCGAGCAAGGCGTAGCCCGCGCGCCAGCTCGCGGCTTCGATCAGCAGCGCGAGCGGCGTGCCGGTGAACAGGATGCCGAGCCCCGCCATGCTCATCACGAGGCCCGACATGGCCGTGAAGCGCGCGGCCTCGAAGTGCCGCGCGATGAACACGGTGCAGGCGAGAAAGGCCGGCGCGCAGCCGACGCCGATCATGGCCTGCCCGAGCAGCAGCGCATGGAAGCTGGGCGCCGATGCGCACAGCACCGCGCCCGCAATGGCAAGCGGAAAGGCCGTGAGCACCGTGCGCCGCACGCCGTAGATGTCGATCGACACACCCATCGCGAGCTGCGTCGCGCCGAACATGAAATGGAAGGTGCCGGCCCACAAGCCCAGCGCCTGGGCCGTGAGGCCGAAATGCTGTGCGAGCGGCGTGGCCATCATCGCGCCGACGGTGCGAAAGGCCTGGCTCAGCGCGAAAGCGGAGGCCAGCACGATCAGCATCGATGTGGCCGAACGTGCCGAAGCGGGGGAGAGGGTCATGGGAGAGGCGCAGCGCTGGAGACGGAGGCAGCACGGATCCTAACGGCATGCCAAAGAAAAAAACGGCGCCTCGGGCGCCGTCGTTTTCAAGAGCCGATGCACGGCCGCGGTCAGGCCTCGCCCTTCACCTTCAGCCGCCACGCATGCAGCAGCGGCTCGGTGTAGCCGCTGGGCTGCTCGATGCCCTTGAACACCAGGTCCTGCGCCGCCTTGTACGCGGCCGAGGTGTCGAAGTGGCCGGCCATCGGCTGGTACACCGGGTCGCCGGCGTTCTGTTCGTCGACCACCTTGGCCATGCGCTGGAAGGTCTGGTCGACCTGTTCCTTCGTGACCACGCCGTGCAGCAGCCAGTTGGCGATGTGCTGGCTCGAGATGCGCAGCGTGGCGCGGTCTTCCATCAGGCCCACGTTGTGGATGTCGGGCACCTTGGAGCAGCCCACGCCCTGGTCGATCCAGCGCACCACGTAGCCGAGGATGCCCTGCACGTTGTTGTCGATCTCCTGCTGCTTCTCGGCTTCGGTCCAGTTGGCCGCGGGCGCAATGGGCACCTGCAGCAGCGCGTTCAGGATGTTGTCGCGTTCCGCGTCGGCATCGATCTTCTCGAGCTCCTGCTGCACGGCCGTCACGTTCACCTGGTGGTAATGCAGCGCATGCAGCGTGGCGGCGGTGGGCGAGGGCACCCAGGCGGTGTTGGCGCCGGCCTTGGGGTGCGCGATCTTCTGCTCGAGCATGGCGGCCATCAGGTCGGGCATGGCCCACATGCCCTTGCCGATCTGCGCCTTGCCGCGCAGGCCGCACGAGAGGCCGACCAGCACGTTGTTCTTCTCGTAGGCGCCGATCCACGCGCTGGACTTCATGTCGCCCTTGCGGATCATCGGGCCGCCGTGCATGGCGGTGTGCATCTCGTCGCCGGTGCGGTCGAGAAAACCGGTGTTGATGAAGGCCACGCGCGCGGCGGCCTCGGCAATGCAGGCCTTGAGATTCACGCTGGTGCGGCGCTCCTCGTCCATGATGCCGAGCTTCACGGTGTTGGCGGGCAGCCCGAGCAGCTGCTCGACGCGGCCGAACAGCTCGCTCGCAAAGGCCACTTCGGCCGGGCCGTGCATCTTGGGCTTGACGATGTAGATGCTGCCGGTGCGCGAGTTGCCCTTGCGCTTCAGGTCGATCATCGCGATGGTGGTGGTGACCACCGCGTCGAGGATGCCTTCGGGAATTTCCTTGCCGCCCGCGTACAGCACGGCCGGGTTGGTCATCAGGTGGCCCACGTTGCGCAGGAACATCAGCGAGCGGCCGTGCAGCTTCACGGGCTTTCCGTCGGCGCCGATGTATTCGCGGTCGGGGTTGAGGCCGCGCGTGAAGGTCTTGCCGCCCTTGGCGACTTCTTCCGTCAGCGTGCCCTGCACGATGCCGAGCCAGTTCGAGTACGCGACCACCTTGTCGGCTGCGTCGACCACGGCCACCGAGTCCTCGAGGTCGAGGATGGTCGAGAGCGCGGCTTCGAGCACCAGGTCGCTCACGCCGGCCGCGTCGCTCTTGCCGATGGGCGTGCTGCGGTCGATGCGGATGTCGAGGTGGATGCCGTTGTGCCTGAGCAGCACCGACGACGGCGCAGCCGCATCGCCCTGGTAGCCGACGAACTGCGCGGGGTCGGCCAGGCCGGTGCTGCTGCTCTGCAGCGCGACGACGAGCTTGCCGTCCTTCACGCTGTAGCCGGTGGCCATCTTGTGCGAGCCGTTTTCCAGCGGTGCGGCCTGGTCGAGCACGTTGCGCGCGTATTCGATCACCTTGGTGCCGCGCACGGGGTTGTAGCCCTTGCCTTTTTCGGCGCCACCGGTTTCGGGAATGGCGTCGGTGCCGTAGAGCGCGTCGTACAGCGAACCCCAGCGTGCGTTGGCGGCGTTGAGCGCATAGCGGGCGTTCAGGATGGGCACCACCAGCTGCGGGCCGGCCTGCAGCGCGAGCTCGGAATCGACGTTCGCGGTGGTGGCCTTCACGCCCTGGGGCTGCGGCAGCAGGTAGCCGATCTTCTCGAGGAAGGCGCGGTAGGCCGGCATGTCGGTGATGGGACCAGGGTTCTTCTTGTGCCAGGCGTCGAGCTCGCTCTGCAGGCGGTCGCGCTCGGCCAGCAGTGCGATGTTCTTCGGCGCGAGGTCATGGACGATGGCGTCGAAGCCTTTCCAGAAAACCTCGCTGGCCACGCCGCTGGCGGGCAGGACCTTGTCCTCGATGAAGCGGTGAAGCTCGGTCGCAACCTGGAGGCCGTGGGTGGTGGTGCGGGCGGTCATGTTTTTCTCTCCTTGAGAACGGTGCAATGCTGAATGAATCGAGGGGCGGTGTCTGTCAGAAGAACCCGAGCACGTCGCGCAGGCTGGTGCCGATGCGTTCGGGCTGCGTGCCGAGTTCTTCGAACGGGAGCTGGTAGCGGTTGACCCAGAACGTGCGAAAGCCGAACCAGGTGGCGCCGAGCGCGTCCCAGCCGTTGCAGCTGACGAAGGCGATCCGCCCGGGCGGCAGGCCGGTGGCGGCGACGCCGAGCTGGTAGGCATCGGGATGCGTCTTGTACTTGCGGATGCCGTCGACGCTCAGCACGTGGTCGAGCAGGCCGTCGAGCCCGGCGCTGCGCACGGCGGCATCGAGCATGCCGGGGTCGCCGTTCGAGAGGATGCCGGTGGCCACGCCGCGGTTCTTGAGTGCCTGCAGCACTTCGCGGCATTCGGGAAAAGCCGCGAGCGTGCGGTACTGGTCCATGAGCTGCTGCTCGGCGGCTTCGGCCAGGCCGAGGCCCAGCCGCTTGCAGGTGTAGCGCAGCGCGGCGCGCGTGAGTTCGCCGAAGGGGCGGTAGTGCGCGCCGTGGTTGCTGGTGGTGACGAGGCGCGTGTATTCGATCTGCTTGTCGCGCCAGCCCGCGGCCAGCGCCTGCCCCTGGCCGGCGAACAGCCGCTCGGCCGCCTGCGCGACGCTGTAGACGTCGAACAGCGTGCCGTAGGCATCGAAGAGCACTGCGCCGGGTTGATCCATGGCTTGGACTTTATTCGATACTTTGCTGATCAGTAATAACCAGGATCGGGATTTATCAGTGACAAAAATGATGGTAATCGCAGTGCGGCTGCGTTTTTCCCCTTTGTTTGTCAGAGGATTCCGCTGAGCTCGCGGGCGGCGGTGCGCACCGGCTCGATGTGGCGCGCGTCGTAGCGGTGCGCCGGCATCGTCAGCGTGACGGCCGCGGCGAGGCTGCCGTCGGCATGGAACACCGGTGCCGAGATGCCGGCCAGCTCGGCCGTGCGGTCGCCCACCAGCGCGCAGTAGCCCTGGGCGCGGATCGCGTCGTACAGCTTGCGCTCTTTGGCGCCGCGGAGGCGCCCGGCTTCGGGGCCGAAGGCGATCAGCACGCGCGCGCCCGCGCCGCGGTCGTTGGGCAGCAGATCGCCCGCGCGCACGTGGTCGCGCACCACATGCGACGAATCGACGCGGAACTGGCACAGCCGCACCCAGCTGTCGCCCTGGTCCTGCCGCACGTGGTAGGCCGCGCTCTCGCCCGTGGTTGCCGCCAGCGAGCGCAGCACCGGCAGCACGATGCGGTCGAGCGACAGCGACGCCGCATAGAGGCCGTGCAGCCGCGCGATCTCCGCGCCCAGTGCATAGCGGCCATCGTCCTGCCGGCGGATCAGCCGTGCATGTTCGAGCGAGGCCAGGAGCCGCAGCACCGTGCTCTTGTAGAGCTGCGTGCGCTCGGCGAATTGCGCGAGCGTGAGCGCCTCGTCGCCGGGCCGGAACGCCGAGAGCAGGCTCAGGGCGCGGTCGACCGCGGCGGCCCCGCCGGGCGCGGCGTTGAGGTCTGGAACCGATTCGGTTCGGGCTTTGCGAGGCATGGGCGGGCTTGACAGTGAAAGTCGATCGGCAGTTTAATTCTGTTTAACAGAATTTAGTTCTGCAAGATAGAACTGTCAAGCGGTCGATGCCGCGACCGCTCAACGGAGATGAAGCCAATGACACCCCCCGATGTCCTCATCAGCGAGGTCGGCCCGCGCGACGGCCTGCAGTCGGTCAAGGCCACGATGCCGACCGCCGACAAGCTGCGCTGGATCGATGCGCTCCACGCGGCCGGCGTGCGCGAGATCGAGGTCGCCTCCTTCGTGCCCGCCAAATTGCTGCCGCAGATGGCCGACGCCGCCGAGGTGGTGCGCCATGCCGTCACCTTGCCCGGCCTCACCGTGATGGCGCTGGTGCCCAACCGCAAGGGCGCGCAGGCCGCGCTCGAAGCGGGCGTGCACAAGCTCACCATGCCGGTCTCGGCCAGCGTGGCGCACTCGCTCGCCAACGTGCGCAAGACGCCCACCGAAATGGTCGAGGAGGTGCGCGCCATCTCCGAGCTGCGCCGCGCGATCGCGCCGCATGTGAGGCTCGAGGCCGGCATCTCCACCGCCTTCGGCTGCACGCTGCAGGGGCTGGTGCCGGAGGACGACGTGATCCGCCTCGCCGCGCAGTGCATCGAGGCCGGCGCGGAAGAAGCGGGCCTCTCGGACACCGTCGGCTACGCCAACCCGGCGCAGGTGCGCCGGCTCTTCCGGCGCCTGCGCGCCGAGCTCGGCGCGCACGCCGGCGCCGCCCACATGCACAACACGCGCGGCCTCGGCATCGCGAACTGCCTCGCGGCGTGGGACGAGGGCGTGCGCACCTTCGACGCCTCGCTCGGCGGCCTCGGCGGCTGCCCCTATGCGCCCGGCGCCTCGGGCAATGCCGTCACCGAAGACCTCGTCTTCATGTTCGAGGCGATGGGCGTGCGCACCGGCATTGATATTCAAAAACTCATCGCGGCGCGCGCGCCGCTCATGGCCGGCCTGCCCGGAGAACCCGTCTACGGCATGACGCCCGAAGCCGGCCTGCCCAAGGGCTTCGTCCAACAGGAAACCACCCCACATGCCTGAATCCCACCCCCTGCCGTACGCCGGCGTCCGCGTCGTCGAGTTCACCCACATGGTGATGGGCCCCACCTGCGGCCTGCTGCTGGCCGACCTCGGCGCGGAGGTCATCAAGGTCGAGCCCATCGAGGGCGACAGCACGCGCCGCCTGCTCGGCTCGGGCTCGGGCTTCTTCCCGACCTTCAACCGCAACAAGAAGAGCATCGCGCTCGACCTCAAGACGCCCGAAGGCGTGGAGGCCGCGCTGCGCCTCGTCGCCACGGCCGACATCGTGAGCGAGAACTTCAAGCCCGGCACCATGAAGAAGCTGGGCCTGGACTACGACAGCCTGAAGCAGCTCAACCCGCGCCTCATCTACGTGAGTCACAAGGGCTTTCTGCCCGGCCCCTACGACCACCGCACCGCGCTCGACGAAGTGGTGCAGATGATGGGCGGCCTGGCCTACATGACCGGCCGGGCCGGCGACCCGCTGCGCGCGGGCACCAGCGTGAACGACATCATGGGCGGCATGTTCGGCGCCATCGGCGCGATGGCCGCGCTGCGCCAGCGCGAGCTCACCGGCAAGGGCTGCGAGGTGCAGTCCGCGCTGTTCGAGAACAACGTGTTCCTGGTCGCGCAGCACATGATGCAGTTCGCCGCCACCGGCCGTGCGGCCGACCCGATGCCCAGCCGCATCTCGGCCTGGGCCGTGTACGACGTGTTCACCGTGAAGGACGGCGAGCAGATCTTCCTCGCGGCGGTGAGCGACAAGCAGTGGGCGATCTTCTGCAAGGCCTTCGGCCTGGAAGAAATGCTGGCCGATCCGCGCCTCGCGACCAACAACGACCGCGTGCTCGCGCGCGACTGGATGATGCCGATCCTGCGCTCGCACCTGGCGGGCTACAGCGCCGCCGAACTCAGCGCGGTGTTCGAGCAGAACGAGCTGCCCTTCGCGCCCATCACCAAGCCGCAGGAGCTGTTCGACGACCCGCACCTGAACGCCACCGGCGGCCTCGCGCCCGTGCGCATGAACGACGGCCACATGGCCAAGGTGCCGCTGATGCCCTTCACGCTCGATGGCGAAAGGCCCGGCATCCGCCTGCAGCCGCCGCGCATTGGCGAGCACACGGGCGAGCTGCTGAGGGAAGTGGGCTACAGCGAGGAGGAGATCGCCGCCTTCGAGGCGCGTCAGGCCGGCATCACCGGATGAGCCCGGGCAAAACCCTGGCGATATAGTTCGGGCGCCATGGACCGCCTGAAGCAACTCGAATCCTTCGTCTCCGTGGCGACCCGCGGCGGCCTCACGGCCGCGGCCAAGGCCGAGGGCGTGGCGCCCGCGATCATGGGGCGGCGGCTCGATGCGCTCGAGGCGCGGCTGGGCGTCAAGCTCCTGGTGCGCACCACGCGGCGCATCACGCTGACGCACGAAGGCAGCGCCTTTCTCGAAGACTGCCAGCGCCTGCTGACCGAATTCGCCAATGCCGAGGCGAGCGTGAGCGCGGGCGGCGTCAAAGCCAGCGGCCATCTGCGCGTGACGGCACCGGCCGGCTTCGGCCGCCGTCACGTGGCGCCGCTGGTGCCGCGCTTCCATGCGCTGCACCCGGAGGTCACGATCTCGCTGAACCTCAGCGACCGCGTGGTCGACGTGCGCGGCGAGAGCTTCGACTGCGCGGTGCGCGTGGGCGACATGCCCGACTCGTCGCTGGTCAGCGTGCGGCTGGCCGACAACCGCCGCCGCTGCGTCGCCACGCCGGAGTTCGTGCGCCGCCATGGCATGCCGCGGCATCCGAACGAGCTGTCGCGCTTCGCCTGCCTCACGCTGTCGAGCGATGCCTCGCAGACGCGCGGCTGGGCATTCCGCGTTCCGCGCGCCGCTCAAAGCCAGGAACAGGAGCGCACCCCGGCCGGCGCCGGCGAGGAGGGCGGCGAAGAGCTGATCTACCTGCGGCCCGAGGGCCCGCTCGATTGCTCCGACGGCCAGGTGCTGCACGACTGGTGCCTGGCCGGCCACGGCATCGCGTGGCGCAGCACCTGGGAGGTGGAAGCCGAGATCGATGCCGGCCTGCTGGTGCCGCTGCTCGACGAATTCGCCGCGCCGCCCAATGGCATCTACGCGGTCTTCGCGGGCACCAAGCACCTGCCGCTGCGGGTGCGGCTGTGGCTTGATTTCCTCAAGGAGCAGTACGGACGGCCTGAATTCTGGGGCGGCAGGGGGTAAAGCGCGCGAGCGGCGGCACAATCTGCAAGCATTTGCAACTCATTGAAGAAGAAAGCCATCGATGACCCTCGAAGCCATCCTCGCCTACCTGCATCTGCTGGCCATCCTCACGATGGTCGTGTTCATCTCGAGCGAAGCGGCCCTGTGCCGCGTGCAGTGGATCAATGCCGCCGTGGTGGAACGGCTCGCCAAGGTCGACATGGTCTACGGCATGGCCGCCATCGCGGTGCTGGCCACCGGCATCGCGCGCACGGTGTGGGGCGTGAAGGGCACGGCGTGGTATTGGACCAACCCGCTGTTGCACGTGAAGCTCGGCTTGTTCATCATCGTCGGCGTGCTCTCGATCTTTCCGACGCTCACCTACTTCCGCTGGCGCAAGGCGCTGCGTGCCAACGGCACGCTGCCGGCGGAAGCCGACATCCGCAAGACGCGCAGGCTGGTGATGGTGCAGGCCCACCTGATCGCGCTGATTCCGCTGGTCGCCGTGTTCCTCGCGCGCGGCTTCGGCAAGTAGGCGCATGGAACGCGCCGGCATCCAGCTCCTGTTTGCCGGCACCATCTTCAGCAGCGCGTTCCTGCTGTTCCTGGTGCAGCCGCTGATCGCCAAGCAGATCCTGCCCTGGTTCGGCGGTTCGGCCGCCGTCTGGTCGACCTGCATGGTGTTCTTCCAGGCCGTGCTGCTCGCCGGCTATGCCTACTCCGACTGGGTCACGCGCCGCCTTCGCGTACGCGCGCAGGCCGCGCTGCACGTGGGGCTGCTGCTGGCGAGCCTGGCGTTCCTTCCGCTCGTGGTGGCTGCGCGCTGGAAGCCCACGGGCGCCGAAGACCCGGCGTGGCTGATCCTCGGGCTGCTGCTTGCGACCATCGGCCTTCCGTACTTTCTTCTGTCGACCACCGGCCCGCTGGTGCAGTCGTGGGTGGCGCGCACGCCCTGGAGCGCGCGGGTGTACCGCTATTTCTCGCTCTCCAACCTGGCATCGCTGCTGTCGCTGCTGAGCTATCCGGTGCTGATCGAGCCGCGCAGCTCGCTGCTGCAGCAGGCGACGGGATGGTCATGGGGCTACGGCCTGTTCGTGGGGCTTTGCGCCGGCACGACCTTGCTCGTGGCCTGCCGCTGGCCCGCGGCCGTGCCGGTTGCCGCGGCGCCCGGCCTGGGCGCGGCCGCCGACGGCAGCGACAAGCCGCCGCGCTGGTCCGATGGCCTGCTCTGGCTGGTGCTGCCGGCGCTGGCCTCGTGGCTGTTGCTGGCCGTGACCAACCACATCACCCAGAACGTCGCCGCGGTTCCGTTTCTCTGGATCGTGCCGCTGTCGCTGTACCTGTTCACCTTCGTCCTGTGCTTCGAAAGCGACCGCTGGTACCGGCGCGGCGTCTTCCTGCCGCTGGCGGCGGGCGTGCTGCTGCTGTGCGCCTTCGGGCTGCAGCACCACGTCGGCTCGGCCGTGCGCACGGGGCTGCCGATCTATGTCGGCGGCCTGTTCGTGCTGTGCATGTTCCTGCACGGTGAAACCGCCAGGCTGCGGCCGGCGCCGCGCTATCTCACGCGCTTCTACCTGATGCTCGCGCTCGGCGGCGCGCTGGGAGGCGCCACGGTCGGGCTGGTGGCGCCGCATGTGCTGCCGGCGTATTACGAGCTGGGCATCGGCCTGGTGCTGACGGCGCTCGCCGCAGCCGCCGTTCTGCGCCAGCGGATCTGGCTGCGGATTTCCGGCGTGGCATTGGCGGCCGGCTGCGCGTACTTCCTGATGGCGCAGATCGCGAGCGACAGGTCGGACGCGCGCCACCTGCTGCGCAATTTCCACGGCGCGCTGATCACCTTCGACGTGCGGCGCCTCCATCCCTCGGACAGCGTGCGGGTGCTGTCGCACGGCTCCATCAAGCATGGCGAGCAGTTCCTCGATCCCGCCCGCCGGCGCGAGCCCACCACCTACTACGGCGCCACCTCGGGCATCGGGCGTGCGATTGCCGCCGCGCCGGCCGGACCGCGCCGCGTGGGGCTGATCGGCCTGGGCGCCGGCACGCTCGCAAGCTACGGCCGCAGCGGCGACGCCTACCGCATCTACGAGATCAACCCGCAGGTGTTCGAGCTGGCGGACAGTGAATTCAGCTTCCTGCGCGACAGCCCCGCGCGCATCGAGCGCGTGCTCGGCGATGCGCGGCTGGCGCTGGAGCGCGAGCCGTCGCAGGGCTTCGACCTGCTCGCGGTGGACGCCTTCTCGGGCGATGCGGTGCCGGCCCACCTGCTCACGGCGCAGGCCATGGACGTCTACCTGCGGCACATGAAGCCCGATGGCATCGTGGCCTTCCATGTGACCAACCGTTTCCTCGAGCTGGCACCGGTGGTCGCGCGGATTGCCGGGCTGAAGGGCCTGCATGCCGTGCTCGTGAGCGACGACGCCGAAGCCTCGAGGTGGCTCAATCCGACCGACTGGGTGCTGGTGGCGCGCGATCCGGCCGTGCTGGCGCGCGATCCGGTGCGCGCCGCGGCCTCGCCGATCGTGCTGCGCGCGGGCGTCCGCCCCTGGACCGACGACTTCAACAACCTGCTGAGCGTGCTGAAGTAGCCGGCCTCGCGGCCATGAAAAAGGCCCGCACGCGGCGGGCCCTGTTTGCGCAAGCTGGAGCGCAGTGCTGCTTCAGGCCTTGGCGTCCTTTTCGCACTTCTTCATGAAGCTGCTCTTGGCGGCGCCGGCCAGCGGCTTGCCGTTCTTGTCGACGGCCTTGGCTGCGCAAGCAGGTGCTGCGGCGGCCTTGGCGTCTTTTTCGCACTTCTTGATGAAGCTGCCCTTGGCGGCGCCGGCCAGCGGCTTGCCGTTCTTGTCGATGGCCTTGGATTCGCAGCTTGCGCCGGCGGCGGGGGCTGCTGCGGTGGCGGGCGCCGCGGGGGTGGCCGCCGCAGGAGCGGCGGGGGTGGCAGGCGTAGCGGGCGTGGCCGCGGGAGCGGTGACGGGTGCCGGAGCCTTGGCCGGGGCCTTGTCTTGTGCCTGCGCGGCGCCGAAGGAGAGACAGGCGCCCAGGGCGACCAGGGAAAGGAACTTCTTCATGGTGATATGTCCTTGCAAGGTGGGTTGTGACAGGTGCCCCGCCCCGGGGCCGAGGCTTCTAACGGCCGAAGGCGGCAATCGGATGACGATGGTCAACGGCGCCCGGGTTTGCCCCCGGTAAAATTCGCAGATGCTATTGGTCAAACAGGAGCTGCTCGCGGCGCTCGCGAACACGCTCGAATCCCTCTCGCCCGGCGCTGGCTCCAAAGCCGCGTTCGAGTCGCCCAAGGTGGCTGCCCACGGCGATTTCGCCAGCACGGCCGCCATGCAACTCGCCAAGCCGCTCGGGCGCAAGCCGCGCGAACTGGCCGAGGAGCTCAGTGCCGCGCTGCTCGCCACCCCGGTTTTCGGCCAGTGGGTCGAAGCCATCGAGGTCGCCGGCCCCGGTTTCCTCAACATCCGCCTGAAGACCGCTGCCAAGCAGCAGATCGTGCGCGAAGTGCTGAATGCGGCCGATGCCTTCGGCCGGCAGCCCGCCACCGGCGAAAAGGTGCTGGTCGAGTTCGTCTCGGCCAACCCGACCGGGCCGCTGCACGTCGGCCACGGCCGCCAGGCCGCGCTCGGCGACGCCATCTGCAACCTGCGCGCCTCCCAGGGCGACACCGTCTGGCGCGAGTTCTACTACAACGATGCCGGCGTTCAGATCCAGACGCTGGCCCACAGCACCCAGCTGCGCGCCCGCGGCTTCAAGCCCGGCGACCCCGAATGGCCGAGCGGCGAGAAGGCGCCCGCCTACAACGGCGACTACATCGCCGACATCGCCGAAGACTTCAAGGCGAAGAAGACCGTCAGGTCGGACGACCGCGAATACACCGCCAGCGGCAATATCGACGACCTCGACTCCATCCGCGAATTCGCGGTCGCCTACCTGCGCCGCGAGCAGGACCTGGACCTGCAGGCCTTCCGCGTGCGCTTCGACAACTACTACCTCGAATCGAGCCTCTACACCAGCGGCCGTGTCGAGGCCGCGGTGCAAAAGCTCGTGGCCGCCGGCAAGACCTACGAGCAGGACGGCGCGCTGTGGCTCCGGTCGACCGACTACGGCGACGACAAGGACCGCGTGATGAAGAAGCAGGACGGCACGTACACCTACTTCGTGCCCGACGTCGCCTATCACATCGCCAAGTGGGAGCGCGGCTTCCACAAGGTGGTCAACATCCAGGGCACCGACCACCACGGCACCATTGCGCGCGTGCGCGCCGGCCTGCAGGCGGCGGGCGTCGGCATTCCCGAGGGCTACCCCGACTACGTGCTGCACACCATGGTGCGCGTGATGAAGGGCGGCGAAGAGGTCAAGATCAGCAAGCGCGCGGGCAGCTACGTCACGCTGCGCGACCTGATCGAGTGGACCAGCACCGACGCCGTGCGCTTCTTCCTGCTGAGCCGCAAGCCCGACACCGAATACACCTTCGACGTCGACCTGGCCGTGGCCAAGAACAACGACAACCCGGTGTACTACGTGCAGTACGCCCATGCGCGCATCTGCTCGGTGCTGGCGGGCTGGGGCGGCGACGCGGCCGCCCTCAAGGACGTGGATCTGTCGCCGCTCGAAAGCCCGGCCGCGCAGGCGCTCATGCTGCTGCTGGCCAAGTACCCCGCCATGCTCACGGCCGCGGCCAAGGATTTCGCGCCGCACGACGTCACCTTCTACCTGCGCGAACTGGCGGCCAGCTACCACAGCTACTACGACGCGGAGCGCATCCTGGTCGACGAGGAGCCGGTCAAGCTGGCGCGGCTCGCGCTCGTCGCGGCCACCGCGCAGGTGCTGCACAATGGCCTCGCGATTCTCGGCGTCAGTGCGCCGAGCAAGATGTGAACCTCACCATGAAGAAGACAACCAGACAACGCGGCAACATCGTCATCGGGCTCATCGTCGGCCTGGTGCTGGGGTTGGGTGTCGCGCTGGGCATCGCGGTCTACGTGACCAAGGTGCCGATCCCGTTCGTGACCAAGACCCAGCGCGGCGGCGCCGAGCAGGACGAAGCCGAAGCCCGCAAGAACCGCGACTGGGACCCCAACGCGCCGCTGGCAGGCAAGGCCGGCGCGCCCAAGCCACCGCCGGCCGCGGCCGGTCCGGTGGCGCCACCGGCCGGCGGCGACACCGCCGCCGTGGCGCCGGGTGCGGCGCCGCCGCCCGCCCCGCCGGTGCCGGTGGTGGTGGCTCCGAAGCCCGCGCGCCCGGCCCCGGTGCCGGCCGAGGCCAATTCCCTGCCGCCATCGAACGATCCGCTCGGCGACCTGGCCCGCGCGCGCGCCGGCGGCAACAGCGGCAGCACTGCCACGGCTTCCGCCGCGCCCGGCGGCAACAGCGCGGCGGCGGGTGCCGATCCGTTCATGTACTTCGTGCAGGCGGGCGCCTTCCGCACCACCGACGATGCCGAGGCCCAGCGCGCCAAGCTGTCGCTGATGGGCGTGGAGGCCCGGGTCACGGAGCGCGAGCAGGCAGGCCGCACCGTCTACCGGGTGCGCGCGGGCCCGTTCAACAAGAAGGACGAGGCCGATCGCCTGAAGGAGCGGCTCGACAGCGGCGGCCTCGAATCGGCGCTCGTGCGCGTGCAGCGTTGAGCTTGCCGGCAGCCGTCACGGATATTCTTTAAGCTTCGCCGCGCGGCATGGGCCGCCGCCAGGATCGTCCTGGGCATGCCGCTTGCGGGAACTCCGCGCGGCGCGCCGGCTCAGTCTGCCGTACCCCACAGGAGAACTCTTTCAATGAAACGTCGTGACTTTTCGCTGGCCGCCACCTCGCTGGGCCTGCTTTCGCTGGCTGGCAACACCGCGCACGCCCAGGCGCGTGCGCCCAAGGCCGGCACCGAGTACCTGGTGCTCGACAAGCGCGTGCCGGTCGACGCGCCGGCGGGCAAGGTCGAGGTGATCGAGTTCTTCTCGTACAACTGCCCGCACTGCAACGACTTCGAGCCGCAGCTGGAAGCCTGGCTCAAGACGGCCCCCAAGGAAGTGGCGTTCCGCCGCGTGCCCGTGCCTTTCGTGGGCAACGACGTCGAAGCCAAGCAGCGCCTGTACTACGCGCTCGAAGCCATGGGCAAGGTCGATGAATTCCAGCCGAAGGTCTTCGACGCCATCCACAAGCAGCGCCAGAACGTGAACGGCGACGCCAACATCATTGCCTGGGCGGGAGCCAACGGCCTGGACGGCGCCAAGTTCAAGGAAGTCTTCACCTCCTTCGGCGTGGCCAGCAAGGCCAAGCGCGCCGCGCAGCTGACCGACGCCTACAAGGTGGCTGGCGTGCCGGCGCTGGCCGTGAACGGGCGCTGGTACGTGGACGGCGAGCTGGCCGGCAACATGACCAAGGCGCTGCAGGTCACCAACTACCTGATCGGCGAAGCCAAGAAAGGCTGACCCCGGACTGCGCAGCACTTCGTGTCCGCTGCGCCCACACCCCCTTGCAGGGGGCGGCACCTGCGGCCCGGCAAAGCCGGTTCCGCGGTGTCTCCCGGATGGGATGTCAAGCCCGCATTTGGCGGGCTTTTTCATTTGCGGTTGAAGGCTTGGCGCCATCCGCCGCATACAATGCAGAGCAAGTTTCGTGCCTCTATGACATTGCACTCCTACTCCCACA
The DNA here is from genome assembly GCF_014852545.1 of Variovorax sp. VRV01. Classification (NCBI taxonomy): domain Bacteria; kingdom Pseudomonadati; phylum Pseudomonadota; class Betaproteobacteria; order Burkholderiales; family Comamonadaceae; genus Variovorax; species Variovorax sp. VRV01. The sequence goes on from NZ_JACVBS010000005.1 coordinate 276,755, forward strand.
CCACCCCTCTTCTTCGCAGCACCGGCCGCCTGGCCCGTCTCGCTCGCGCGGCTATCGGTGCGCTGCTGCTGGCCGGCCTGGCGTCGGCCGCGCTGGCCGAGACTGCCGACCGCAGCAAGCCGATGAACATCGAATCCGATGCGATGCGCTACGACGACCTCAAGCAGACGAGCGTGTTCACGGGCAACGTGCTGGTCACCAAGGGCACGATCATCATCCGCGGCGCGCGCATCGACGTACGCCAGGATGCCGAGGGCTACCAGTACGGCGTGGTCACGGCGGCGCCCGGCAAGCGGGCCTACTACAAGCAGAAGCGCAATGCGCCCGACGAGTGGATCGAGGGCGAATCCGAGGTCATCGAGTACGACAGCCGCGCCGACAACGTCAAGTTCATCCGCAATGCCGTCATGCGCCGGCTGATCGGGGCCACGCCGAACGACGAGAGCCAGGGTGCGCTGATCGTCTACGACCAGAGCAACGACACCTACACCGTCAATGGTTCCACCGTGCCGCCGAACACCGCGGTGAACGCGCCGGCGGGCGGACGGGTGAAGACCATCCTGACGCCCAAGAGCGCCACCGCGCCGGCGCCCGGCGCCTCGGCCCCGGCCGGGGGACGGGCCGCACCGGCCGCGCCCCAGCCGGCGCCCGGCGCCGGCCTGCGCTCGACCACCACGCTGGGCGGCGAAGGGGAAGGGCGCAAGTGATCGAAACCGCTGGAACCCAGAACGCCGACGGCACGCCGGGCAGCCGCCTGGTGGTGCGCGGACTGCAGAAAAGCTACGGCAGCCGCAAGGTCGTGCGGGACGTCTCGCTCGACGTGCAAAAGGGCGAGGTTGTCGGGCTGCTCGGCCCCAACGGTGCGGGCAAGACCACGTCGTTCTACATGATCGTGGGCCTGGTGCGGGCCGACGCGGGCGACATCACCATCGACGGCGAGCCCATCGCCCACATGCCGATCCACCGGCGCGCCCGCATGGGCCTGAGCTACCTGCCGCAGGAAGCCTCCATCTTCCGCAAGCTCACGGTCGAGGAAAACGTGCGCGCCGTGCTCGAACTCCAGCGCGAACCCGACGCCAGCGGCAAGCCCGCGCCTTTGACGAAGCAGCGCATCGAGGAGCGGCTCTCGGGGCTGCTGGCCGACCTGCGGGTGGACCATCTTCGCGATTCGCCCGCGCTCGCGCTCTCGGGCGGCGAGCGGCGCCGGGTCGAGATCGCCCGCGCGCTGGCCACGCAGCCGCGCTTCATCCTGCTGGACGAGCCCTTCGCCGGCATCGACCCGATCGCGGTGATCGAGATCCAGCGGATCATCAGCTTCCTGAAGGAGCGCGGCATCGGCGTGCTCATCACCGACCACAACGTGCGTGAGACGCTGGGCATCTGCGATCACGCGTTCATCATCAGCGACGGGCATGTGCTGGCACAAGGCACACCCTCGGAGATCGTCGACAACGCCGAAGTACGCAGGGTGTACCTCGGCGAGCACTTCCGGATGTAAGGGAGGAGTCGGTCTCCATGAAGCAAGGGCTGTCCCTTCGCGTTTCGCAGCACCTGGCGCTCACGCCCCAGCTGCAGCAGTCGATCCGGCTGCTGCAGCTGTCCACGCTCGAACTGAGCCAGGAGGTGGAGCAGATGCTGGACGAGAACCCGTTCCTCGAACGCACCGCGGAAGAAGCGGCGCGCGAGGAGTTCGGGCTCGACGCCATCGACACGCCGGTGCCGCGCGACGAAGCCGGTGAAGCCGCCGAGGGCGAATTCGCCTCGGCCCCGGCCAGCAGCGCAACCACCACTTCGAGCGAAACCTCCTCGGCAGCCGAGGCCGACGTACCCGCCGCCGACGCCACCGAGCGCGAGCCCGACTGGGAAGGCGACGGCACCGTCGACATGGCGCCCGACGACAGCGAATGGGGCAGCGACGCCCCCGCGCGCCAGAACAACCTGGGCGACGACGAACGCGCCGACGCCACCGAGCTCGCGCGCAGCCAGGAGTCGCTGCAGTCCTTCCTGCACCGGCAGGCGCTGAGCCTGCGGCTCAACGAGAACGACAGCGCCGCGCTGCGCTTCCTGATCGAATCGCTCAACGACGACGGCTACCTCGAAGACTCCCTGCCGGCGCTGGCCTCGGGCCTCGCGGGCGACGACAACGACCAGTTCGACGAATTGGTGCACCACTTCCAGGTGGCGCTCGGCCTGCTGCAAAGCCTGGAGCCGGCCGGCGTCGGCGCGCGCGACCTGGGCGAATGCCTGTGCATCCAGCTGCGCGCGCTGGCCAGCGAAAGCGAGACCGAAGAGCAGGCCCTGGTGCGCAAGACCGCCATCGCGATCTGCAAGCAGCCGATGGAGCTGCTCGCGCGGCGCGATTTCAAGCGCCTGGCCACGCTCACGCGCACCAACGAAGAGGTGGTGCGCTCGGCGCTGCAGATCATCTCGCGTCTGGAGCCCAAGCCGGGCCGCCGCTTCGTCGACGTCGAGCGCAACATCGTGATTCCCGACGTGATCGTCACCAAGATCGGCCGCGGCACCAATGCCAAGTTCCGCGTCATGCTCAACCCCGAGGTGATGCCGCGGCTGCGCGTGCACGACATCTATGCCGGCGCGCTCAAGTCGCACAAGGGCGAGGGCAGCCAGGCGCTGTCGCAGCGGCTGCAGGAGGCGCGCTGGTTCATCAAGAACATCCAGCAGCGCTTCGACACCATCCTGCGCGTGAGCAACGCCATCGTCGAGCGGCAGAAGAGCTTCTTCGTGCACGGCGAGCTCGCAATGCGGCCCTTGGTGCTGCGCGAGATCGCCGACGAACTCGGCCTGCACGAATCGACCATCTCGCGCGTGACCACGGCCAAGTACATGGCCACGCCTTTCGGCACGGTCGAGCTCAAGTACTTCTTCGGCTCGGCGCTCGGCACCGAGACCGGCGGCAATGCGTCGAGCACCGCGGTGCGCGCGCTGATCAAGCAGTTCGTGAGCTCCGAGAGCATCAAGAAACCGCTGTCCGACAGCCAGATCTCCGAAATGCTCAAGGAGCAGGGCATCGAGTGCGCACGCCGCACCGTGGCCAAGTATCGCGAGGCCTTGCGCATCGCGCCCGCCAACCTTCGCAAGGCCCTGTAGAAAGCCGCCGATGGCCCGCCGCCTGCTGTCGCGCTGTGGGCTCGCGGTCTTTGCCATGCTGGCGGCGCTGCTCGTCGCCGGCTGCGCCACCCTGCCCGACGAGGCACCGCGCCCGCCCACCAAGGCCATGGCCGCGTCGGCCGACACCGCGCTCGGCAAGATCGCGCTGGCCTCGCAGCCCGACCCGGACCTGAGCGGCTTTCGCCTGATGCCGGGCGGCGACTTCGCCTTCGACACCCGCATCCAGCTCGCGCGGCGCGCCCAGCGCACGCTCGACGTGCAGTACTACCAGATCGAGAACGACGAGACCGGCCGCTACCTGCTGCGCACGCTGCGCGATGCGGCCCGGCGCGGCGTGCGCGTGCGGCTCCTGATGGACGATCTCTACACCTCGGGCGAGGACGAACTGCTGCTCGGCCTGGCCGCCACGCCGAATGTCGAGCTGCGCCTGTTCAACCCGTTTCCGGCCGGGCGCGGGAGCCTGCTCAGGCGCTTCACCGCTTCGCTGTTCGACTTCAGCCGCGTCAACCGGCGCATGCACAACAAGCTCTTCATCGCCGACGGCGCGATGGCGGTGGCGGGCGGGCGCAACATCGGCAACCAGTATTTCAGGCGCACGGCGGGCGAGAATTTCCTCGATCTCGACACCTTCGTGGCTGGTGCGCTGGTCCCGCGGCTGGGCGCGCTGTTCGACCAGTACTGGAACAGCGTCTATGTGCGGCCGGTCCAGTCGGTGGTGGCCAGCGAACTTCCGCAGGGCGAGCTGCAGAAGCGCTTCGAGACCGCCACCGGCCCCGACACCACGCCGCCGCCGCCCAGGCCCGCGCCCAACGACCTGCTCGGCTACAGCCCGATCGCCGAAGACCTGGCTGCCGGCAAACTCGACCTGATCTGGACCCTTGCCGAGGCCTACGCCGATTCGCCCGAGCGCGTGATCGGCAAGACCGCCTCGTACGGCGGCGTGCCGCTGCTCGATGTCGACAGCGTGCGCTACAACGTGGTCGAGCAGATGCGCCGCGCGCGCTCCGAGGTGACCATCGTCTCGCCCTACCTGATTCCAGGCAAGGCGGGGCTCGAAGTGATGCGCGAGATCCGACGGCGCAACGTCAAGATCAGCATCGTCACCAATTCCTTTGCCGCCACCGACGAGCCGCTGGTCCACACCGCCTACCGCCGCTACCGGCCCGAGATGCTCGAGCTCGGCGCCGAGCTCTACGAACTGAGCACCACGCGCACGCGGCGCAGCGTGCGGCTCGGCCTGTTCGGTACTTCGGTGGGGCGGCTGCATGCCAAGTCGGCGGTGATCGACCGGCAGATTCTTTTTGTCGGCTCGATGAACTTCGACCCGCGCTCCGAGACGCACAACACCGAGATCGGCCTGTTCATCCGCAGCCCCGAGATGGCGCAGCAGACGCTCAAGCTCATCGAGGTGCTGAAGCAGCAGGGCGCCTACCGGCTGCGCTTTGCGAAGGACAGCGGCAATTCGCGCATCGAGTGGATCAGCGAGGAGGAAGAAGCCGGCCGGACCACCGTGCTGAACGAGGAGCCCGACTCCGATTTCTGGGGCCGCACCATGCTCGAGATGCTGGCGCCGCTGACGCCCGAGAGCCTGCTGTAGCCCGGGCGGCTCAGCCGCTGCGCACGCCCGACAGCAGCTTGAGGCCCAGCAGCACCATCACGCCGCCGGCCGCGCGGTCGATCCAGGCCTTGTAGCGCAGGTAGGCCGAGCGCGGCGCCGCCGACGAGAGCGCCAGCGCGACGACCGCGTACCAGCCGGTCTCGATGCAGAAGATCACCGCCGGCACCGCGAGCGCCAGTGCCAGCGGCACCTCGCGCGGCAGGAAGGCCGCGAAGATGCTGGCGTAGACCACCGCGGTCTTCGGATTGCTGATCTGCGTGCCCATGCCCAGGAGAAACGCGCGCCGCGCATTGCTGCCCGAGCCCGCGGCCGCGCGTTCGTCCTGCACGGCGGACAGCGGCTCGCGCGCACCGCGCCAGATGCGGATGCCCAGATAGACGAGATAGGCGCCGCCGAGCAGCTTCACCGCCAGGTACAGCGCCGGAACCGCGAGGAACGCCGCCTGCAGCCCGACCAGCGCCGCAATCGCGAACACCACGCCGCCTGCGCCCATGCCCAGCGCCGCGGCCAGGCCATCGGCGCGCGACGACGACACGGCGGTGCGCGCCACCATGACGAAGCTCGGTCCGGGGCTCATGGCCCCGACGACCATAGCGCCCGCGATGCCCAGCAACGGAACCGTGATGCCGCTCATGGCTTTTCCCGGGACTACTGCTGCACGTTGACCGCTTCGACCTGCACCAGCAGCTTCACCTTGTTCTCGAAGCCGAAGTTCAGGCCCCAGGTGATGCCCCAGTCGCTGCGCTGCACGGTCGTCTCGAAGTCGCCGCCGCAGACCTGGCGGTTGATGAGCGGATTCAGGTAGCAGTTGAAGCGCACGGCCCTGAGCGTGACCGGCCTGGTCTGCCCCATCAGCGTGAGCGTGCCCGGCACGTCGACCACCTTGTCGCCATTGAACTCGATGCGGTCCGCCACGAAGCGGCCGGTCGGGAATTCGGCCACGTTGAAGAAATCCTTGCTCTGCACGTGGCGGTTGAGCAGGTCGACGCCGGTGTTGATGGAGCCGATGTCCATCGTGATGTCGACCTTGCCGCTGCTGCCGGTGCCGTCGATCTGCACCGAGCCGTCCTTGGTGCTGAAGCGGCCGCGGTTGGTGGTGGTGCCGTAATGCCCCATCTCGTACATCACGAAGGTGTGCGTGGGGTCGATCACGTAGCTGGCGTTCTTCACCGGGCCGCCCGCGGGCTTGGCGGCCACGGCCGGCGCGGTGTAGTCCTGTGCCAGGGCAGGGGTGGCAAGGGCCGCCGCGGCAGACAGCGCGGCAGCGAGGAGGAGCTTCTTCATGGCAATGGGCGTGCGTGGCGTGGGAACGAAACAGGAAAAATTCAAAGCGGACCGAAGCCCGCGAGCGTGAACTTGAAGCGAACCAGCACCTCGTTGGCGACCACCGAGGTGTCGGTCCACTCGCCGTCGCCCACCTTGTAGTCGAGCCGCTGGATCGTAAAGCTTCCGCTGGCCACCGCGTGGCCGTTGGCCGGCGCAATGCTCACCGGCACCGTGACCTGGCGCGAGATGTTCTTGATGGTGAGCTTGCCCGCCATCTCGAAGCGGCCGTCGCCCAGCGCCTTGATCGCGCTCGACTGGAAGCTGGCCTGCGGAAAATGCGCCGTGTCGAACCACGGCGCCTTGGGCAGTTCGGCATCGCTCATGGGCACGCCGAGCGATGCGCTGCCGGTGTCGATCTGCAATGCGACGCTGCCGCCTTCGGGCTTGCGCGGATCGAAAGCCACCTGGGCATCGAACTTCTTGAACGTGCCCTCCACGGGCACCCCCATCTGCTTGCTCACGAAGGCGATCTGGCTCTTGTCCGGCACCAGCCGGGTGGCCGCGGCCGGCTCGGCGAGCGCGGGCGCAAGAGTGGCCAACGCCAGGGCTGCGAGCAAGGGGCGGGCGGTGCGCTTCATCTGGCGGATTCCTTGCGTGGCGCGGGCCACATGCGTTTCAAGATGCCGTCGCGGTCGATCCAGTGGTGCTTGAGCACCGCCGCCACATGCAGCAGCGCCGCCGCGGCGAGGGTGAAGGCGCTGCCCTTGTGCAGCGGCTTGAGCACGACCTCGGCCCATTCCTTGTCGACCGGCACGAAGTCGGGCAGCGGCAGCAGGCCGAACCACACGACCGGAAAGCCGAGCGCCGAACTGTAGGCCCAGCCGAACAGCGGAACCGCCAGGAACAGCAGGTACATCAGCGCGTGGCTCGCGCGGTAGCCGCTGCGCTGCCAGCGCGGCATGGCCGCCGCCGCAGCGGCCGGCAGCGGCGGCGGCGGATGGCGCAGCCGCCACAGCAGGCGCACGGCCGACAGCAGCAGGATCGTCACGCCGGCCCATTTGTGCCAGTTGTAGAGCTTGATGCGCGCCGGCGACAGCGGCAGGCCGGTCATGTAGAGGCCGACGCCGAGCGAGCCGACGATCATGGCCGCCAGCAGCCAGTGCAGCGCGATCGCGACCGGGCCGTAGCGCAGTTCGCGCAGGCGTGGATCGGCGGGTGCATCGGCCATGGCGGCGGGGTGGGAAGGTGTGTCGATGGACATCGGAAGCAGGACCGGCGGCCTGTGCGCGGAGCATATATCGGAAGCGGCGGAGGCGCCGCGGCCCGATCGGCCGGAGCGACCATGGACGCAGTGGTGGAATTGCTCGTCCGGTCCCCTGTGTGGAGAAGCGGCCCGGCGCGGCGACAATGGCGTTCCCCTGCGGCCGAATGATGGCGAACCTCCTGTGAACGATCTCTCTCTCTTTTTGCCCTGCGCCGCCGGCGTCGAGGAATTCCTCGCGCAGGAAGTCCATGCGCTCACCGGCCGCGTCGGCCAGGACCTGCTCACGCTGCGCGGCGGCGTGCGGGTGCGCGCCGAATGGCGCGACGCGCTCAAGCTCAACCTGCACAGCCGGCTCGCGCAGCGCGTGCTGGTCGAACTGGCGCACGCGCCCTACCGCAGCGAGAACGACCTCTACGCCATCGCGAGCGGCGTGGCCTGGGAGATCTGGTTCACGCCCAGGCAGACCTTCAAGATCGAGACCACGGCGCAGCACAGCCCGCTGCAGAGCCTGAACTTCGCCACCCTGCGCATCAAGGACGCCATTGCCGACCGCTTCCGCGCCAAGGCCGGCGGCGTGCGCCCGAGCATCGAGACCCAGTGGCCCGACTGCCGCGTGTTCGCCCACCTGACCACCGAACACTGCACGCTCTACATCGACACCTCCGGCGAGCCGCTCTTCAAGCGCGGCTGGCGCCAGGACAAGGGCGATGCGCCGCTGAAGGAAACCCTGGCCGCCGCCATGCTGGCCGCCAGCGGCTGGTGGAACCCTGAAACCGGCGCCGTGGCCGCCGAGCCGCTGTACGACCCCTGCTGCGGCAGCGGCACCATCGCCATCGAGGCGGCGCAGATCGCGCGCGGCATTGCGGCCGGGTCGCTCAGGCGTTTCGGCTTCGAGAAGCTGCTGCCGTTCCAGGCCCATGTCTGGGACGCCATCAAGAAGGACGCCGCATCGTCGGCGGTGCCGCGCGATGTCGCCATCTTCGGCTCCGACGTCTCGCACCGCATGGTCGACTTTGCCGAGCGCAATGCGGAGCGCGCCGGTGTCGCCGATGCCATCGAGTTCCGCGGCGGCGACGCGCTGCAGCGCATGCCGCCGGCCGAGGGCGGGGTGATCATGCTGAATCCGCCGTACGGCGAGCGCATCGAGGTCGGCGGCGTGGCGCGCTTCGGCGCCCGTGAAGCCGCGCAGACTTCGGGCGACGCTGGCGGTGAAAGCGGCGGCGGCGGCGAGTTCTTTCCGCAGCTCGCCACCCACTGGAAGAAGAACTACGCCGGCTGGACCGCCTGGGTGCTCACGCCCGACCTGAAGCTGCCCAGGCAGATGCGGCTGAAGGAATCGCGCCGCGTGCCGATGTGGAACGGCCCCATCGAGTGCCGCCTGTTCCGCTTCGACATGGTCGCGGGTTCGGCCAGGAAGTAGCTTCGCGCCCCTGCGGGTGCACGCCACCATGACCGTTCCGGAATCCGGCCTCGTCGTCATCGACACCAACATCGCGCTCGACCTGCTGGTCTTCGAAGACCCCGCCTGGCTGCCGCTGATCGCCCTGCTGGCCGCGGGCGAACTGCGCTGGCTCGCAACGGCCGCGATGCGCGCCGAACTCGAGCGCGTGCTCGGCTACCCGCTGATTGCCCGGCGCATGGCGCAGCGCGGCCTGCAAGTGCCCGCCGTGCTGGCGGACTTCGATGCGCGGGTGCGCATGGTCGAAGGCGTTCCATCGCGCGCACCCTGCGTCTGCAGCGACCCCGACGACCAGGTCTTCATCGACCTTGCGGTGGCGCACCGCGCGCTGCTGCTCAGCAAGGACCGCGCGGTGCTGTCGATGAGGAAGCGGCTGGCGCTGCGCGGCGTGGTGGTGCAGGCGGCGCTCGGGGCCTGACTGCACCCACAGTCTCGGCCCGTTGCCGCTGCGCGCCGAGAAGCGCGAAATCCGGCGGCTCGACTACTTCCTTCTCATCGACACCTGCCAGGGGCGGTGTTAGCTTTCCGGCAAGGCGAGGATGGTTGCGGCGAACGGCATCGCAGTTCCTTGCCTTGTGCGGCCCTCATCCAGTGGCGCATTTCTTGGGAAGGGGTGCTCACCGACATGCGCCATGCGCAAGCCATATGGTTTTGGCCTGTTCTATGAATGAAAATCCTCATTCGACTGCTCTGCATTTTGGTCGGAGCGCTGATGCTCAGTTTTCTTGTTGCGAAAGTCGTGCTCGTCCCCATTGGGCAATGGTACGAAATGAGCAAGGCCCAGAGCTTCGATGATGTGTCCGACGCTTTCGTTCTCTCCCTTGCTGTGCAAGCGATTTGCGCCATCGCGGGTGGCTGGTTAGGCGACTGGGTATTTCGCAAATGGCGGCAGAAGCAACTTGATCGTCAATAGCCCGAGGCGTGGCTCTTGGGAGGGATGTCATCGAAATGGCCAGAAGTTTTAGCCGGTCCAATGAAAACCCGATTCGACTGCTTTGTATCTTGACCGGAGCAATTGCGCTCGGCCTTGTTTTCTACAAGCTCATTGGCCCTGTGGGCCATTGGTATGAGCTCAAATTTGCAAGGAACGACGGTGACTTGGGCCAGGCGTACATGGTCGCGCTCGCCGTTCAATTCCTCGCATTGATAGTGGGCGGCTGGCTCGGCGACTGGGCATTTCGAAAATGGCTGCAGAAGCGGCCGGATCGCCAGTAGCCCATGTGGCGACTGCCGATAGGTCGTGTCCCATGAAGATACTTATTCGACTGCTCTTCATTTTGGCCGGCGCACTTGCGCTCAGTTTTCTTGTTGCGAAAGCCGTGCTCGTTCCCATTGGACAGTGGTACGAAATGAACAGGGCCCAAAGCGAGAGCGATTTGTCGCGAGCCTTCGTCATTGCGCTTGCGGTACAGGCTCTTTGCATCGTTGTGGGCGGCTGGCTCGGCGACCGCGGATTCCGCAAATGGCGGCAGAAGCAGCTCAGCCGCCAACCGTGCATGTGACGACTGCGGCTAGTTCTGGAGCGCGGCGGGGTGTGCCAGGTGCCAGCGCCCCAGCAGCCGCGCCACCGCCCGCACCCGCTGCGTGTCGCGGCCCCACCGCCGGCTCGCGGGCAGCTTCTGCGCCCATTTCATGCGCCGCGCCGCCTCGGCGATGCGCTCGCGCACTTGCGCGTCCACCTCGGCCAGCGCGGCGTGCCAGTGCTGGCCGGCGGCTTCGGGCGCGGCGGCCTCCAGCATCATGGCCGTGGAGTGCAGGTAGCTGAGCCAGTCGCGCGCCTGGCACTCGGCCAGGGTCATGACCTCGGACGGGTCGTCCTCGAAGTCGATGTAGCCGATCACGCCGTCGGGGCACTGCACCAGGTTGCGGTCGAAGGCCTGGCTCAGGTGCTGGCCGCGCACATGCACCCTGGCGATCGCGGCCAGCCCTTCGCGCCAGACCGCGAGCAGCGCGGCCGGTCCGGCCGCGGCGGCCTGATCGAGCCGCTCCTGCAGCACGACAGTGCTGCGGCCGCTTTCGCCGAGGTCGGAAATCAGCAGGCCGTCGGGCTGCTGCGCCAGCACCGCCGGCACGCGCAGGCCCGCGGCCGCGAGCTGCCGCAGGCGCCGCGCCTCGGTGGCGATGGCGGCCTCGCCGCCCGGGTTGGGCACCGGCTTGATGATGTCCAGCCGGGCCATGCGCGCGACCGCCGCCATCACGCGGTAGCCCCACTTGCCATGGCGCGGGCCGGCCTTCTTGAGCCACACGCGCTCGCTGCCCAGGCGGTGGCTGGCCACGTTCTTCTGCTGCTTCGGCAGCATGAGTCGCAGGAACTCGGCGTAGTCGCCGGGCGCCGGCCCGACGGGCTGCGCGTCCAGCGGTGCAGGGGCGGAGGCCGCGCCCTTGGCGCTGTGCAGCCGCGCCGAAGAACCACCGCGTCGCAAGGGGTTCATGCGGCCAGCGGAAGGTTCGACACCAGGCCGTGCGGCCCCTGCGTCAGGGGCTGGAAGCTCTCGGCGCTGGCCAGCGGCCAGTAGGTGCGGAACACGTTGTGCTGCTTGTCGAGCGGGCCGAGCAGCGCACCCGGCTGCACCTGCATCACCAGGTTGCTCAACAGGCGCACCTCGGTGTCGGAGATGCGCCGCACGATGTGGTGCGCCGTGATCTGCTGCGGATGGTCGAGGCCGGCGGCCTGTACCAGCTCCTGCAGCGCATGCAGCGTGCTGCGATGGAAGTTGCGCACGCGCTCGGCCTTGGTCGGCACCACCAGCGCCTGCTGGCGCACCGGGTCCTGCGTGGTCACTCCCGTGGGGCAGTGGCCGGTGTGGCAGCTTTGCGCCTGGATGCAGCCCAGGGCCATCATGAAGCCGCGCGCCGCGTTGCACCAGTCGGCGCCCAGCGCCATCATGCGCGCCAGGTCGAAGGCCGTGATCACCTTGCCCGCGCAGCCCAGCTTGATGCGGTGGCGCAGGTTCACGCCGATGAGCGTGTTGTGCACCAGCAGCAGGCCTTCCTGCAGCGGCGCGCCCACGTGGTCGCTGAACTCGACCGGCGCCGCACCCGTGCCGCCCTCGGCGCCGTCGACCACGATGAAGTCGGGCGTGATGCCGGTGGCCTGCATGGCCTTGACGATCGCGAACCACTCCCACGGGTGGCCGAGGCAGAACTTGAAGCCGGTCGGCTTGCCGCCCGAAAGCTCGCGCAGCCTGGCGATGAAATGCATCATCTCGATGGGCGTGGTGAACGCGCTGTGCGATGAGGGCGAGACGCAGTCGATGCCGATCGGCACGCCGCGCGCGGCCGCGATCTCGGGCGTGACCTTGGGCGCGGGCAGCACGCCGCCGTGCCCGGGCTTGGCGCCCTGGCTCAGCTTGATCTCGATCATCTTGACCTGCGGGTCGCGCGCGTTGGCGCTGAAGCGCTCGGCGTTGAACGTGCCGTCCTCGTTGCGGCAGCCGAAGTAGCCCGAGCCGATCTCCCAGATCAGGTCGCCGCCATGCACGCGGTGGTGCTGCGAGATCGAGCCTTCGCCGGTGTCGTGCGCAAAGCCGCCGAGCCTGGCGCCCTGGTTGAGCGCGAGGATCGCGTTGGCCGACAGCGCGCCGAAGCTCATGGCCGAGATGTTGAACACGCTCGCGCTGTATGGCTGCGTGCAGGGATGGTGGGACGACGCCCCGGCCGCGCCCGATGGCGGCGGGTTTGCGTCGGCGGTATGCGGCGTGCCGCCGATCACGATGCGGAAATCGTGGTTCTCGAGCTTCGTGGGCTGCATCGAGTGGTTGATCCACTCGTAGCCCGCGATGGTCACGTCGAGCTGCGTGCCGAAGGGCCGGTTGTCGGGCTCGCCCTTGGCGCGCTGGTATGCCAGCGAGCGCTGCGCGCGCGAGAACGGGGCCGCTTCGGAATCGCTCTCGATGAAGTACTGCCGCATTTCCGGCCGGATGAATTCCAGCAGGAAGCGCAGGTGGCCGATGACGGGGTAGTTGCGCAGGATGGCGTGGCGCGCCTGCCGCAGGTCGTGCACGCCGGTGCCCGAAAGCACCGCGAAGACGGCCACGCCCACCCAGGCCAGCCACAGGTGGGGCGACACAAGCACCAGGGCGATGCAGGCCGCCAGGCCGACCACGCACAGGGCGAAGGCGCTGTAGCGCGTCGGAAACGGAATAATCGTGGGCATAGAAAATAGTGTCGACCGGAGGCCTGCTGCATCATAGAGGGCTGCCCCGAACTTGCCATGACCAACAACCACGACACCCCCCAGGCCGCAGCGGCCGCTTCCGCCCCCCTCGGCCCCGACGATTTCGATGCTCTCGACCAGGCGCTCGACGCCATGCGCGAGCACGATGAGGAAATCCCCCAGTGGGAGTTCTGCGAAGGCTTCATGGCCGCGCTGATCTGCACCCGCCGGCCCATCGAGCCCGCCGAATACTGGCCGGTGCTGCTGGGCGAGGGCTTCGTGCCGGCCCAGCACATGGAGTTCGTCTGGAACTGGAAGCGCCGCTGGCTCGAGATCGAAGAGGGCCTGGACGCCGACGTGCAGTCGCTCGACGACGAGCGCAGCTGGCAGCCCGAGGTGCTCGACACCCGCGGCGCCATCGCCTCGCTGCCCGAGGAAGAGCGCGCCGAGGTGGCGGGCGAGGAGATTCCCTCGTTCGCGCAGGTCTGGGCGCTCGGATTCATGTATGCGGTCGAGAACTGGCCCGAGGACTGGGCGACGCCGCGCGACAAGGAAGCCGCCCAGATGCTCGACGACGCGCTCGACAACATCGTTGCGCTGACCGAGGACGACAAGGCCAAGCCCACGCTCTCGATGTTCAGCGACGACGGCCCGCCCAGCGTGAGCCAGCAGCGGCTGGACGATTTCGGCGCCGCCATCTGGGCCGTGTACGACCTGCGCCAACTCTGGAAGAGCCTGGGCCCGAAGGTCGAGACCGTGCGCAAGGAAGCCACGCCCGGCCGCAACGATCCCTGCCCCTGCGGCAGCGGCAAGAAATACAAGAAGTGCCACGGTGCCTGACAGCGGCCCTGCCAGTGCACGGCTGACGCCACGCGCGGCGTGGGTCATGGTGCTGGCGCTGTGCGCCGGGGTGGCGCTGAGCCAGGCCTTCCGCACGGTGGGCGCCATCATGGCGAGCCCGCTGCAGGCCGACTTCAGGCTGTCGGCCCAGGCGCTGGGCATTTTCTCGGGCGCCTTTCATTTCGCCTTTGGCGCGATGCAGCTCTTCATGGGCATCGGCATCGACCTGCATGGCGTGCGGCGCACGGTGCTGGTGGCCTTTCCGGTCGCCATCGCGGGCGCGCTGCTGTCGGCGTTCGCGCCGAGCTACGCGGTGCTGGTGGCGGGGCAGGCGCTGATCGGCATCGGCTGCGCGCCGGCCTTCCTGGTGTGCACCGTGTTCATCGCGCGGCACTTTCCGGCCGCGCGCTTCGCCACCGTCTCCGGCCTGGTGCTGGCCATCGGCGGCCTCGGCATGCTGGCCACCGGCACGCCGCTCGCGTGGCTGGTGCAGGCCTATTCGTGGCGCGCGGGCTTCCTGGTGCTGGCCGTGGCCTCGGCACTGGCGTGGCTCGCGATCTGGCGCTGGGTGCGCGAGCCCGCCTCGGCCGTGCCGCAGGCGAACGAGTCCATTCCCGAGGCCATCCGCCAGTTCGGCGCGCTGCTCGCAATGCCGCACACGCTCGGCATCGTCGTGCTCGGGGCCGTGACCTATGCCGCCTTCATCTCGCTGCGCGGGCTCTGGCTCGGGCCGCTCATGATGGAGCGCCACGGCTACTCGCTGGTGCAGAGCGGCAATGTCGCGATCGCGGTGTCGGTGATCTCGCTGTTCGGTGCGCCGCTGTTCGGCCGCTTCGACCGCGACGGCGCCGCGCGCCGCCGCCGGATCGTGGTCTGCGCGCTCGGCTATGCGGCGCTGTTCGCGCTCATCGCCTTCACGCACTCGGCCTGGCTGGACATCGGTGGCATGGTGCTGATCGGCGTGCTCTCGGGCTTCATCGTCTGGCAGTACGCCGACGTGCGCGTGGCCTATCCGGCCACGCTCACGGGCCGCGCGATGGCGGTCTTCACGATGGCGATGTTCCTTGGCGTCGCGCTCATGCAATGGGGCACCGGCGTGGCGGCCTCGGTGGCCGCGGCGCATGGCGGCGATCCGCTCACGGCCGTGCTGGCCACCATCGCCGCGCTGCTGGTGCTGGGCATCGCGGCCTTCGCGTGGCTGCCCGCGCCGAAGGCGCAAGCCCTCAGATCTTGAAGGCGCGCTGGATGTCCGGCCGCACCAGGTCGGCGTACTCGCGGTGCTTGCGGATGTAGCCCGCGATGAACTGGCACACCGGAATCACGTGCAGCCCCCTGGCGCGCGCCTCGTCGAGCACATGCCGTGCGATGCCCGAGCCCACGCCCTTGCCCTCGTGCTCGGGCAGCACCTCGGTGTGGGTGAACATGATGGCGTCGGTCAGCAGGTTGTATTCGGCGTAGGCCGCGAGCTGGCCCTCGAGTGCGGCTTCGTAGCGGTGCTGGGCTTCGTTGTTGGTGATGACGAGGTTGCTGTTGCTCATGGTTGGCGTGCGAGATAAGTGGCGAGATTGGCGGCGGCGGTGGCGCGCACCTTGTTGCGCAGCATCGGCGTCCAGCCGAGCAGCAGGCCCGGCGCCCCCAGCGCCTGGCGCGACCAGGTCCAGAACGCAAAGCTGTCGCGGTGGGTGGCAATCAGCCCGTCGGGGGTGAAGCCGAAGCGCGCATCGACGCTGTTGTCGACCAGCCGGCCGGTGGCGCTGAAGCGGTAGTGCGCGTCCCAGTGGGCCTGGCCGCTGGTGTCGTCGGCGTGCACGTCGCGCCAGGTCAGCCGCCAGACGTCGGCCCCCTTGGCCTTGGTGGCATTGCAGAGCATGCGCCACATGCCGCCCACCTGTTGCCGGCCGCGCAGCGAGAAGGCCTCGTCGTCGAACGCCGCATCGCTGGCATAGCAGGCGGCCATGGCGGGGGCGTCGAGCCTGGAGAAAGCCTCGTAGAGGCGCTCGATGGTCTGGGCATTGGCTGCTGCTGTCATGTCATGGGGCCTTTGTTGTTGTGCCGGCGTACGGGCCGAGCAGGCCCACCAGCGTCTGCAGAGCGTAGTGCACCGTGGCCGCGCGCACCGCGGCGCGGTCGCCGTCGAAGCGGCGGCGCTCGGTGCGGACCTGCCCGTCGACCGACCAGCCGAACCACACGGTGCCGACCGGCTTCTCGGGGCTGCCGCCGCTGGGGCCGGCCACGCCGGTCACGGCCACTGCCGTGCGCGCTGCCGAGCGCGCGATGGCCCCCTCGGCCATGGCGCGCGCCACGGGCTCGCTGACCGCGCCATGGGCTTCGATCAGCGCGGCATCGACGCCCAGCAGTTCGGTCTTGGCCGCGTTGGAGTAGCTGACGAAGCCGCGCTCGAACCATGCGCTGGAGCCCGCGAGCTCGGTGCATGCGCCGGCGATGAGTCCGCCGGTGCAGCTTTCGGCGGTGGCCAGCATCCAGCCCTTTTCCAGCAGCAGTCCGGCCAGGGCCGCAACGAGCGCGGGTGTGTCCTGGTCGGCAAGAAAATTCGCCGGGGTCGAGGGTTCCATCAAGTTCACCATGCGCGCCAGAGAGCGATGACCAGGAGCGTGCAGAACGCCGCCACGAGGTCGTCGAGGATGATGCCGAAGCCGGCGCGCCACCAGCGCACCTGGACCGCGTCGCGCTGCTTGAACAGCGCATCGGCCCAGGCCACCGGCCCCGGCTTGGCGGCATCGAAGAAGCGGAACAGGCCGAACGCGATGGCCTGCGCGAAGAGGCCGGCCGGCGTGACGAGCCACAGCACGATCCAGAACGCGACCACCTCGTCCCACACGATGCTGCCCGGGTCGGCCACGCCCATGTCGCGCGCGGTAATGCTGCAGGCCCACCAGCCGACGGGCAGCGAGGCCAGGATGATCCAGCCGATGGCGGCGGGCGAGAGCCACAGCTGCATCACGGCAAAGGCGGCCCAGGCCCACAGGGTGCCGACGGTGCCGGGCGCCACGCGCGGCAGGCCGGAGCCGAAGCCCATGGCGATGAAATGCGCCGGGTGGGACAACAGGAAAGCGATCGAGGGACGGCGGGGCGTGGCTTGCGGCATGGGGCCTGCGGAGGAAGAAGCGGCTTGCATCAGGCCAGAGTGTCGCGCATTCGCGCGGCTGTCCAAGACCCTCTATTTATCAAAGCAATAGCTTGTTTAATTCCGGGGGCGGGCCTAGTATCCAGGCCTTGCCTTGCCACCTGTCGTCCGCCACGGACCGCGCCCTATGCCTGCTGCCTCATCCAACGCCCCTGCTTCGCTCCACCCCGCTTCGCCCGCCGCCGACTGGAGCGAACTGTTCAGCGGACGCAACGGCTGGCGTGCGCTGGCGCTCACGGGCGGCGTTGCGCTGCACGCGGTCAACGTGCACATCGTGACGACCGTGCTGCCGTCGGTGGTGAGCGAGATTGGCGGGCTCGACTGGTATGCCTGGAGCACCACGCTGTTCGTGGTCGGGTCGATCCTCGGCGCCACGCTGTCGGTGCGGCTGCTCGCGCGGCTGGGCCCGCGCGGTGCCTGCCTGGCGGCGCTGGCGGTGTTCGGCGCGGGCTCGATGGCCTGCGCACTCGCGCCGGCCATGCCCTGGCTGCTCGCGGGCCGCACGGTGCAGGGACTCGGCGGCGGACTGCTCGCGGCCCTGAGCTATGCGCTGATCCAGCGGGTGTTCGCGCCGCGGCTGTGGCCCCGCGCGGTGGCGCTGGTGTCGGGCATGTGGGGTGTGGCCACGCTCTGCGGGCCCGCGGTGGGCGGCCTGTTTGCGCAGGCGGGGCACTGGCGCTGGGCCTTCTGGTCGCTGCTGCCGCTGGCTGCGGTACAGGGGCTGCTGGTGGCGGTGCAGCTGCGGCCCGCGGCCGGCGTGCGGCACGAGCGGCCGGCGGCCATGCCGCGCATCGCGGCGCTGCAGATCGGCTTGCTGGCGGCGTCGGTGCTGGTGATCGCCGCCAGCGAATTCCTGTCGGCCATCGCCTGGCAGGCCGCCGGCGTGGCGCTGGGCCTGGGGCTCGGCGTGGCCGCCACGCGGATCGACCGGCGTTCCGCAGTGCGGCTGCTGCCCGCCGGCGCCTACGCGCTGCGCACGCCGATGGGTGCCATCTATGCGAGCGTGGTGCTGCTGCTGATCGGCACCACCACCGAGATCTTCGTGCCGTACTTCCTGCAGCTGCTGCATGGCCATTCGCCTTTGTCGGCCGGCTATCTCACGGCCGCGATGGCCGGCGGCTGGAGCGTGGGTTCGCTGCTGTCGTCGGGGCGCAGCGGCGCGGGCGCCGACCGCATGCTGCGCGCCGGGCCGGTGGCCTGCACGCTGGGGCTGGCCGCGCTCGCGCTGCTGCTGCCGGCGCCCGGGCGCTTCGCGCCGGCGCTCGAAATGCTGCTGGCCGCCATTGCGCTGGCGGCCGTGGGGCTGGGCGTGGGCATCGGGTGGCCGCACCTGGTCACGCGCCTGATGTCGCTCGCGCCGGCTGGGCAGGAAGGGCTGGCCTCGGCCTCGATCACCACCGTGCAGCTCTACGGCATGGCCGTGGGCGCGGCGCTGGCGGGGCTGGTGGCCAACGCGGCCGGCCTGGCCGAACCGGGCGGTGCAGAGGGCGCACGCTCGGCCGCCGCCTGGCTGTTCGCGAGCTTCGCATTCGCGCCGGCGCTGGCGGCATGGCTGGTGGCGCGCTTCGTTGCGGCGCGCGGTTCCGTCGACGTGCCCAGGCCATCGCGCTAGGCCTTGCTGCATGCCGTCCGACGTATTTGCCGGAGCTATCGGCCATCGTATGCTCGGCGGCCCATCCAAGCGCGAAAGCCTCTTCATCATGAAAAGAACCCTGGTCCGTTTCAACGCGTTGTGGCTGTGCCTCGCGTTCAGCTTGCTGCTCGCGGCCTGCGGCAACAAGGAGGCCGAGCAACGCACCGCCTTCATCGCCTTCCTGCAGGCCCGGGTGCTCGACAAGCCCGGCCTGCGCGTGCCCACGCCCAATGCCGAGGAGAAGGCCTCCTTCGGCGACTATGCGCAGCACTATGCGGTGATCGCCGACTTCAACGAGGGCATGAACAAGTCGGTCAGCCAGCCGATGGGCCAGGTCATGGCCAAGGGCGCGCTGCGCTCGATCGCCGACCTGGCGTCGCGCCGCGACGACCTCAAGGCCGCCAAGGACGGCCTGCGCGGCCTGCGCACCGCGCTCGACCAGGAGCTGGCCAAGGCCGATGCCGCGCATGCGAAGCTCAAGCAGCCCGACGACCTGAAGCAGGTCTACGACAAGGCCTACGAAAAAACCGTGTCGGCGCCGGCCGCCACTTTCAAGGAGGTGTTCCCGGCGCTCGACAAGGTGTTCGACGGCGCGCTCGCGGTGGGCGACTACCTCGAGCAGAACAAGTCGAAGGTCCAGGTCTCGGGCGCGTCCGTGACCGTGAGCGATCCGGCCGTGCAGGCGCAGCTCAACAAGATGCTGCAGGAACTCAATGGCCAGTCGAAGGACATCAACGCCGCCCAAGCCAGGATGCAGGCGATGGTCCGGGGGTCCTGATCAGACGAAGTGGTCGAAGGAGCCGAAGCGCTGCGATACCGGCGTGCCGCCGGCATCCACGATGCGCAGGCCGGCTTCGGCGTCGATGCGGCCGATGCGCGCCACGCGCGTGGCGCTTTCCTTGCCGGCCTGTTCGACCGCCGCGCGTGCGGCGGTCGGCGCGGTGAAGACCAGTTCGTAGTCGTCGCCGCCTGAAAGGGCGCAGGTGCGAAGGATCTCGGTGCCGAGGCCGGAGGCCGCGGCGGCGGCGATCAGGCCGGTGGCCGCGTCGGCATCGAGCGTGGCGCCCACCTTGCTCGACGCGAGGATGTGGCCCAGGTCGCCCACGAGGCCGTCGCTCACGTCCACCGCCGCGGAGGCCGTGCCGCGCAGCGCCTGGCCCAGCGCCACGCGCGGCGTGGGCTGCTCCATGCGCATGCGCGCCTGCGCGAACACGTCGGCAGGCAGCGCGAGCGTGCCGCGGAACGCTTCGAGCGCCAGCCGCGCATCGCCGAGCGTCCCGCTGACCCAGATGTCGTCGCCGGCGTGCGCGCCCGAGCGCAGCAGCGCCGCGCCGGCCGGCACTTCGCCGAACACGGTGATGCAGATGTTGAGCGGGCCGCGCGTGGTGTCGCCGCCCACCAGCTCGCAGCCGTGTTCGTCGGCCAGTGCGAACAGGCCGCGCGAAAAAGCTTCGAGCCAGGGCTCGTCGACACCGGGCAGCGCGAGCGCGAGCGTGAAGGCCAGCGGCTTCGCGCCGCAGGCCGCCAGGTCGCTGAGGTTCACCGCCAGCGCCTTGTGGCCGAGCCGCGAGGGATCGACGGTCGAGAGAAAGTGCCGGCCCTCGACCAGCATGTCGCAGGACACGGCAAGCTGCATGCCGGGCGCGGGTGCGAGCAAGGCGCAGTCGTCGCCCACGCCGAGCGGGGAGCGCGTGGCGGGGCGCTGGAAGTAGCGTGTGATCAGGTCGAATTCACCCATGGGGTGAGCATAAGCGCTGGAACGCTCAGCCCCGCGCGCGCCGGTTCGACATCACCACGTTGTCCTTCTCGATCGGCTGGCCGGCCTGCAGCGCCGCGATCCAGGCCTCGGTCGTCGTCACGGCCGCGAAGTTGCTGTGGAACACGACGCTGAAGACGCGGTGGATCTCTTCGGCGCTCACGCGGCCGGCCGCATTCTCATAGGGCAGCGCGCCGCTCGCGTCCGACAGGAACTCCACGTTGAGCCCGCGGTGCATGGCCTCGAACACGGTGGACGCATCGCAGTTGTGGGTCATGTAGCCCGCCACGCTGAGCGTGTCGATCTGGTGGCGCGCGATCCAGTCGGCGAAGTCGGTGCCGGTGAAGACGCTCGGGAAGGCCTTGGTCACGAGGTGGTCGTGCGGCCGCCTGGCAATTTCAGGATGCAGCTGGCCGTTGTGCGCATCGGCCTGGAACACCGGCGCGCCCTTGGGTGCGTGGTGCTGCACCACGACCACCGGCGTGCCGGCCGCGCGGGCAGCGTCCATGGCCTGCGCGATCTTCGGCAGCGAGCTTTCGACCGGCGGGTACTCGATGGGCAGTCCGCCGCCTTCGAAGTATTCGTTCTGCACGTCGATCACGACAAGGGCTCGGCGCGGTGCGGGATGGTTGCTCATGGTGGTGGCTCCGTGTTGCAAGTGGTTGGGATGGCGCAATTGTTCGCGCTGGAGCCCTTGGGAGAAAGTGGCCCGAAAGCCATTCATCGATAAAATCGGGCCATGGCCAGAAAAACCGCGGAAACCATCGCCGTCGTCGCCTTCGACGGCATCAGTCCCTTTCACCTGTCCGTGCCGTGCATGGTCTTCGGCGAGGACCGCACCGAGGCGGGCGACCTGCGTTTTCGACTGCAGGTGTGCGGCACCGAGCCGGGCCCGCTGCATACCAATGCGGGCTTCACGCTGGTGGTGCCGCACGGGCTCGAAGCCATCCGGCGCGCGCAGATCGTGATCGTGCCCTCCTGGTGCGACGACGGCCGGCCCGCACCGCCGGCGCTGATCCGCGCGCTGCAGGCGGCGCATCGGCGCGGCGCCATCGTGGTCGGGCTGTGCCTGGGCGCCTTCGTGCTGGCCGAGGCGGGCCTGCTGGACGGCCGGCCGGCCACCACGCACTGGAACCTGGCCGAAGCCTTTGCCAGGCAATATCCGAAGGTCAGGCTGCAGCCCGAGGTGCTGTATGTCGACGATGGCGACGTGCTCACCTCGGCCGGCACGGCCGCGGGCATCGACTGCTGCCTGCACCTGCTGCGCGTGCGCCATGGCGCCGAGGCGGCGAACCGTGCCGCGCGCCGCATGGTCGTGGCGCCGCACCGCCAGGGCGGGCAGGCCCAGTACATCCGCCAGCCGATGCCCGCCGCGGCCGACGGCGACCGGCTTGCGCCGCTGCTCGAATGGCTGGGCCGCCACCTCCAGAGCCCGCATGAGCTCGACAGCCTCGCGCGGCGCGCGCTCATGAGCCGGCGCACCTTCACACGGCGCTTTCGCGAGGCCACCGGCACCACGGTCGGCCAGTGGCTGCAGAACCAGCGCCTCGCGCTCGCGCAGCGGCTGCTGGAGACCACCGACCGCCCGATCGAACGCGTGGCCGGCGACGTGGGCTTCGGCTCGGCGGTGTCGCTGCGAAAGCACTTCGCGGCGGCGTTCAAGGTGTCGCCCACGGCCTATCGCAGGCAGTTCTCCCAGGGAGCCTAGGCCCCGCCGCGAAAGCGCAGCGCCGCCTGCCGCACCACCTCGGCCAGCAGGCGCTCCTTGCCCTGCTTCTCGCGCAGCCAGCGCGCGTCGTTGCGGTTGGCTTCCACGCTGGTGCGCAGTTCGCCGAGCGCCTGCGTAGCGTTGAGCGCCTCGCTGTGCCATTCGAGCTGCGTCATGGTCATGAGGATGTGGTCGCGCAGCGGCATGTGCTGGCCGCTGGCCGGGTCCACGTACACCGCATCGAGCCCGAAGCGGCAGGCCTGGAAGCGGTTGTAGGTGTAGACGAGGTAGTCGTCCTCGGTCGGCTCGAAGGGCTGCTCCTGCAGGAACCACGCGGCGAGCGACTGCACGTAGCCCGCGAGCGCGGCCGCGCGCTCGACGGTGAGCGGCGTGTCGAACACGCGGATCTCGATGGTGCCGAACTCGGGCTTGGGCCGGATGTCCCAATAAAAGTCTTTCATGCTGCGCACGACGCCTGTGCGGGTCATGCGCTCGAAGTAGGCTTCGAACTCCTTCCAGCTCAAGGTGAAGGGTGCGCGGCCCGAGAGCGGGAACGCGAACACCGAGTTCAGGCGCGCCGAGTCGAACTGCGTGTCCTGCCCCTGCACGAACGGCGACGAGGCCGACAGCGCAATGAAGTGCGGGATGTAGCGCGACATGCGGTGCAGCATCAGCAGCGCCGCATCGGCATCGGGGCAGCCGATGTGCACGTGCTGGCCGAAGATGGTGAACTGCTTGCTCAGGTAGCCGTACAGCTCGGACAGCTCGCGAAAGCGCGGCTTGTCGTAGATGCGCCGCTCGTGCCACTGCTGGAAGGCATGCGTGCCGCCGCCCACCACCGCGATGTTGAGCTTGTCGGCGTTCCTGATGAGCGCCTCGCGGATCGGCGAGAGCTGCGTGATCACGTCCTGCGCCGAATGGCAGATGTCGGTCGAGATCTCGATCATGCTCGAGGTCATCTCGGGCACCACGCTGCCGGGCAGCGGGGTCTGCGCCATCAGCCGCAGCATGTCTTCCGCATAGGGGGCCAGGTCGTAGTCGTGCGTGTTGACGAGCTGCAGCTCGAGCTCCACGCCGAGCGACAGCGCTTCGGAGCGGTTGAAAGGCTCGAGCTTGACCACGCGGCTCGCGGGGTCCGCGGGCAGGGCGGGCGAGCGGAAGTCGTCGCTGTCGGGAAAAGCCATGGCCGCGGTCATCGCTGCGTGTCCTCCGTGGTGCTGAAGGCCTGGGGCGTCCAGGGCACCGAGCTTTCGCCCACCGCGTGGATGGCCACGGTGGCGAGCACGGCGCCCATCACTTCCATCAGGAGAATCGAGGGCAGGGCCACCTGCGTGATCATGGTGCCGAGCAGCGGCGACGCGGTGGTGAAGTTCGAGGCGATGAGCAGCGCGATCGACGACAGCGGCGACATCGCGCAGCCGACCCAGAAGGCCTGGTTCCAGCTGGCGCCGCTGCCCGGGTTGGCAATGGCCACGCCGGCGATCTTGGCGAACAGGCGGATGCCGATCACCGCCAGCACCACGCTGGCCACGGGCAGGGTCCAGTCGGCCTGCGCCGCCACGATGGACACCAGCACGAACATCAGCATGGTGAGCAGCGACGAAGCCGTGCCGAGCTGCCGCTGCCAGGCCCAGGGCTTGGGATTCAGCGTCTTGAGCAGCACCCCGCCGATCAGCGCGGCCAGCGGCGCCGAACCGCCGACGTGGGCCGTGAGCGCGCTGGCGGCCGCAATCAGCGCGAGCAGCAGGATCGAGGTGTTCTCGCTCGTGGGGCTCATGAAGCGCAGCGCCGTGCGCAGCGCCAGCGCGAGGATGCCGCCGACCACGAACGACAGGCCCAGCACCACCGCCACCGGATAGAGCTTCTGCAGCAGCGTCTGCGGCGCCCGCTCGATCAGGCCGGCCTGCGCATAGCCGAGCGCCAGCGCATAGAAGGTGTTGAGCGTGGCCAATGTCATGGCGCGCTCGGTTACCGGGCCCGAGGCGCGGGTGTCGATGATCACGCGGCTCAGCACCGCGGGCGAGGCGACGATGGCCATCAGCGCGATCGGGTTGGCCACCGGATCGGGCAGGCCCAGCAGCTGCAGCATCCAGAACACGCCGAAGTAGGTGAGCGTGGCTTCGAGCAGGCTCTGCACCAGCACCATCGGGTTGTGGCGGAACCAGCGCAGCGGCAGCCGGCCGCCGGCCTCGAACAGCACCACGGCCGCGCCGAGCTCCAGCAGGAACAGGCTGATGCCGCGCAGCGGCCAGATCGCGCCCTCGAAGCCGGCCAGGCCGGCCACCGCGCCCACCATCGAATAGCCCACCACCTTGGGCAGGCCCAGGTAGCGCTGCACCAGATGGCCGGAGGCCGCGGCCGCGGCCAGCAGCAGCGACCACAGCACGGTGGGCAGGCCCGCCGAAGGGCGCAGCCACTCGGACCAGAAGCCCAGCAGATCGTTGATGAGATTCGTCAGGTTCATGCAGGTAGAAAAAAGCTGATGGGCCGGCTGCGCCAGCGCGCCCGGATGGCGCTGCGGATGCGTGCACGGTCACCCAGGCTGACGCTGTGCGCACGCAGCGCCAGCCTGAATGCGAAATAGAAACTCACGCTCACATTGAGCGCGCCGATCACCGGGATGGCCGCCACCGCCCACCACAGCGCAGGCTGCTGGAGTACCGCCGTGCCGATGGAGGCCGCGGCGGCCGCGATCTGCCCGGCCGACAGTGTCACGTGGCGCACGTCCAGCCCGAGCCCGAAGAAACCCGCGATTGCGGGCAGCAGGCCGAGCATGAGCCCGAGCGAAATGTTGGAGGCAAAGCCCGATATGTTCGTGCGCATGAAGGTGGCCCACCGGCGGGCGCGGGCGGCACCCAGGAAAGCGCCGATGCGAGGGTTGTAACGCATGGCGGAGTCCAGGCGATGCAGGACAAAGGCGTTTTCTGTCCAGCCCGCGACGATGCTCGCCGCGAACAGCAGCACGCCGGTCATGGCCGCGAAGAGCGCGGTGGGGCCCAGCAGCGAGAGCGATTGCAGCGTGGCCGCGGCGTGCGCCGCGTCCAGCAGCGGCCGGCCGAGCGCGAACTGCACCAAGAGGGCGAGCGCCAGCATCGCGGGCACCACCACCCCCACGTTGCCCAGCACGGCCGCCACCTGCGAGCGCACCAGGTTGGCCACTTCGTCGACGAAATCGGCCACCGCGGCATCGGTCTTGATGTCGCGCAGCCGCGCTGCCATGGCGGGCGCCGTCATCGCGGGCTGCTTGGTGGCCAGCGTCAGGTGCAGCAGCTGGATCGCGACGAAGCTCGCGGCATACATCAGGCCCGACCAGAGCCCGCTCCAGAAGGCCGACAGCGCGAGCGAATAGATGCCGAACTTGAGCAGCACCGTCAGCGCGGTGAGCGCGCCGCCGCCCGCCGCCTTGCGCACCATCTGCAGGTAGCTGGCGCGGTCGCGCGTGATGTAGTGCTCGCCGGTCTCGGCGCTGCGCTCGGTCACCTTGGCCGCCAGCATCGACGAGTTCGACGCGATCAGCGCGCGGATGCTGTTGCGTTCGCCGCCGGCCAGCACCAGGCGGCCCACCAGCCGTGCCACGCTGGGCGCGGGCGTGGCCGACACCAGGCAATCGAGCAGTTCGCGGATGCGCAGCACCCGCTCGCGCAGCTGGCGCAGCCGGAACACCAGGCCGACCGAGATGCCGTTGTCTTCCAGGTGCGCGTAGACCGAGGAGGCGCTGGCACGGCAGGCGTCGAGCCGGTCGCGGAAGGCCACGAACGCAGCCTGCAGCGCGTCTTCGTCGCGAGGGGCGCGGAACATATGCTCGCGCAGCGCGTCGAGGTCGGACATGAGCGCATGGAAGGCGCGGCTCTCGCTCGCGGCGCTCATGCGCAGCCGCAATTCGGGCGAGAAGCCGGCCGCCACCACCTGGCTGCTGCAGTAGGTGACGGCGTCCATCACGGTGTGGCGCCAGCGCGGCGCGCCGTCGATGTCGTCGAGCGCGGCGTCGGCCAGCAGATTGCCGATGCGCGCGAGCTGTGCGTCGTCCAGCAGCGCGATCCAGCCCGCATCGAACGCGCCGGGCAGCACCATGCGGAAAAGATCCGAGGCATCGGTGGTCTCGGGCGTGCCGGGCAGGATCTTGCGGCGCAGCCGTTCGGTGAGCTCGCTCACGAAGGCGGTGCGCGGCGCAAAGCCGTAGTCCGCGAGCAGCGCGGTCAGATCGACCGCCCGCGTGAAGGCGCGCCACCATGCGCGCAGGCGCTCGCGCAATTCGGGACGCGCCTCGACCGCGTCGAGCAGCAGCGACACGCGTCCCACCGCAGCCTGCGGCGAGGCGCGGTCGCCGCGCAGCCAGTCGAAGACGTCGATCAGCCAGATGTGGCGCTGCGCCACGTCCGCCGTCGGATCGAGCCGGGCCAGCAGCCCCTGCAGGTCAAGCGATGCAGCAGCCATTTGATAAAAGAACAAAAAATGTAATCAGGACCAGGAACACCGCGGAACCGGCTTTGCCGGGCCGCTGGTGTGCCCCCGGTAGGGGGTTGGCGAAGCGACACGAAGTGCGCGAAGACTGGGGGCGAGCCAAGTGCACCGCGGAACCGGCTTTGCCGGGCCGCTGGTGTTGCCCCCGGTAGGGGGTTGGTGCAGCGACACGGAGTGCGCGAAGCCTGGGGGGTGCTAGTGAAGCACCCGTGAAACGGGGGTTCCGCCGATGTCGGCCTCCAGAACGAACATCGGGATCGGCACGTCGAAGCGCTCGCCGTCCTCGGTCACCATGAAGTAGCTGCCGTGCATGGTGCCGCTGGGCGCCTGCAGGCGGCAGCCGCTGGTGTAGCGGAACGATTCGCCGGGCGCCAGCAGCGGCTGCTGGCCGATCACGCCCAGGCCCTTGACCTCCTGCGCATGGCCCGAGGCGTCGTTGATGAGCCAGTGGCGGGCGATGAGCTGGGCGCTGGTCTCGCCCTCGTTGGTCACGGTGACGGTATAGGCGAAGGTGTAGATCTTGTCCTTGGGCGAGGACTGGTCTGCGAGATAGCGCGGTTCGACCTGGATGCGGATGGGGCTGTGCGGCATGCGCGCGATGGTAACTGGAGCCTTCTCTTGCACTGCTTTCCGGGTTTTCCGCCGGCTGCGACAATCGGCGCATGAGCAGCACGCCGTTCCGCATCGCCCCCTCCATTCTCTCGGCCGATTTCGCCCACCTGGGCGACGAACTGACCAAGGTCATCGCCGCCGGCGCCGACTGGATCCATTTCGACGTGATGGACAACCATTACGTGCCGAACCTGACCTTCGGCCCGATGATCTGCAAGGCCCTCAAGCCCTACGCCAAAACGGCCGACGGCGAGGCGGTGCCGATCGACGTGCACCTGATGATCCAGCCGGTCGACGCGCTGGCCGCCTCCTTCGCCGAAGCGGGCGCAGACTACATCAGCTTCCACCCCGACGCCTCGCCGCACGTGAACCGCAGCATCCAGGCCATCAAGGCCGCGGGCTGCAAGGCGGGGCTGGTGTTCAACCCGGGGCTGGGCCTGGAGGCGCTCGACTGGGCGATCGACGACATCGACCTGATCCTGATCATGTCGGTGAACCCCGGCTTCGGCGGGCAGAGCTTCATCGATTCGGCGCTGCGCAAGATCGAACTCGCGCGCAAGCGCATCGAGCAGAGCGGGCGCGACATCCGCCTGGAGGTGGACGGCGGCATCAAGGCCGACAACATCGCGCGCGTGGCTTCCGCCGGCGCCGACACCTTCGTGGCGGGCAGCGCGATCTTCAACGCCAAGGACTACGCGGCGGTGATCTCGTCCATGCGCGACCAGCTCGCAGGCGTGGGCCGCAAGTAGGAACTTCGGTCAGCGCTTGACCTTGTCGTTGTAGACGCGGTCCGCCACCGGCCCGCGGTCGGTGTCCACGCTGCCGCGCTCGATGTCCTCGTGGCCCTTGCGGCCGACTTCGGGCGGCTGCCCGTCCTGCGCTTCCTGGCTGTCGGAAGACTGGTCGTGCTCGTGCGGCAGGCGCGGCGCCGAATCGCCGCCCTGTTCGATCTTGGTGTTGCCGCCGCCGGCGTCCCGCAGCGGGTCGCTCGGTTCGACCGGATCCTTGGTGCGGGGCTTGCTGCTGTTCATGGCCTTCTGTTCCTTCGCGGTGTCTGTCTGTCTGTCCTGCCTGCATCTGCCGCGAGCCTGCATGGCGCCACGGCCGCGGCCGGTAGGACAGGCCAGGCACGCCCTGTAGGCACGGCACGCCGGGCCGCGCTCGACGCGCCGCTATGAAAGGAGTAGCGGCTTTGCGCGCAGGGGAAGGCCTCCGCAATAATCGCCGGGATGTCCTCCGATTCCCTTGCCGCCGCCGCAACCACCGACAACCTGCGCATCCACACCTTCGCCGCGCTGGAGCCGGGCCCGCGGCTGCTCGTGCTCGGCGGCGTGCATGGCGACGAAACCTGCGGCACCGCGGGCATCGAGCGCGTGCTGGCCGAGCTCGACGGCGGCAGCTTCGGGCTGCGGCGCGGGCAGCTCACGCTGGTACCGGTCGCCAACCCGCTGGCGCGGCGGCGCCTGCAGCGCGAAGGCGAGCGCAACCTCAACCGCCTGTTCAAGCCGAGCGAGGCGCCCGCGGACTACGAAGACCGGGTCACCAACGTGCTGTGCCCCATCATCGCGCGGCACGACGTGCTGCTCGACCTGCATTCCTTCCAGAGCGAGGGCGAGGCCTTCGCGATGATCGGCCCGCGCGACAACACCGGCACGCTCGAGCCCTTTGCGCGCGCCAGCGAGGAAGGGCTGCTGGCGCTGCACCTGGGCACGCCGATCGTGGTGGAGGGCTGGCTCGACATCTACGCCGCCGGGCTCGCGCAGCGCTCCGCCGGCATCGCGGTCGGCGACGATGCGATCGACTTCGGCCGCGGCACCAACGAGTACATCCGCAATTGCGGCGGCTACGGCGTCACGCTCGAATGCGGCCAGCACCGCGACCCGAAGGCGCCCGAGGTGGCTTGGCGCGCCATCCGCCGCGCGCTCGCGCTGCTCGGCATGGCGGCATTGCCCCGGGGCCTGGCGGGCACGCCGCCCGCGCCGCCCCGGCTGCTGCGCCTGGCGAGCGTGACCGACCGGCTGCACGAGGACGACAGCTTCGTGCGCGACTGGGCCACCTTCGATGCGGTGCAGCGCGGCGAACCCATCGGCATGCGCCACGACGGCACGCTGGTGAGCGCGCCGGACGACGGATTCATCGTCTTTCCCAACGCGCTCGCGCTGCCCGGCGCCGAATGGTTCTACTTCGCGCGACCGAGCGAGCGGGTGCTCGGCTCTGTGGCCTGAAGCATCCGCTCCTTCCCCCTCTGGGGGAAGGCTGGGATGGGGGCGGCAGAGCGCCCGGTAGACACGCCGCTTGCCCCCACCCCAACCCTCCCCCGAAAGGGGAGGGAGAAAAATGCCGGTGAGCCCTACGGCAGGCGCCGCCGCGCTCCTACATCGCGCAGCGGCGCGCGGCGCAGAGTCTCGAGGCTGAAGGAGTGTGCCCATGGCAGTCTCGAAAAAAGCCCCCGCGCCGCGCGTCCTGTGGAAGGGCGCGATCAGCTTCGGCCTCGTCCACATCCCGGTGGCGCTGTACTCGGCCACCACCGACCACGGCATCGACTTCGACTGGCTCGACAAGCGCACGATGGACCCGGTCGGCTACAAGCGCATCAACAAGAAGACCGGCAAGGAGATCGCGCGCGAGAACATCGTCAAGGGCATCGAGTACGAAGATGGCGAATACGTAGTGCTGAGCGACAAGGAAATTGCCGACGCCTACCCCAAGACCACGCAGACCATCGAGATCGAGAGCTTCGTGCCCGCCAACGGCATTCCCTTCGTCTATCTCGAGCGCCCCTACTACGTGGCGCCCATCAACCGCGGCACCAAGGTGTACGCGCTGCTGCGCGAAACGCTGCAGCGCACCCAGCGCATCGGCGTGGCGCGCGTGGTGATCCAGACCAAGCAGCACCTGGCCGCGCTCGTGCCCGTGGGCCCGGGGCTGGTGCTGAACCTGCTGCGCTGGGGCGCCGACATCCGGCCCTGGACCGAGCTCCCGCTGCCGTCGGAAGACGCGAAGAAGGCGGGGCTGCGCGAGCACGAGATCAAGATGGCCGAGCAGCTGGTCGAGGACATGAGCGCAGAGTGGGACCCGGACGACTACAAGGACGAGTTCAAGGACGAGATCCTGCGGCTGGTCGACCGCAAGGTGGCGGCGGGCCAGACCGAGACCGTGACCCAGATCGAGCCCGAGGAGGGCCAGGCGCTCGAGAGCCGCGGCGCAAAGATCATCGACCTCACCGAGCTGCTGCAGCGCAGCCTGCGCAAGGGCGGTGGCGCCGGCAAGGCGGCTGCGGCCAGCGAAGACAGCGACGATGAAGAAGAGGCGCCAGCGGCCACCAGGGCCAAGCCCAGGCCCAAGGCCAAGCCCCGGGCTCATGGCAAGACCGCCGCAAAAGGCAGCAGCGGCAGCGCCGCACGCAAGCGCAGCGCGGCCAAGAGCGCCACCACCCGGCGCCGCGCGGCATGAGCGGGCGCATGGCCACGGCGCAGAAGGCGCCGCGCATCACCCACGCGGAGCGCGTGATCGACGCCGCCAGCGGCCTCACCAAGGGCGATCTCGCGGCCTACTACGCGCGTGTTGCGCCGCTGATGCTGCCGCACCTCGAGGGGCGCCCGGTGGCGCTGGTGCGCGCCCCCGACGGCGTGGGCGGCGAGCTGTTCTTCCAGAAGCATGCGCAGCACAGCGACATCGCGGGCATCAGGCTGCTCGATCCTGCGCTCGACCCGGGCCACGACCCGCTGCTGCAGATCGACACCGCCGAGGCGCTGGTCGGCGCGGCGCAGTTCAACACCGTCGAACTCCACACCTGGAACGCCACCTCGCGCGCCATCGGCAAGCCCGACCGCATGACCTTCGACCTCGACCCCGGCGAAGGCATCGACTGGCAGCAGATGCAGGAAGCCGCGCTGCTGGTGCGCGTGCTGCTCGACGAGCTCGGCCTGCCGTCGTTCCTCAAGACCAGCGGCGGCAAGGGGCTGCACGTGGTGGTGCCGCTGCGGCGCCAGTTCGGCTGGGACGAGGTGCGGGGTTTCTCGCGCGCCGTCGTCGAGCACCTGGCGCGCACGGTGCCCGAGCGCTTCGTGGCCAAGAGCGGGCCGCGCAACCGCGTGGGCCGGATCTTCGCGGACTATCTTCGCAACGGCTTCGGCGCCACCACCGTCAGCGCGTGGTCGGCGCGCGCGCGGCCGGGCATGGGCGTGTCGGTGCCGCTGGCGTGGGAGGAGCTGCCCGACCTGGACAGCGCCGCCCACTGGACGGTGGCGAACATCGGCCCGCGCCTGGCCACCGGCAACACGCCCTGGGACGCGATGGAGCGCAGCCGCACCGGCCTTCGCGCTGCCATGGAGATGCTTGGCTTCCTGCCCGCCTGAGCGAAGCCGCGGACCTACTGCGGCACTTCTTCGGTCGTCACTTCGAAGCGCTTGAGCGAGTTGGCGCCGAACACCATGGTGATCGGCACGTCGGCCGCGTCGCGTCCGCGCGCAATCACGATGCGGCCGATGCGCGGCACGTTGTGGCGCGCATCGAAGGTGTACCAGCGCTCGCCCAGGTACACCTCGAACCAGGCGCTGAAGTCCATCGGGGAGGGCACGGGCGGCACGCCGATGTCGCCCAGGTAGCCGGTGGCATAGCGCGCGGGAATGTTCATGCAGCGGCACAGCGTGATCGCCAGGTGGGCGAAGTCGCGGCACACGCCCGTGCGCTCGCGGAACCCCTCGAGCGCGGTGCGCGTGGCGCGCGCGCTCTGGTAGTCGAAGCGCAGGTGCTCGTGCACGAAGTCGCAGATGGACTGCACGCGGTGCCAGCCCGGTGCCACGCTGGAAAAGTTGCTCCAGGCGAACGCGAGCAGTTCGCTGTCGACCTCGCAGTAGCGGCTCGGCAGCAGGAAGGGCAGCGTGGAGACCGGCAGGTCCGCTGCCGTGTGCTCGACGGCGCTGAAATCCACCGGGTCGGCCCAGCCCGGATCGAACACCACCGCATGGTTGCGCAGCCGCACGCTTTGCACGCCCGCGGGAATCCGCACGCGCGCGCAATGGTTGTCGAAGCCGTCCATGTAGTAGTCGGTATGCAGCGGCGGCGTGAGGGTGACGTGCTCGCCGTCCTGCAGGTCCGCCGCGCGCGAGGGGTGGACATGCAGCATGTAGACCAGTGCGGTGGGGGCCGTGACGGCGAGTTCGATGTCGTAACCGATCTTGATCTGCATGTTCTTTCTTTCTTCCCTGAGTGAATGGCTTCGGTCCACGGATGCCCAAGCAGGCTTCGTGCCGCCTGCGTTCGATGGTACGGCTGCGCTTGCGGCGCGGATGCGGGCCGACACGCCGGCCCGCGTAGGCGGCAGCCAGCCGCTGTCGGTGCGCTCCTACCGCGTAGACGCCGCCTCTCCCACAAGCGCGGGCGAGGCGCCACTACGGGTAACAGTGTGAGAAAAACATAACCTTTGGATTCGCTCGCAACTGCCCCCGCGAACCCGCTTTCGTGGCTTCATGGAGGCCGCAGCGCAAGCATCGAGTGTTCAATCTGATCTGCTGGAGCGAATCATGGATCTGTCGTCGCTGTTCGATTCACTCACCGGTGCTTGGGGGGATGAAATCCTGTTCTGGGTGGTGGCCGCCGTGGCGGGCTTCATCTGCCTAATTGCGCTGGTGAACGTGCTGGACCTTTTTATCGACAACGAAGCTGACCCTCCCATGAAAGACCCTCGATGACGCCTCAGAACAAGGCCGCCGCCGGACGCCGCTCGAAGGCCACCGACGGCAGCAATGCCAAGCAGCAGCAGCTCGATGGATTCGCAACCGATCATGCGCCCAATCTGACGACCAACCAGGGTCTTCAGATCCCGGACAACCACAATTCGCTCAAGGCCGGGGTGCGCGGGCCCACGCTGCTCGAAGACTTCATCCTGCGCGAGAAGATCACGCACTTCGACCACGAGCGCATTCCCGAGCGCGCGGTGCATGCGCGCGGCTCGGCGGCGCATGGCTATTTCCAGGTCTACAAGTCGATGTCGCAGTTCACCTGCGCCGACTTCCTGCAGGACCCGGACGCGAAGACGCCCGTTTTCGTGCGCTTTTCCACCGTGGCCGGCTCGCGCGGCTCGGCCGACACGGTGCGCGACGTGCGCGGCTTTGCCGTCAAGTTCTACACCCGCGAGGGCAACTACGACCTCGTGGGCAACAACATCCCGGTGTTCTTCATCCAGGACGCGATGAAGTTCCCCGACCTGATCCACGCCGTGAAGCCCGAGCCGCACCACGAGATGCCGCAGGCCGCCAGCGCGCACGACACCTTCTGGGACTTCGTCTCGCTCATGCCCGAGAGCACCCACATGCTGATGTGGGCGATGAGCGACCGTGCCATTCCGCGCAGCCTGCGCATGATGGAAGGCTTCGGCGTGCACACCTTCCGCTTCGTGAACCTGCGCGGCGAGAGCCACTTCGTGAAGTTCCACTGGAAGCCCAAGCTCGGCATCCACGGCCTCGCATGGGACGAGGCGCAGAAGGTCGCGGGCAAGGACCCGGACTTCCACCGCCGCGACCTGTGGGAGGCGATCGAGCAGGGCGACTTTCCCGAGTGGGAGCTCGGCGTGCAGCTGGTGCCGCCCGACAAGGCCGATTCGCTCGGCTTCGACCTGCTCGACCCCACCAAGCTGATCCCCGAGGAGATGGTGCCGGTGCAGCGCATCGGCCGGCTGGTGCTCAACCGCAATCCCGAGAACTTCTTTGCCGAGACCGAGCAGGTGGCCTTCCATCCGGGGCACGTGGTGCCAGGCATCGACTTCAGCAACGATCCGCTGCTGCAGGGGCGCCTGTTCTCCTATACCGACACGCAGATCTCGCGCCTGGGCGGTGCCAATTTCCACGAGCTGCCCATCAACAAGAGCGTGTGCCCGTTCCACAACTTCCAGCGCGACGGCATGCACCGCCAGGCCATCGCGCGCGGCCAGGTGGCCTACGAGCCCAACTCGCTGGGCGACGGCAAGGAGTTCAGGGTCGACGGCGGCAGCGTCGGCTTCCAGCCGCATCCCGACGAACTCGAGTCGCCCAAGGTACGGCGGCGCAGCCCGAGCTTCGACGACCACTTCACGCAGGCGCGGCTGTTCTTCAACAGCCAGAGCGCGGCCGAGAAGGAGCACATCGTTGCGGCCTTCCGCTTCGAGCTCTCCAAGGTCGACGTGCCGGCCATCCGCCAGCGCATGGTCGACAACCTGGCGCACGTCGACGAGAAGCTTGCGCGCCGCGTGGCCGAGCCGCTGGGCATCGGCGCGCCGGACGCCAAGGCGGCCGCGGGCCGCGCGGGCTACCGCGAGCACCGCATGACCCTGCCCATCGAGGAGTCGCCCGCGCTCAGCATGGCCGACAGCGGCGACGGCTCGATCCGCACGCGAAAGATCGCGATCCTCGCGGCCGACGGCATCGACTCCGCCTCGCTCAAGCCGATCCGCGATGCGCTCGAGCAGGCCGGCGGCAAGTGCAAGGTGGTGGGCGCGCGCCTGGGCACCATCGCCAGCGCGTCGAAGCGGCAGATCGACGTCGACATGACCTTTGCCAACGGGCCATCGGTCGTGTTCGATGCCGTGCTGATCCCCGGCGGCGCCCAGGGCGTGGCGGCGCTGGCGGGCATGGGCGATGCGGTGCACTTCGTGCTCGAGGCGTACAAGCACTGCAAGGCGATCTGCACCGTGGGCGACGGCGTGCAGCTGCTCTCCACGCTCGGCATCGGTGCCAACGCGCAGCAGGGCGATGCACCGGCGGGCGTCATCGTCGCGGCCACGCCGGTCACCAACCTCGGCGACACCAGCGAGGCGACGCAGATCGCGCAGGCCTTCATTGCCGCGATTGCCAAGCACCGCCACTGGGACCGCGCCAACATCGATGCGATTCCTGCGTGAACAGGCCCTAGTCCGTTCGCGCTAGGCCTTCTTGCGAATAGGCGCGGCAGGGGGCCGCTCCTAGACTTTCCCCACGAGGCCTGAACGGCGCGCACTTCCGCGGCGTCGACCCCCGCAACCGCGGGCACACGGGCCGCGCGCGGGGGTCCAATGACGTGGTTTTCGAGAAGAACGGAACGGGAGCGCTCGGCACGTCGTGCAGGGGCCGCGGGTGCGCTGGGACTGGCAGCCATTCTTCTGCTGGGCCATGGGTCCCTGGCGTCGGCGCAGCAACAGCAGGCGCCGAATGCCGAGGCCGCGGCCGGCCGGGCGGAGCAGGCCCGGCTCGCCGACACCGACACCTTGCTCGCGTTGACCAGCGAGGGCGCGGTGCTCTACGGGCAGGATGCGGTCAAGCTGTCGGGCTACCAGTACTGCAGCCAGGCAGTGGCGCTGGCCGAGGCCGGCGAATTCCGCCAGAGCGTGCGCGCCGCCAGCAAGGCGCTGCACCTGGCCAATGCCACGCGCGATCCGAACCTGCTGGCCATGGCCAACCGCGACCTGGCCATCGTCTACAGCTATTCCGGCCAGCTCGAGAAGGCCGAGGAATTTGCGCGCGAGGCGCTCAAGCATCCGGCGCGCGACCCCAAGCTGGTGGTCGGCCCGGTGCAGAAGGTGATCGGCGATGTGCGCACGCGCCGCGGCGACTACGCGGGCGCCGTGATCAGCTATGACGAGGCGCTGGCCAACAGTTCGCCGCGCTACGCGCCGCTGGTGCAGGCCTCGCTCGTCAATGCGCTGATCGAAGCGGGCGACGCCACCAGGGCGCGCGAGGTGCTAGGGGGCATGGCGCCGCCCCGGGACGCGCCGCTCACGGCGCAGCTCGACCGCACCCGCGCGCGGCTGCTGCTGGCCGAGAACAAGCCGGCCGAGGCGCGCGACCTCTACCGCGCGCTCACCGCGCGGCAGGTCGGCACCGACACCGAGTACTACCGCCTCTGGGCCTGGGACGGCGTGGCGCGCAGCGAGCTCGCGCTCGGCCAGAAGCAGGCCGCGGCCGAGGCCGTGGCGCGCGCGCTGGGCGGCATCGACCAGGTGCGCGCCAGGTTCCGCAGCGAAGAATTCAAGATGGGCCTGTTCTCGGACCTGCAGTCGGTGTTCGAGCGCGGCGTTGCGATCTACAGCGACGCGGGCGATGCGCGGCAGGCCTTCGAGGTGAGCGAGCGCAGCCGTTCGCGCGCGCTGCTCGATGCGGTGCGCGGCCGCGCGAAGATCAACGAGCGCGCCGCGACCACCGTGGACCTGGCCGCGCTGCAGGGCATGCTGGCGCCCGACGAGCGCGTGGTGCAGTTCCATTCGCTGCCCGACCGGCTGCTGGTGTGGGTGGTCGGCCCGGCCGGCATCGAGGCCAGGACGGTGGCGGTGCGCCGCGAGGAGCTCACCGAGCTGGTCGAGGTGTTCCGCAACTCCATCGTGCGCGGCCGCCGCGCGGCCATCACCAATGCCGACAAGCTGGGCGCCGCGCTGCTCGGGCCGCTGGCCCTGGCGCCTGGGCAGCGGCTGATCGTGGTGCCGCACGGGCCGCTGCACTACCTGCCGTTCCAGGCGCTGCGGCTCGACGGACGCTACGTGATCGAGACGCATCCGGTGGCGGTGGCGCCTTCGATCAGCATCGCGGTGCAGCTCGCGCAGCGCTCGCCACGCGTGGGCGCATCGCTCACCGCCTTCGGCAATCCGCGCATCGAGGACAAGTACGACCTGCCCGGCGCCGAGGTCGAGGTGAAGCAGCTCGCGCAGCTGTTCCCGCGCAACGCGGTGTACATGGGCGCCGCGGCCACCAAGACGCAGTTCCGCGACGTGGCTGCGCGCTCGCCGCTGATGCACGTGGCGGCGCATGCCGAGGCCGATGCGGTCGATCCGCTGTACTCGCGCATCCTGCTGGCCAACGAGGGCGGCAAGCAGAATTTCCTGGAGGCGCACGAGATCCTCGGCCTGCCGATGGACGGCACCGCGCTGGTCACGCTGTCGGCCTGCGAGTCGGGGCTCGGGCGCATCGCGCAGGGCGACGAGGTGCTGGGCTTCACGCGCTCCTTTCTCTCGGCCGGCAGCTCGAGCCTGATCGCATCGCTGTGGCCGGTGTCGGACGACGCGACCGCGGTGCTCATGAGCACCCTCTATGGCGAGCTGGCCAAGGGCCGCGACATCCAGAAGGCGATGCAGGCCGGGCAGCTGGCGGTGCTGAAGGATCCCAAGATGTCCCACCCCTTCTTCTGGGCGCCGTTCAACCTGATCGGCAACTGGCGTCTCACGGTGGGGAGCTGACATGAAAAGAACAACCGGGATGCGCGCCATCCAACGCTCCACGCCGGTCGCCCTTGCCGCCACCGCCCTGGTGAGCGCCACGCTGCTTGTTGCCGTCCAGCGCGCACATGCAGCAGAACCCGATGCCAACGCGCTGCTGCCAACCAAGGACCCCTGCGGCAGCTGCGACCGCCCGCTCGCGCAGGCCACCGGCACCGTGGCACCGCAAAGCCTGCCCGCGCCGCCGCAAGCTCCCGCCGCCAAGTTCAAGCTCAACGACCTGCGGCTCAACGGTGTCAAGGCACTGAGCAACGAGGAACTGCAGAGCATCACCGCGCCCTACATCGGGCGCGACGTCACGCTCGGCGATCTCGAAAGCCTGGCGCAGGCCATCACCGCGCGCTACAAGGAGCGCGGCTACTTCCTCGCGCAGGCCGTGGTGCCCGTGCAGACCGTGCGCGACGGCATCGTCGAGATCAGCGTCATCGAAGGCCGGCTCGGCAAGGTCGAGGTGATCGTTGCACCCGATGCGCCCGTCGGCGAGGCGCGCGTGCGCGGATTCCTTGCGCCATTGCAGCCCGGGGAGGCCGTGAACGCGCCGGCCTACGAGCGCTCGATGCTGCTGCTGTCGGACCAGCCCGGCATCAAGGTCTCGTCCGCGCTGCAGGAAGGCACGCAACCGGGCACCACCGACCTGTCGGTGGAAGTGGCGGCGGCGCCGCGCTGGGCCTTCGCGGCCGAGGCCGACAACCACGGCACCAAGGAATCCGGCCGCTACCGCCTCGGCGGCACGATGCGCTGGGCGAGCCCCTTCGGCATCGGCGACAACCTGGACGTGCGCGCCATGGTCTCCAACGGCAATGCGCTGCAGTTCGGCCGCGTCGCCTACGAGGCGCCGATCGGCAGCAGCGGCCTGCGCGCCGGCGTCGGGCTGGCACGCGTCAACTACGAGCTGGGCGGCGAGTTTTCGGAGCTGGGCGCCCAGGGCAAGGCCGACGTGTTCGACGTCTCGCTGAGCTATCCGCTGATCCGCCAGCGCCAGCACAACCTCTTCCTGCGGCTGTCGGCCGACAGCAAGAAGCTCACCGACGAGTACACGGCGGTCGACTTCTCGGCGCGCAAGCGGGTGCGCGGCTTCGGCCTGGGCTGGACCTGGGAGCGCCGCGACGACTGGCTGGGCGGCGGCTACTGGGCGAGCACCGGCAATCTCTATCACGGCCGGCTCTCGATCCGCGATGCCGACAGCCTGCAGACCGACCAGGGCCCGGGCGGCCACCGCACCGAAGGCGGCTTCACCAAGGCCACCTTCCAGCTCTCGCGCCTGCAGGCGGTGCTGCCCCGGCACTCGCTGTACCTGGCGCTGGGCGGGCAGTGGGCCAGCAAGAACCTCGACGCCTCGGAAAAGCTCTCGCTGGGCGGCGCGCGTGCCGTGCGCGCCTACCCCTCGGGCGAACTGCTGGTGGACCAGGGCGTGATCGGCACCGTGGAATGGCGCTGGTCGTTCGACGCCGAGTTCACGCCCTTCGTGTTCTACGACGCGGCGCGCGGCCGCCCGACGAAGAACCCGACGATCTTCGATGCCGGCTCCCATTCGCGCAGCTTGCGCGGCGCGGGCATCGGCCTGAGCTGGACGCGGCCCGGCAACTTCACCATCAACGCCACGCTGGCCTGGCGCGCCGGCACCGACCCGGCGCGCACCGACGGCGGCGGGCGCAACCCGCGGCTGTACGTGCAGGCGCAAAAGACCTTCTGAGGGCAGCATGAGAAACCATGATCTTTCCGCGAAAGCCCTGCCGCGGCACTGGCGCGTGCGGCCGCTCGTGCTGTCGCTGGCCTGCATGGGCATGGTGCCGGCCTGGGCGCAGCTCAACCTGCCGACGGGCTTTCCGCAGAGCGGCAATGTGGTGTTCGGCAATGTGAGCGTCGCGCCCAATGGCACGGCGGCCATGCAGAGGCTCAACCAGAGCACGATGAACGCCATCGTCAACTGGAATGCGTTTTCGCTGGCCGGCGGCAAGACGCTGGACATCAACCAGCAGATGGGCGCCGCGAGCGTGATGCTCAACCGCGTGGTGGGCACCGGCGGAGTGATCGAGCAGTCGGTCATCAACGGCACGCTGTCGGCCAACGGGCACGTGTTCGTGGTCAATCCCTCGGGCGTTCTCTTCGGCAGCACCGCCCAGGTGAACGTCGGCGGGCTGGTGGCGTCCACGCTGGACATCAGCGACAGCCAGATCGCCAAGGAGGGCAGCGTGGTGGGCAAGGGCAGCCAACTGCTGTTCGGCGGCGGCCTCAACGATGCCAACAGCATTGCCCGCGTGACGGTCCAGCCCGGTGCGGTCATCAGCGTGGGCGAGGGCGGCACGCTCGGGCTGATCGGCGCGCTGGTGCGCAACGAAGGCGAGATCAACGTGGCGCGCGGCTCGGCGGGCCTCGTGTCGGGCGCCCGGGTGACGCTGGACTTCGAGGGCGACGGGCTGACGAAGTTCACGGTGCCGGTCGAAGGCGGGCTCATGAACACGTCGGTGGCCAGCGTTCAGGCGACCGATCCCACCACCAAGGCGCTGGTGATGAACACCGGCACCATCACGGCCGACGGCGGGCGCGTGGTGCTGGTGGGCGCCTCCGGGCTGGTGCAGCAGGTGGTCAACCAGAGCGGCACGGTGCGCGCGCGTTCGCTGGTCGAGCGCGGCGGCGAGATCGTGCTCGAGGCCATCGGCGCGCAGGTCGACAGCGGTGCGGGCCTCGAGGTGAGCGGCACGCTGGATGCGAGCGGCACTGCGGCCGGCGTGGCCGGCGGCAGCATCCGCACCACGGCCGGCAACCTGAGCGTGCTGGCGGGCGCGCAGATCGCCGCCGGCGGCAATGCAGGCGGC
Source organism: Variovorax sp. VRV01 (assembly GCF_014852545.1). Classification (NCBI taxonomy): domain Bacteria; kingdom Pseudomonadati; phylum Pseudomonadota; class Betaproteobacteria; order Burkholderiales; family Comamonadaceae; genus Variovorax; species Variovorax sp. VRV01. The sequence continues at coordinate 316,834 of NZ_JACVBS010000005.1, forward strand.
GGCAACGGCAGCTGGACGGCCGAGGCGGGACGCAATCTCTCGATCGTGGCCGATGCCGACGCCGGCAACATCGCGGCCAGCGTCATCGGCAAGGCGCTGAGCCAGGGCACCGACGTGACGCTGACCACGCGTTCGTCCAGCAAGGTGGCGCAGATCAACGACGCCGTCGTGTTCCAGCCCGGCGCCCAGGTGATCAAGGACGGCGGCGGCACGGCCACGCTGCGCGTGAATTCGGTGGGCAACATCGACATGCGCTGGGCGGCCGAGGGCCAAGGTGCAACGATCGCTTCCACCAGCGGCGCGCTGAACGTCGAGTTCAATGCCGACGCGCAGGGCCTGGCCGCCGCCGAGGCCGGCCAGGCCAACGGCATTGCGGCGGCCATCCGGCTGGACCGCGCGCGCATCGATGCCAACGGTGGGAACATCCGCTTCTTCGGGCAGGGTGACAGCGACAACGGGCGAGCGATCGGCGGGCAGGTCAAGGGCCCGGACGCCGATGGCGCCGGCGATATTCGCAGCGGCGTCTGGCTGGGCGGCAGCACCTTGAGCACGCTCGGGGCGGGGCGCATTTCGCTGCGCGGCGAAGGCGGCACCGCCGAGGTGGGCAGCGGCTTCCTGAGCGCCACCGATGGTGTGCGCATCGACGGCGACAGCACGCTCCGCACGCAGGCCGGCGGCATCACCCTGGCCGGCCGCGGCGCCGCGGGAGGCTCGGGCGTGCGGCTGAACGGCGACGACTATTCGGTCGCACTGTCTTCGGCGAGCGGCGACATCGCCCTGACCGGGACGGTGCGCGACTGGACCGGCGGCGGCCCGGTCGGCGAGCCCCCGGACGGCGCCGGCGTACGGATCACCGGCGCGAAGCTGGCCACCGGCGGCGATGTGCGCATCACGGGCCAGGGCGGCGACCTGTCGGGCATGGCCGCCGGCCTGCGCACGCAAGCTGTCGAATTCGGTTCCAGCTACACCGTGGGCGCTTCGAATGGCGTGATGATCGATGACACGCGGGTCGAGGCCGGCGCAGGCCGCAGCATCGCGATCACCGGCACGGCCGGCAGCGCGGGCTTCGGCTATGACGGCAACGGCGCGGCGCTGGGCTTCGCGCCGCTGGACGCGACGGTCACCCCCTTTGGTGTGCGGCTTTCGTCGTCCCAGCAGACCGACGGGCTGCATGCCGCGGGCGGCAGCATCCGGGTCGCGGCCGGCACGGGCGATGTGAGCCTGACAGCCGGCGCCTTCGAGGGCACGCTGCTCGATGCCGCCAGCGCCACCGGCATGGGCGGCAGCATCGGCGTGACGGGGCGCAACATCCTCGCGCAATCGACGGCGGACGCCAGCGGCCTCGCGGACGCCAGCGGTACGGGCGGCGGCGGCAGCATCGAGATCCGCGGCAGCACCGCGGCCGGCGCCGGCAACGAGAACACGGGCGTGGTTTCGGTGGGCCCGAACCTCACGCTGCTGGCCAACGCCCTGGGCAGCGGCAACGGCGGCAGCATCACCGTCGTGGGCGAGCGTTCGGTGCGCGCCTTTAGCGACCTGCAGGCCCGGGGCGGCAGCGCCGGCGGCAACGGCGGCACGATCGAAACCTCGGGCGGCTCGTTCGACGTGAGCGGCATCCGCGTCGACGCCTCGGCGCCGGCCGGCCTGGCGGGGCGGTGGATCGTCGATCCCTATGACGTCACCATCGTCCACGGCGCGGCAGGCGGCGGCAGCCTGCCGACCAACCCCTTCGACCCGGTGGCCACCTCGACCATCCAGGACGGCGACATCAACAGCGCGCTGAACACCGGCACGAGCGTGACCATCACCACGGGCACTGCGGGAACGGATGCGGGCGACATCCGCTTCGGCAGCGGCATGCTGATCGAGCGCACGGCGGGCAGCGCGCCGCTGGTGTTCGAACTGAATGCGGCGCATTCGATCGGCGACCGCGTGTTTTCCAGCTCGTATCTGGCGCCGATCATCCGTTCGACCACGGGGCCGATGGACGTGATCTTCAATGCCGGCTCGGGCGGTGCGCTCGACGGCTATGTCCATTACTTCGGCAATACGGGGGCCGACCAGGCCGTCATCTCCACCAACGGGGGCCGCGTGCTGGCGCACGCCACGGGCACGGGCTATGCCGAAGTGGTTTTCAATTCCGCCAGTATCGATACCGGCGGCGGCGAGCTGCGCCTGCAGACGGACGGGCCGAGCACCACCCAGTTCGTCGCGCTCAGTGGCGACGTGCACACGCGCGGCGGCAGCGTGACGCTGGACTCCGGCTTCGTCGGCGGCAGCCCCGCATTCAGCGACATCAACATCGACGTGGACGGCACCATCGACACGGGCGGCGGCGCGGTGTCCATCCATGCGCATGGCGTCGGCGGCATCTACGATTCGGTGACCAGCAGGTTCAACAACCAGATCATCACCAACGGCGGGGCGGTGTCGATCCTGAATGGGCAGACCGGCGCGCCCTCGGGTTTCGTGCTGCTCCAGGGCACCCGGATCGACACGCGCGTCGGCCAGTCCGATGTGGGCGCCGGCGGCGACGTGAGCATCGCCGGCGGCGGCGTGAGCCTCAACGGAGCGCGCATCGACAGCGCCACCGGCGACGTGGCCATCACCGGGACCGGCGGCACGGGCCAGAGCGGCAGCGCGGTGCAGCTGGATTCGCTGTTCCTGCGGGCCGTGGGGGTCCCGGTTCCCACCGCCATCTCGACCACCAGCGGCAACGTGCTGGTGCGGGGCGTGCAGGACTTCGACCGCGGCTCGAGCGCATTCAACGCGACGCACGGCGTGCTGGTGACCGGCGGCAGCAGCATCACCACGGGCAGCGGCAGCATCGCGCTGCAGGGCCTGTTTGCCAGCGCGGTGGTCGATGGCACCGACAGCGGCGTGCGGCTGGAAAACGGCGCGCGCCTGGCCACCACCGGCGGCGGCAGCATCGAGCTGACCGGCAGTTCCCTGCAGGGCACCCCCGGCGTGTCGATCCAGCCCGGCCTCTTGTCCACCGGCGCTCCGGGCGCGGCGCCGCAGGTGCAAAGCAGCGGCAACCTGGTGCTGCGCGCCAGCAACGACGGCAGCGCGCCGGCCCTGGCCATCGACGTGCCGGTGAGCGCCGCCGGCACCATCAACCTGCGGCCGGGCGGCATGGACGCGTCGCTCAATGCCTTCGACGCCACGGCCGCCGCCATCACCGTGGGCGGTGCGGCGGGGGGCGGGTTCACGCTGTCGGATGCGCTGATGTCGCGCCTGAATGCGCCCAGCGTGGTGGTGGGCAGCAACACGCACGCAGGCACCATCACCGTGGCCGGGCCGGTGGCGACCGGCGGCGCACTCACGCTGCAGAACGAAGGCGTGGGCGGCGGCGCCGGCGGCATCGTGCTGAACGGCGCCGTCACGGCGGACCGACTGGGCCTGCTCTCGGCCGGCGACATCACGCAGACGGTGAAAGCACCGATCACCGCCCAGCACCTGCTGGCGCGCTCCAGCCGCGGCAGCGTGCTGCTGGACCAGGCGGCCAACAACGTGAGCGAGAACACGCTGGGCGGCGGCGCCGCCGGCGCCTTCCGCTACCAGGACGTCGATGGCGTGCGCATCGGCGCGCTGTCGGTCACCGGCTTCGACGCCGGCACCAACCAGCCGCAGGTGGTGTCGGCCACCTCGATGGCGGCCGACACGGTGTTCGTGCGCACGCTCTCGGGCGACCTCACGCTGGACACCGCCGTCACCAGCACCTCGGGCACCGACCTGGTGGCCGCGGCGCGCTTCCAGAATGCGGGCGGCGGCAGCCTGGGCGGCGCGCCCTGGCGCATCTGGGCCGACACCTGGGTGGGCGAGTCGCGCGGCGGCCTCGCCGGCTCGGGCGCCACCCCCAACCTGTTCCACTGCGCCTACCTGGGGCTGTGCACCGTGAGCATCACGCCGGGCGACAACCATTTCATCTATGCCCAGCAGCCGCGGGCCACGGTGGTCATCGGCGACGCCAGCCGGCCCTTCGGCATGGCCAACCCGCCCTTCGGCTTCACCATCGGCGGGCTGATCCTGGGCGACGGCACGGCCGGCTTCATGGGCACGCCCACGAGCCTGGCCGGCATCTTCAGCCCCGCGGGGCGCTATGCGATCAACGGCAGCTTCACCTCGGCGGCCGGCTATGCGGTGGACGTGGTGCCCGGGACGCTGACCGTGACGGCCAACCTGCGCCGGCCGGACTTCCCGGGCTCGGACCTGGTGCGCGAGCTGCCCAACACCAACACCTACACCTTCGACCGCAACCTCGGCGCGCCGCCGATCTGCTTTGCCACCGGGCCGTTGGAGGGCGAACGTGCGCAGCAGGACGGCGACCTGCTGGCGCGCGAATGGTCGCGCGTGCGTTCGCGGCCCAACCTCACGAGCTGCGTGGCCACGGACCGCAAGAACGGCTGCGCGGATTTCTGAGAGCGGACCTGGCCGTGGAACTGCCGCCGCCCCTGTTCCTGTTCCTCCAGACCAACAAGCGCTGCAACCTGCGTTGCGAGCACTGCGACTTCTGGAAGCTCGACGACGCCGACCGCGCGCGCTACCTCGGCGCGGCGCGCCGGCGCGAGCTGCTGGCGGAGTTCGCCGGGATGAATCCCCGGGGCAGCGTGGTGATCTGCGGCGGCGAGAGCATGCTCGACCTGGAAGACTACTTCCACATCTCGCGCAGCTGCCGCGAACTGGGCCTGACCTGCCTGTCGGTCGTCAACGGCACCCGCGTGCGCGACGAGGCCATGGCCGAGCGCATGATCCGCGAGGGCCCGCATGGCATCTCGGTGTCGCTCAACAGCCATCGGCCGGCCCTGCACGACCGCACGCGCGGCGTGAAGGGCGCCTTCGGCAAGGCGGCCGATGCGCTGCGCCTGCTGCTGGCGGCGCGCTCGCGCGCGCCGGGCAGCGATACGAAGATCAACGTGATGGGCCTCATCTTCGACGAGAACTACCTCGAGCTGGAGGACTTCTACGCCTTCGTGCTGGACGAGCTGGGCGCCGACAAGCTGAAGCTGAACTTCCTGCAGCCCAGCTTCGGCCAGATGGCGCTGGTCGATCCGTTCTTCGCGGCCCACCGCGACGTCGATCCGGACCGGCTGGTCGAGGTGATCCGCCGCTGCGACCAGCGCTTCCGCCTGGGGCTGAACCCGCTCTGGCTGCATCAGGTCCACATGTACTTCTCCACGCTGCGCGCCTGCCCGGACGCGGCGCGCGGCTGGGGCTCGCACACGCGCACGCCGGAACACATCTGCAACACCTACGAGCGCAACATCATGGTGGACCACTATGGCGTGGCGCGCCTGTGCTTCTCGGGCAGCTTTCCGGGCATGCGGCTGGACAAGCCCGGCGACTTGCGCCTGTTCTGGCGCGAGGCGGAGTTCGTCCGCACGGCGATGCGCGGGTGCAACCAGTTCTGCGGCATCAGCCACAGCGTGCGACGGGAGACCAGCACCTGCGCCTCGCGCCGCCCGGCCGCGCTCTTTCCCGCGGCGCGGCCCGCGGCCCGCACCATCCCCGTACTGGCGGACCGCGGAAGCTGAGGTGAACGACGCGCCGCTCAGGGTGGCTGTGGTCACCCCCTATCACCGCGAGCCGCCAGCCGTGCTGCGCCGCTGCATGCAGAGCGTGCGCGCGCAGGGCCATCCGCAGGTGGTGCACTACATGGTGGCGGACGGTCTTCCGCAGCCCGGGCTGCTGGCCGAATGGCCGCAGGTGAGGCACATCCCGCTGCCGCACGGCAACGCCAACTTCGGCTGCACGCCGCGCGGCATCGGCGCGCTGTGCGCGCTGGCCGACGGCGCCGACATGGTGTGCTTCCTGGACGCGGACAACCTGTTCCTGCCCGGCCACGTTGCCTCGGTGGTGCAGGCCTACGCCGAGGCCCGGGAGCGGGGCCGGCCGGTCGATGCGGTGTTCTCTTCCCGGTACATGTTCCTGCCGGGCCACGAGCACCTGCGCATCGTTCCGCCGGACGAGGCGCCGGGCTCGGATTTCGTGGACACCAACTGCATCAGCCTGGCCCGCTCGGCCGGGTTTCTCTGGGGCGCCTGGTCGCAGCTGCCGCGTTCGCTGACCCCCGTGTGCGACCGGGCGATGTGCTGGCTCATGCAGCACCACGGGCTGCGGGTGCGCTGGACCCGGCAGAGCACCGTGCTGTACGAATCGCACTGGCGGGCCACCTATCTGCAGGCCGGCCTGCCGCCGCCCGAGGGGCTGCACGACGAGCTGCTGCGCTCGGCCGGAGTTGGCCTGACACCGGAGGAACTCTGGGGCCTGCTGCGGGTGCGGTGGACCTTCGATCCGCCGGCCCGGCGGGCATGACGGACCCGGCGCGCCGGCTCATCCCGGGAGGCCGTGGTCGCCCAGTGCGCCCAGCGCGCGCGGCAGGTCGCCGTGCCAGGTCTTCAGGCCCTGGTGCGACAGGCGCGACTGCAGGTCGACGAACACCTGGCCGCCCAGCTGCTGCCAGCGCCGGCAGAAGGCGAAGTCCTCGCTCAGGTAGCGGCCGGTGGCGGGCTCGAACTGGGTGTCGAAGAAGCGCCAGTGCGGCAGGTGCGCATTGGCGTGGTCGCCGGCCTCGGGGGTGTAGCGCAGCTCGGGCATGGCCGCGGCCATGCGTTCGAACACGCCGCGGGCGATCAGCATGAAGCCGGTGGGTGCGTCCAGCACCTCGACGAAGCCGTCGGCGTCGGCCTGCGTCGGCGTGTGGCGCAGGTTCAGCGGATAGCGCGCATGCAGTGCGTCGAAGTCGGCCTGCGTGGCGCCCGCCGGCAGCGGCCGCGCCAGGCCCTGGGCCGGCCAGCCATCGTGCTTGTGCGGGTAGACGCCGGCCACCACCTCGCGGCCGGACAGCAGCAGGCGCAGCGCCGCATCGGGCGCGAAGCCGACGTCGGCGTCGATCCAGAACAGGTGCGTCCACTGCGCATCGGCCATGAACTCGGCCACCAGCCGGTTGCGCGCGCGCGTGAGCAGGCTGTCGCCGTCGAGGAAGCGCGTCTGCATCGCGAAACCATGCGTCCACGCCGCATTGACCAGGCCCAGCAGGCTGCGCACGTAGAGGCTGGTCATGGCGCCGCTGTAGCTGGGCGTGGCGACGAAGGGGCGGATGTCCTTGAGGGCGGCGGTGTCGAGCATGGCGTCGTCGAAGGTGATGGAGGAGGGCGTGCCATTCAGGCCGCGTGCGCATGGCGCCGCGTGGTGAGCAGCGCGCGCAGCTTGGCCGGCGCGACCGGCTTGGTCAGCAGCATCACGCCGCCATGGCGCAGCCGCTGCAGCACCTCGGGCCCGGTGGCGCCCGAGACCAGCACCGCGAGCGCATCGGGCTGCAGGCGCCTGGCGGCGTCGATCACGTCCATGCCGTCGCCGTCGCCGGCCAGCTGGAGGTCGCACAGCACCGCGTCGAAATGCACATCGCCCGTGCCCAGCCGCGCGATGGCCTCGGCGCCCGTGGCCACGCATTCGACCTGGCAGCCCCACTGCTCCAGCAGCGCGCGGCTGCCGTCGAGGATGGCGGGGTCGTCGTCCACCACCATGCAGTGCAGGCCGGCCAGCGGCGTCAGCGCGAGCGGCACGGGCTCGGGCGCGGTGGCGTCGGCCGCATGGGCCGCGGGCAAGCTGAGTGCGAAGGTGCTGCCTGCCTGCAGCGCCGAGCGCAGCGTGATGCGGGTGCCCAGCAGCGCCGCGATGCGCGCGCAGATCGCCAGGCCCAGGCCGAAGCCGCGGCGCCGGTCGCGCTCGGTGTTGGCCACCTGGTAGAACTCCTCGAAGATGCGGCCCTGGTGGATGGGCGCGATGCCGATGCCGTTGTCGCGCACCTCGATGCGCACGCTGTCGCCGTTCTTTCCGCGGGCGCGGCGCGCGGCCACCAGCACGGTGCCGCCGGCCGGCGCATGGCGCAGCGCATTGGCCACCAGGTTGCCGACGATGCGCTGCAGCAGCGCGGCGTCGCTGCGCACCGCCAGGCCGCGGTCGCTCCAGCGCAGGCGCACATGCGTTTCGACCGCGGTGGCGGCATGCTGCGCATCGAGCTGGTCGAACAGCGCCGCGAGCGGCACCTTGGTGATCGCCGGCGTCAGCACCTGGGCATCGAGCCGCGAGATCTCCAGCAGGTCGTCGAGCAGCACGCCCATGAACTCGGTGCTCTCCTGCAGCCGCAGCATGGCGGGGCGCTGCGCGGGGCTGGCGCCCGGCAGCAGGCCGTCGATGAACAGGCCCATGGCATGCAGCGGCTGGCGCAGGTCGTGGCTGGCCGCGGCCAGGAAGCGGGCGCGCGAGAGCGCCGCCTGCTCGGCCTCGGCCATGCGCTGCAGCGCCACCGCGGTGGCCTCGCGCACGCGCTCCTCGCTGATCTGCCGGTTGCGCTGCAGGCGTTCGGCCAGGCGGTCGATGTCGTGCGCGAGCACCGTGAGCTCGTGCGCGCGGCCCCTGCCGGAATTGCCGGTGGACGCGCGGCTGTCGCCCTCGGCCACATCGCAGCGCGCCTCGAAGTGCCCGGCCTCGAGCGCGGCCACGGTGCGCGAGATGCGCCGCAGCGGCCGTGCCACCGTGCGCGCCATGTGGCGCACCGAGGCCCAGGCTGCGAGCAGCGCCACCAGCGCAATGCCGATGCTCGCGATCAGCGAGCGGCTGCGTTCGCGCGCATAGGCCGTGGTGTCGCGGAAGGTCTGCACCAGGCCGATGGGCGTGTCGCCGGCGGCGGTGGAGCCGGCCGGCGCGAAGGCGCTGGCACGCGAGGCTTCGCGCAGCGTGACCGGCGAGGTGAACATGCGCAGCTGCGCGAGCGACGAGGCCTTGGGACCGGCCGTCACGTAGACGCCGGCGCTGTTGCTGATTTCCACGCGCATCACCTGGCCGCCGCGCAGCGCGGCATTGGCCACGTTCTGCAGCGCGGGCAGGTCGCCGGCATAAAGGCTCAGGTCGGACATGGCCGCCACCTGGCGCGCCACCGCCTGGCCCTCGGCGTCGAAGGCGGCCTCGAGCGTCTGCAGCCGGCTGTGGGTGAACCAGCCCGTGAGCGCGAGCGCCACCGCGGCGCACGGCACCACGCCGAGCCGGAACAGGTCGCGCTGCAGGTTGCCGCGCACCAGCAGCGTGGGCGTCGGCGCGGTGGGGTGAAGCGGCGCCGATGCATCGGCGCGCCCGCCCGGGGAGGGCAGCGTCTCGCTCATCGGACGACCGTGAGCCGCTCGGTCAGTTCCCGTTCCTCGGGCAGGCGCAGGCCGAGTCCGCGCGCCACGGTGACGTTGACCCGCACGGTCGCGGGCGCAGCCGATTCGACCAGCGGGTTGGTGCTGCCGCCGGCGCCGCTCGCAAGCTTCTGCCCGAGCTGGCGCGCCTGCTGGGCCAGTTGCGCCGGCGTGGAGACGGCGGCGGCCAGGCCGCCCGAGCGCACCAGCCCTTCGCTGGCACCGAACACCGGCAGGCCCGCACCGGCGCCGGCGCGCAGCACCGAGAGCGTGGCGGCCTGGTTGTCGCCGATCAGGTCGGGCAGCACCAGCAGGGCATCGCTGCGCGGCAGCACCGAGTGCAGCGCGCCGGCCAGCGACCTGTTGTCGGGTGCGTACTCCACCTGGATGTCCCAGGGCGGATTGCCGTTCTGCGCGGCGCGCTGCAGCTCGCGCACCAGCGGTTCGGATTCGAGCGTGGCGACCACGCCGATGCGGTGCTTCTGCGGCAGCACCGCGCCGATCAGCGCGAGCTGGTCCGCCATGGCCGGATCTCGCAGCAGCACGCCCACACGCCGGTCGCCGCGCTTGAGCGCCGGGCTGCTGGCGCGAAGGCTCTCGTAGTCGAGCCGGCTCAGCATCGCGAGCACCAGCGGCTGCTGGCCCGGGCGCTCCAGCGCGGCGCGTGCAGCGGGCGCGCCCACCGCGAGGGTGAGCGCGGCGTTCGCGGGCGCGGTGCGCAGGCTGCGCGTGCGCACGCCGGCATTGGCGCCGCGTTCGGACTCGGGTTCGGCGCGGGCCGTTTCCACCGGCTGCGCGGCTTCGGCGCCGCCCGGGGCCAGCCGCACCAGTTCGAAGCGGCTGCCGGGCTCCTGGCTCGCGCGCAGGTGCTGCACGAACTCGGCATGCGCCGGGAGCTCGTCGCCCACCAGCACCGTGAGCTCGGCCGCCGCGGCACTGGCCGCGGGCTGCGCCATGCACACCAGGGCCAGCACGGCGCAGGCGCCTTGGCGTCGCCGTTTCCGGAGGAGCGAGATGAGAGGGTTCACGGCAACAAACTTGGGCTGCGGCTGCAGCAGGTGCAGCACCCAATGTACGGAAGCCGCCTGCTTCGCGCGATAAGGCAGAGGGCTTATGTCGGTGTCCGCAGCCCCGCGCCGCTGTGATGAAGATCACAGCGCGGCAGCCGCTTGGCCTATGTCCGACGCACTACCCTCGTCAGGCGTCGGCGTTCGACAGCACCGCCGCGCGCTGCGTCTGGATCGCCTGGCGCAGCACGCGCGGCGACACCGGCTTGTAGAGCACTGCGATGCCGGCGCTCGCCACTTCGCGCAGGCGGTCCGGCTTGGTCTCGCCCGTGACCAGCAGCCGTGCCGTGCCCGGCCCGATGCCGCGCGGGTGGCGCTCGAGCGCGGCGATCACGTCCAGGCCGTTGTCGCCGCCCTGCAGCAGCAGGTCGCTCACCACCACGTCCGGCGGCTGCTCCCAGGCGTCGGCCAGCGCCAGCGCTTCGGCGCGCGTCTGCGCGGCCAGCACTTCGGCGCCCCAGTTGGCGAGCACCACCGTCAGGCCCTCGAGGATGGTGCGCTCGTCGTCGATCACCAGGATGCGCAGGTTCTCCAGGCTCGCTTCTTCTTCGGCGGCGCCGGGGGCGGGCGCGGCGGCCGGCTGCGGCAGCGCGGCCGGCGCCGAGCGCACGAGCACGCGCACGCAGGTGCCCTTGTGCGGCCTGGACGTGAGGTCGACGCGCGTGTTGAGCAGCTCCGCCAGGCGCTGCACCGTGGCCAGCCCGAGGCCCATGCCGCGTGCGCCGCGCGGTGCCTGGCGGCCCGCGGTCTCCACCTGGTAGAACTCCTCGAACACGCGCGCCTGGTGCTGCGGCGCGATGCCCACACCGGTGTCGACCACGTCGATGCGAACCCCCTTGCCGCGCCGCCGCGCACCGATCAGCACGCCGCCCTCGAGGGTGTGGCGCAATGAGTTCGACACCAGGTTGTTGAGGATGCGCGAGAGCATCACGTAGTCGCAGCGCACCCAGAGTTCGGTCTTGCGCGCCACCAGGCGCAGCCCCTGCTGCTCGGCCACCGGCCGGAAGTTGCGGCTGATCTCGTCGAACAGCCGGTCCAGCGGAAAGTCGGCCCACTGCGGCTGCAGCACGCCGGCGTCGAGTTGCGAGAGATTGAGCAGCTCGGAGAACAACCGGTCGAGCGAGTCGACACACTCGCGGATGTGGCCGATGCGCTGCAGGCGCGCCGGATCGGTCTCGCCGTTGGCCAGCCCGTCCGAAAAGAGCGTGAGCGCATGCAGCGGCTGGCGCAGGTCGTGGCTGGCCGCGGCCAGGAGGCGCGTCTTGGCCTGGCTTGCCACTTCGAGCTGCTGGTTCTTGCGCGCGAGCTCGGCGGTGGCCTCGCTGATGCGGCTTTGCAGCAGGCGATGGCTCTCGGCCAGGGCGCGCGCCGCCTGGTTGAAGCCGTGCTGCAGGTGCCGGATCTCGGAGGTGCCTTCGATGGCCACGCTCGCGTCCTCGCCTGCGCCCAGCCGGTCCACGGCCTTGCCGAGCGCGCGGATCGGCTCGCTGATGCGCCGCGCCGCCCACCAGCCGGCGAGCCCCACGCCCACCAGGCTGATCGCCAGCACCAGCACCACGTTGAGCCAGACCGAGCGGCGCGCGTCCTGCACGGCGTCCAGGCTCATCTCCACCATCACCTTGCCGCTCTGGCGGCCCTCGTCGCTGACGATCGGCACCACCACCTGCAGGCCCTCGCCGCGCGCGCGGTCGACGGTCTCGGAATTGGCGACGATCTCGCCGTCCTCCGACCAGATCTGCACCTGCTGCACGTGCGGCTGGTAGGTGCCCGACTGGGCGGTGCGCTGCAGCATGCGGCGGTCCATGCGCAGCAGCGGCGTCTGCGCCGCGGTGGCCACCTGCATGGCCACCGTCTGCGCGTTGGCGCGCATCAGCTCGGTCAGGTTGCCCAGGTGCTGGCGCGTCAGCACGGCAATGGCCGCCAGCGTGGCCGCGGTGGCCGGCACCAGGGCGAGCAGGATCAGCTGCTGGGCGAAGGTGAGGCGCGCAAGCCCCCGGAGGACGTGGAAGTTCCAGTTCATGGGGGAATTGGGCGCATGAAGGTCGAGCTTAGAGGGACGGCCGTACGAGCGAAAGGTGGGAAAAACATCACGAAAATCACTTGTATTTGGTATCTAATTGCGACGCGTTGCCCATGTTAGACCCGCTGGTCCGCAGCGGCCCCATGTCTTCGTGTTCCAAAAATGCTGGCCTCCCCATGCCGCGTCCGGAAGGCTTCCGGCGCTTCCGATGCCTCCCGCCGTCCGAAGTCCGGGCGCGCCGCCGCCATGGTACGCATGGTGTGCCGCGGTGCTGCAACCGCCGCGCTGGCGCTGCTTGCCGGCCTGCCGCTGGCGGCCTCTGCCCAGCCCGCGCCGCAGCCCGATGCGCCGGTGCGCTTCGGCATCCTGCCGCTGGGCGGCGCCTTCGAGTCGCGCAGCGACTGGGATCCGCTGCTGGCCGAACTCAGCCGCGCCATCTCCAGGCCCGTGAGCGTGCTGTCGGTCAACTCGTACGAAGCGCTCGAGCAGGCCATCCAGCGCGGCGAAGTCGACATGGCCTTCCTGTCCGGCAAGATGGCGCTCGACGCCGTCACGCAGCGCCGCATGAAGGTGGTGGCCCAGGTGGTGCGGCACGACGGGCTGCCCGGCTACCGGGCGTTGCTGCTGGCGCGCAAGGCGCCTCCTTTCAACAGCATGAAGAGCCTGCTCGCGGAGCCGGAGCGCTGGCGCCTTGCGCGCGGCGAGCGGCAGTCGGTGTCGGGCTTCATCGTGCCGCAGCTGCAGCTGTTCCTGCCCAACCATATCGCGATGGAAACGCGCTTCCTGAGCGAGGTCGTCGGCACCCACCAGACCAACGCGCTGGCCGTGGCCAACAACGAGGCCGACGTGGCCACCAACAACACCGCCGATTTCGAGCGCTTCAAGCAGCGCTTTCCGGCCGAGGCCGAGCGGCTGCAGGTGCTGTGGGAGTCGGAGCTCATTCCGCATGCGCAGATCGTGGTGCGGCGCGAATATCCGCCCGAGCTGCGCAGCCGCGTGCAGGCCTTCCTGGTCGGCTACGGCCGCGCGAAGGGGCCCAAGGGCGACGCCGAGCGCGTGGTGCTCAAGTCGCTGCACGACCTGGCCGGCTTCGTGGCGGCGGACAACAGCTCGCTGCAGCCCGCCGCCAAGCTGGCCTACCAGCTGGCCCGGCAGAACGCCATGAGCGCGCAGTGGGTCAACGATGCCGCGCGGCAGGCGCGGCTCTCGCGCATCGAAAGCGGGTACGCGGAACAGACCGCCGTGCTGCGCGACCTGTCTCCCTGACGCGGGCCCCGTCCATGCTGCGTCTCCTGCGTTCGGTTGCCGCGGCGCTCGCGCTCCTGGCCGTTGCCGCCGCCTGCCTCGCACAGGGCCGCGCCGGCACGGCGGACAAGGCAGGTGCCGCGCCGGTCAAGTCGATCCGCTTCGGCGTGCTGCCGCTGGGCGGCGCCGTCGAATCGCGCGCCCTGTGGACGCCGCTTCTGGCCGACCTGAGCCAGGCCATGGGCGTGCCGGTGAGCGCCTACTCGGTGGCGTCGTACGAGGAGCTCGACCGCGCTATCAAGCGCGACGAGATCGACATGGCCTTTCTCTCGGCCAAGATGGCGCTCGATGCCGTGATGCAGCGGCGCATGAAGGTGGTGGCGCAGATCGCGCGCCGGCCCGGCATGCCGACGCACCGCGCCGTGCTGCTGACGCGCAAGACCGGCCTGCCCAGCACGCTGGAGGCCGTGCTCGCCGAGCCCGAGCGCTGGCGGCTGGCGCGCGGCGACAGCCGCTCCGTGACCGGCTTCCTCGTTCCGCAGAGCCAGCTTTTCCTGCCGCGCGGGATTGCGATGGAAACGCGCTTTCGCGGCGAGATCGTCGGCACCCACCAGGCCACCGCGCTCGCCGTGGCCAACGGCGATGCCGACGTGGCCACCAACAACACCACCGACTTCGAGCGCTTCAGGGAGCAGTTCCCCGTGGAGGCCGCGCGGCTGCACATCGTCTGGGAGTCCGAGCCGCCGCCCGGTGCGCAGATGGTGGTGCGGCGCAGCTATCCGCCCGAGTTCCAGGCGCGGCTGCAGGCCTTCCTGGTGGGCTACGGGCAGGGCAAGGGCCCGCGCGCGGATACCGAGCGCGAGGTGCTGAAGACCCTGCGCGCGGCCTACGGCTATGCCACCGCCGACGACAGCGCGCTGCTGGCCGAGGCCATGCTCGAATACCAGCTCGGCAAGCAGAGCGCCATGGCCGCCGCCTGGGTCAACGACGCGGCGCGCGAGAAGCGTCTGCAGCGCCTCGAGAAGAACTACCGTGAGCAGGTCGAGGCCTTGCGCGCCGGCGCTGGCACCGCACGCTGACCAATTGCGGCCAAGGCGCCAAGCCGGCCGAGCACTGAAGGGGACGGCCCCTGTCGAAGCGGTAGCGCATATCCGAGTCGATATCATGTGCCGGGCCCGCCAGGGCAGCGGGTCATCCAAGGGAGAACATGCCACGTCGACGAACGCGAATTCGGTTGCGCATGACGGGTTGGGAGAGCCCCATGCCGGCGCATTACTACAAGGGCGAGGCGATCCGATGAAAACGCGGTGGTGGTGGCTGCCGCTGAACATGCTGGCCTGGACCTTGGCAATGCCCTTGCTCAGTGTCGGCCTGCGCTTCCTGGACCAGCACCGGATCCTGGCGATGTCGGGGAGCGTCGTGGCGGCCGGAGCGCTTGCGCTTGTGCTGTGGGCCGTCTTGATCTACGCGAGATGCGTTCCGGCAGCGCCCGGACTCTCGCGCCGCATCGGGTACTTCGTGGCGTTCGTCGCCGCGATGCTTGCGCTGGGCGCAGGAGCCCTTTGGCTGACCTTCTGGGCGATCGTCGCGATCTACGGGCTGTAGCACCCGCCCGGAGGTGCCCGCTCCTTTTGCGGTGCATCTACTCCCTTCGCCGTAGCTCCAAAACCCCGCATCTAGGCCGTTAGGCGGATTTGCCCGCCGCGGCGCGCGCCGGAAACTTCGTGTTTCTTTCAGGCAGCCCTTGCCGTTGACGGAGTGCGGATGAGTTGGCGAACAAAAGTGGTCTGGAGCGAGGGGATGCTGCTGCAGCCCCAGCACCTGCAGCAAAGCGAGCGTCATGCCGACCATGCGAGGCATGTGCTGTTGCGTTCCACCACGCCCTATGCCTGGGGATTCGCGGAGATCGAGATCGATCAGGCCGCGCTCACGCTGGGCAAGCTCGCACTGGTGCGCGCGGTGGGCCTCTTCGGCGACGGCACGGTGTTCGACATGCCGGCGGTCGATCCGCTGCCCGAGCCCATCGACATTCCGCCCGCCATGCGCGACGAGGCCGTGGTGCTGGCGCTGCCGCTGCGCCGCGCCGGCGCCCGCGAGGCCGACGCCGAAGACTATGAAGAGCTGGTGCGCCATCGCGTGCTGGAATCCGAGGTGCCCGACTCCAACACCGCGGGCGAGCGCACCGCGGTGCTGCAGCTGGGCCAGCTCCATACGCGCCTGATGCGCGCCAGCGAAGCCACCGACGCCTGGACCACGCTGGGCGTGGCGCGCGTGCTGGAGCGCCGCGTCGACAACCAGGTGCAGCTCGACCGCGCGATGCTGCCGCCGCTCCTGGACGTGGCGGGCCATGCGGTGATCCGTTCCTGGCTCGACGAGCTGCTGGGCCTCCTGCGCCAGCGTGGCGAGGCGCTGGCCGGCCGCATGACGCAGGGCGGCACCGGTGGCGTGGCCGAGATCGCCGACTTCATGCTGCTGCAGACCGTCAACCGCAACGAGGCGGTCTTTGCGCACCTGGCCCGAAGCGCCATGCTGCACCCGCAGCATTTCTTCGAGCATGCGCTCGGGCTGGCCGGCGACCTCGCGAGCTTTCGCGATTCGCGCCGCGTCACGCGCTTCGGCCCCTACATCCACGACGACCTGGCGCTGAGCTTCCGCCCGCTGATGGACGACCTGCGGCGCAGCCTGTCGATGGTGCTGGAGCAGTCGGCCATCCGCATCGACCTGCACGACCGCAAGCACGGCGTGCGCGTGGCGGTGGTGACCGACGTGGAGCTGCAGCGCAAGGCGACCTTCGTGCTCGCGGTGAATGCCAACATGCCGAGCGAGGCGCTGCGCGCGCGCTTTCCCACGCAGGTCAAGATCGGCCCGGTCGAGCGCATCCGCGACCTCGTCAACCTGGCGCTGCCGGGCGTCACGCTCACGCCGATGCCGGTGGCACCGCGGCAGATTCCCTTTCACACCGGCGCCAACTACTTCGAGCTCGAAACGCGCAACAGCGACCTGTGGCGCCAGCTGGAGCAATCCGGCGGCATCGCGATGCACATCGCGGGCGACTTCCCCGGCCTCGACCTCGCGTTCTGGGCCATCCGTTCCTAGCCGCACCGGGCTGACGAAAACGGAACACCATCATGAGCACACCTCCGGATCCCTTCGCCGCCTTCGAGTCGGAGCGCACGGTCATCAAGCCGAAGCCGCGCACGCCGGCCGGCACGCCGCCGCCTGCCGCCGCGCCGGCGCCCTTCTTCGGCGGCGTTGATCCGACACCCGCCGCCGAGGTCGGCGAGATCGGCCTGCTCAATCCGCTGGTCTCGGCCGCGGGCAAGCTGCTGGTGCTGATCGGAAAGCTGCGCAACCTGGTGCAGCCGCCCAACGTGCCGGCGCTGCGCGCCTCCACCGCCGACGCGGTGAACCAGTTCGATGCCGCCGCGCGCCGCGCCGGCGCCAGCAACGAATCGGTATTGGCCGCGCGCTACGTGCTGTGCACCGCGCTCGACGAGGCCGTGGCCAACACGCCCTGGGGCGTGCAGGCCGGCTGGAACAAGCAGAGCCTGCTGGTGCAGTTCCACAACGAGACCTGGGGCGGCGAGAAGGTGTTCCAGCTGCTCGCCAAGCTCGCGCAGGACGTGCCCACGCACCGCCAGCTGCTGGAGCTGATCTACAGCGTGCTCGCGCTCGGCTTCGAAGGCCGCTACCGCGTGGTCGACAACGGCCGCGCCCAGCTCGATTCGGTGCGCCAGCGCCTGGCCGACCTGATCGCCAAGGACCGTCCGCCGCTCGAGGCCGAGCTGTCGCCGCACTGGCGCGGGCAGGGCGCGGGCACGGTGCGGCTGCGCGAATCGCTGCCGCTGTGGGTGTTCGCGGCCGGCTTCGCGCTGCTGCTCGCGCTGGCCTGGTTCGGCCTGCGGCTCACGCTCAACTACCGCTCCGACACCACGTATGCCGCGGTGTCGAGCCTGCGCGTGCCCAACATCCAGATCGCGCCGCCCGCCGCGCCGGCCAAGTCGCCGCGGCTTGCGCGCTTTCTCGAACCCGAGATCAAGCAGGGCCTGGTCACCGTGACCGACGAGGCCGACCGCAGCGTGGTGCGGCTGCGCGGCGACTCCTTCTTCGGCTCCGGCAGCGCCGAGCCCATGGCCGCATCGCTGCCGGTGCTGCGCCGCATCGGCCAGGCGCTGGCCGAGGTGAAGGGCGAGGTGCTGATCACCGGCCACTCCGACAACCAGCCGATCCGCTCGCTGCGCTATCCCTCCAACTGGCACCTGTCGGCCGCGCGCGCCGATGCGGTGAAGGGCGCGCTCACCACGCTGGTCGATCCGGCGCGCATGCGCTCCGACGGCAAGGCCGACGCCGAGCCCGTGGCCGCCAACGACACGCCGGCCAACCGTGCGCGCAACCGGCGCGTCGACATCGTGCTCTTGTCCGAGCCGGACCGCGTGGCTGCCGCGGCGGGAGTGACGAAATGATCAAGAAAATCTTCGGCTTCCTGTTCAGCCCGCTGCTGCTGACCCTGCTGGCGCTCGTCATCGTTGCGCTGCTGATCTGGTGGATCGGCCCGCTGGTGAAGATCGGCGCGTGGGTGCCGCTCGAAAGCGAGCTCGCACGCGCGCTGCTGATCGGCGCCATTGTGCTCATCGTGGTGCTGCGCGCGATCTACCGCAGGTGGCGCGCGCGCCGTGCGAGCCAGCACCTGACCGACGGCCTCATGAAGGCGCCCACCGTCAAGACCGATGCCCCCGTCAACGGCGAGCAGAAGATCCTCGACACGCGCTTCAGCGAAGCCGTGGCCACGCTCAAGCAGATGCGCCTGCATGCCGCGGGCAAGAAGCCCGGCTGGCGCGACTGGCTCTCCATTTCCGGCGGCAGCTACCTGTACGACCTGCCGTGGTACGTGTTCATCGGCGCGCCGGGCGCGGGCAAGACCACGGCGCTGGTCAACTCGGGCCTGTCGTTCCCGCTGGCCGAGAAGTTCGGCCCCGGCGCGATTCGCGGCGTGGGCGGCACGCGCAACTGCGACTGGTGGTTCACCGACGAGGCCGTGCTCATCGACACCGCCGGCCGCTACACCACACAGGACAGCCATCAGTCGGAAGACAAGAGCGCATGGGAAGGCTTCCTCGGACTGCTCAAGAAGGCGCGCCCGCGGCGGCCGCTCAACGGCGTGTTCCTGACCGTGAGCGTGGCCGACCTGCTGAGCCAGGGCCCCGAGCAGCGCACGCAGCTGGCCGCCTCCATCCGCGCGCGGCTGCTCGAGCTCGACGCCAAGCTCACCACGCGGCTGCCGGTGTACGTGCTCGTCACCAAGAGCGACCTGCTCTATGGCTTCACCGACTACTTCGACGATCTCGGCAAGGAGCAGCGCGCGCAGGTCTTCGGCTTCACGCTGGCGGCCGACGAGAACGTGCAGGCCGACGAGAAGGGGCTGTCCACCGCCTTCCACCGCGAGTTCGCGCTGCTGCACAACCGCGTCAACGACGGGCTCATCGCACGCATGCAGCGCGAGACCGACGGCACGCGGCGCGCGGCGATCTTCGGCTTTCCGGCGCAGTTCGGCTCCATCGGCTCGATGCTGTCCGACCTGCTCGACCAGGTCTTCACCGGCTCGCGCTTCGCGCAGCCGCCATGGGTGCGCGGCGTGTACTTCACCAGCGGCACGCAGGAAGGCAGCCCGATCGACCGCGTGATGGGCAGCCTTTCGCGCAGCTTCGGCATCGAGCGCGCGATGCTCGCGCCGCAGAAGTCGAGCGGCCGCAGCTACTTTCTCACCGCGCTGCTGCGCGAGGTGGTGTTCCCCGAGCAGCGCCTGGCCGGCGCCAACGTGAAGCTGGAGCGCAGGCGCCATGCGCTGCGCATGGCGGGCGTGGCGGCCATGACGCTGGTCACGCTCGCGCTGCTCGCGGGCTGGGGCTACAGCACGCTGCAGAACCTCAACTACCTGAAGTCGGTCGAGGCGCGCGTCGAGCCCGCGCGCCAGACCCTGGCGGCGCTGCCTTCGCGGGTGCAGAACCTGGTCGAGGTGGCGCCCGTGCTGCAGGGCCTGCGCGACATCTGGAAGACGCCCGACAACCGCCAGGGCGACGAGCCGCTGTCGATGACGCTCGGCCTCTATCAGGGCGACAAGCTCGACGCCGCCGCCATGCTCACGCACCAGCGCGCGCTCAACGACGCCTTCCTGCCGCAGATCGCCAAGCGCATCGAGGACCAGCTGCGCACCGCGCAGAAGGACAACCTCGAGTACACCTACGAGGCGCTCAAGAGCTACCTCATGCTCTACCAGCCCGAGCACTTCGATGCCGAGGCGCTCAAGGCCTGGATCACGCTCGACTGGGCGCGCAGCCTGGACCGCGGCATTCCCGAGGACCAGCGCCAGGCGCTCGAGGACCAGCTCGACGTGCTCATCGCGCAGGGCCCGCCGCGCTCGCCGCTCAAGATGGACGAGAACCTGGTGCGCAGCGTGCGCGCCGTGCTCGCGAGCTACCCGCTGGAGCAGCGCGTGTTCAGCCGCCTGAAGCGCCAGCGCGCCACCAAGGACATTCCGGCCTTCAGCATCGCCACCGCCGCCGGTCCCTCGGCGCCGCTGGTGTTCGAGCGCATCAGCGGCAAGCCGCTGACCGAAGGCGTGCCGGGCATGTTCACCTACGACGGCTACCACAAGCGCTTCCAGAACGAGGTCACGGTGCTCACCGGCCTGCTCGCGCAGGAAGACCCGTGGGTGCTCGGGCAGGATCGCAGCGCCACCGACCGCATGCGCGACGTGGCGGCGCTCGGCGCGCTGACCGACCGCGTGCGCCGGCTCTACCTCGCGGAATACGTCAAGGTCTGGGAGGCCCTGCTGGCCGACGTGCGGCTGATCCGCGCCAGCGGGCTCGAGAAGAACATCGAGGCCGCGCGCATTCTCTCGGGCGTGGGTTCGCCGCTGGCGAACTTCCTGCGCGCGGTGGTGAAGGAAACCACGCTCATTCCCGCCGACCAGCCCAAGGACGTGGTGAGCAAGGCCACCGCCACGGTCGCCAACACCCGCAAGGGCCTGGAAGACCTGTTCGGCGGCGATCCCAACAAGCCCGTGGCCAGCGGCAAGCGCATCGAGAGCATCGTGGACGACCGCTTCGAGCCGCTGCGCCGCCTCGTCACCGCCGCCGGGCCGAACCAGCCCGCGCCCATCGACGACGCGCTCAAGCTCTTCAACGAGGTGTACGTGTACCTCAACGCCGTCGACACGGCCGTGAAGGGCCGCACCTCGCCGCCCCCCGGCGACGTGGCCGGCAAGCTCAAGTCCGACGCGGGCCGGCTGCCCGAGCCGGTGCGCACGATGGTCGAGAACCTGAGCCAGTCGGGCGCGGCGCAGGCCCAGGTGGCCGAGCGCGGCAACCTGAGCCAGGATCTGAAGCCCGTGACCGATTTCTGCAACCGCGCCATCGCGGGCCGCTATCCCTTCGTGGGCAGCAGCAAGCGCGACGTGCTGCCCGAGGACTTCGGCCAGATGTTCGGCGCCGGCGGCCTGATGGACGACTTCTTCCAGAAGCGGCTGGCCGCGCTGGTCGACACCAGCACCAAGCCATGGCGCTACAAGCCCGTGGCCGAACGCGGCGCCGTTACCACGCAGGCGCTGGCGCAGTTCGAGCGCGCCGCGCGCATCAAGGACATCTTCTTCCGCGGCGGCGGCCGCGGGCCGTCGATGCGGCTCGACTTCAAGCCGGTGGAGATGGATGCGGGCATCACGCAATTCATCCTCGACGTGGACGGCCAGCTCGTGAAATACGCGCACGGCCCGGTGGTGCCCATGGCCGTGCAGTGGCCCGGGCCCAAGGGCAGCAACCAGGTGCGCATACAGGTGAGCCCGCCTTCGGCCACCGGCAGTTCGGGCGCCGCGGTCGACGGGCCGTGGGCGCTGTTCCGCGCGCTCGACGACGGCCAGCTCGAAGCCGGCGATGCGCCCGAGAAGTTCTTCATCACCTTCCAGATCGGCGCCCGCAAGACGCGCTTCGAGGTCACGACGAACAGCGTGCAGCATCCGATCCGTTTGAAGGAACTGCGCGAGTTCTCCTGTCCGGAGGGGCTGTGAGCGTAGCCACTGCCTTGCCCGGATGGTTCGGCAAGCTGCCGGGCATGGGCGACTTCGCGCACCGGCGCCTGCCCGAGTCGTTCCGCTCGGTGTGGGACCCGTGGCTGCAGCGCGGGTTGGCGCGGCTGCGCGATCGGCATGCCGACTGGACGTCGCATTACCTCGAGGCGCCGGTCTGGTGCTTTGCACTGGGGCCGCAGGTGGTGGGGGATGGCGGGTGGATCGGCGTGCTGATGCCGTCGGTCGATGGGGTGGGGCGGTACTTTCCGTTCACGCTGGCGGTGGAGCTCGATGCTTCCGCGGGCGGGGCGCTGCAGGGCGAGGCGCTGCAGCAGGCGCTGCGGTGGTGGGCGCAGGGGACGCGGGCTGCGCTCGAAGGGCTCGAGGGGGATCTGGATGCGCTGCGGTTTGATGCGGTGCTGCAGAGGCTCTTTGCTGCGGATGGCCTCGCACCGCGCGAGGGGGCTGTGGAGTCGCTGGCCTTGCCGGGAGTGGGGGAGTCTTTGTGGATGGGCGATCCGGGCGCTGGTGAAGGGGCTCGGATGCTCGTTGCCGGATTGCCTTTGGATGTTCGGTTTGAAGCCTTGTTTTTGGGGGGTGGGGAATGAGTTTCCTGCTTCCTTTTGTTGTCGGAGGCCGGGTCTCGCCCCGGCGGGCGACTCACTTTCTTTTGCTTCGCCAAAAGAAAGTAAGCAAAGAAAAGGCGACCCTACTGTCTGCGTCCCTTCGCTTCGCTACGGGCAACCTGCGGTGCTCGCGTTTCGCGGGGTCTCGCAGAACTCGCTTCGCTCAAACAGCTGCGAGCCCTGATCCGCGAAACGCTGCGCTCCTCGGCGCAGCCAGAAGGGATGGGGAGAAGACAGGCCATCGCTTCGCTCGGCCCCAATGTCAACTCCAGCAGCCAATACCAACCACCGCGGCGCTGCGCGCCGCGGTGGCTTGGTGGCCGAGCGAAGCAAAGGCCCGTTTGGTTTGCCCCCCCCTCTGTATGCGCCGAGGAGCGGAGCGTTTCGCGGATCAGGGCTCGCCCTTGTTTGAGCGAAGCGAGTTTGGGCGAGACCCCGCGAAACGCGAGCACCGCAGGTTGCCCCGTAGCGCAGCGAAGGGGTCGCAGACAGTGGGGTCGCCTTTCTTTTGCCTACGTTTCTTTGGCGAAGCAAAGAAAAGTAGGTCGCCCGCCGGGGCGAGTCCCGGCCCCGGAAAGCAAACACGCCAAGCAATACAAAAAGGAGCCAGTCAATGACCGAAGCTCCAGGAACCAGCATGCCCCCCGAAGACGACCGCACCCGCGTCATGTCGAGGCCCGCCCAGTCCGCGAGCAACGAGACCGAGACCGAGACCGACACCGCCGCCACCGTCATCACATCCGGCTCCACAAGCCTCTCCAATGCGCCTGCAGCCTCCGCTCCAGAAACCAGCGAAGCCGGCCTCCTCCCCGTGGGCAGCCGCCTCGCAGAATTCGAGATCACGCGCGTCGTCGGCCAGGGCGGCTTCGGCGTCGTCTACGAAGCCTGGGACCACACGCTCGAACGCGTGGTCGCCATCAAGGAATACCTGCCAACCTCCCTGTCGACAAGGCAACAGGACGGCACGGTGGTCCCGCTCTCCGAGCGCCACCGCGAAACCTTCGACCTCGGCATGCGCAGCTTCATCAACGAAGCCCGCCTGCTCGCGCAGTTCGACCATCCCTCGCTGCTCAAGGTCTACCGCTTCTGGCAGGAGCGCGGCACCACCTACATGGTGATGCCGTTCTACCGCGGCGACACGCTGCGCCAGGCGCTGGTCTCCATTCCCGCGGGCGTGGACGAGGCCTGGCTGATCCGCATCATGGACGGCGTGACGCAGGCGCTGGCGGTGATGCACGGCGCCAACTGCTACCACCGCGACATCGCGCCCGACAACATCATCCTGCTCGAAGGCTCCGGCCGGCCGGTGGTGCTCGACTTCGGCGCCGCGCGCCGCGTGATCACCGACAAGACGCAGGCGATCACCGTCATCCTCAAGCCGGGCTACGCGCCCATCGAGCAGTACGCCGAGATGCCCGACATGTCGCAGGGCGCGTGGACCGACGTCTACGCGCTCGCGGCGGTGATGCACGTGGCCGTCTGCGGACGCGCGCCGCCGCCCTCGGTGGCGCGGCTTTTGTCCGACAGCTACGTGCCGCTCGCGGGCAACGACATCCTGCGCCAGCGCTACAGCCTGCGTTTGCTGCAGGCGATCGACGCGGGCCTGGGCGTGCGGCCCGAGTCGCGGCCGCAGTCGATGGCCGAGTTCCGCGCCGCGCTCGACCTGGAGGTGGGCCACAGCATCGCGCCGCCGCCGCGCACCACGCCCGGCGGCTCCGGTGCGCGCGGCACCAGCAACGCCGACCTGCCGACGACGATCGGACGCGGCAAGGCATCACCCGCGCCGGCACCTGCTGCGGGCGTGGGCGCCGGCGGAAAGAACAACGGCAAGGCCCTGGCCGCGATCGCCTCGGTGGCCGTGCTGGCCGCCGCCGGTGGCGGCTGGTGGTGGTACCAGGGCCGCACCACCGCGGGCGCGGAAGGGGACAACAACAGCGGCAAGCAGGTCGCCGTCGCACCGCCGCCACCACCCGAACCGCGCGTGGTCCAGGCGCCGCCGCCGCCACCGCCTCCTCCCCCGCCGGCGCCCCGCACGCCGCTCGAATCGCTGCAGTCGCTCGCGGCCGGCGCCGCGCCGGGCTTCGACGTGACGGCCGCGCCAAAGAAGCCCGAGGTGTCGATCGGCAAGGACAAGCTGGCCTTCGAGGTCCGCAGCAAGCGCGAGGGTTTCGTCTACGTGTTCCTGCTGTCCAGCGGCGGCGAGATGTTCCTGCTGTTCCCGAACCTGCTCGACAAGTACAACAAGATCACCGCCGGCAGCCCGCTCTCGCTGCCGCGTGCCTCCTGGCCGATGGATGCGGGCGGCCCGGCCGGCACCAACCAGTTCGCGGTGCTCGTGAGCCAGCACGAGCGCGACTTCAGCGCCTCGGGCGTGCAGAACGACGGCGTGTTTCCGCAGTTTCCGCTGCCCGTGCTGGCGGCGCTCGAAGCCAGCCGCGGCACGGGTCCCTCGCCTTTGCTGGGCAAGCCGGTCTGCGCGCCCGGCACCCCGTGCAACGACGTCTACGGCGTCGCGAATTTCAAAATCGTCGAGAAGTAATCGTCTGCAGAGCGTTGGCCCGATGGGCCGTTCTTTTCGGACAAGGAGGCTTTCATGAACACACCACAGTCGCCGGTCTTCACTACCGCCCTGCGCTGGGCCGCTGCCGCTGCCGCCGTGCTTGCCGCGGGCTGCGCCGGCACGCCGCCGGCCGCGACCTCCGGCGCCGCCGCCGCAGACATGGCGGCCGGACCGTCGACAGCCGCAACGCCGCCACCACCACGACCGGCCGCCTCGAACACCGCCGGCCAGGCGCGCACCTTCTCGACCCAGCTGGCCACCTACACATCGGTCAGCTTCGATGCCGTGCCTGGCTGGGCGCGCGACGACTTCTCCGAAAGCTGGCCGGCCTTCCTCGGCAGCTGCAAGGTGCTCACCGGCCGCGGCGCCGAGTGGAAGGAGGTGTGCGCGCGCGCCCTGCGTGTCGACAGCAAGAACAACAGCGCGATCCGCGCCTTCTTCGAGCAGGAGTTCTCGGCCTACCAGATCCGCGACGACGACCGCAAGCCCGATGGCGTGGTCACCGGCTACTTCGAGCCCGAGATCCCGGGCAGCCGGCAGTACGCGGCGCCGTTCATCTACCCGGTCTACGGGCAGCCCGAGGACATGCTGTTTGCCGACGCGCGCAAGCTGCCGGCCGGCAACGGCACGGTGGCGGCGCGGGTCGAGGGCCGCAACGTGGTAGTGCAGACCGGCCTCAGCACGCGCGACATGGGCGCGCCGGGGCTCTATGCGCTCGACCTCTCCGGCATCACGCGCGACACGCTCGACCGCAAGGTCCGCCTGCGCATCGAAGGCAAGCAGCTGCTGCCCTACTACACGCGCGAAGAGATCGAGACCAAGGGCGCGCCCAATGCGCGCGTGCTGGCCTTCGTGAGCAGCGCCACCGCGCTCTACGAGATGCAGATCCAGGGCTCGGGCCGCATCAAGCTGGCCAACGGCGACATCATCCGCGTGGCCTATGCCGAGCAGAACGGCCAGCCCTTCCGTCCCACGCTGGCGCAGGCGGCCAACGGCAAGCCGCGCAGTCCGGTCAAGGTGCGCGGCTCGTCCATCGAACTGCAGCTCGATGACGGCGACGAGGACGACGACGTCGGCGACACCTCGACCAGCACCATCCGCACGCGCGGCTTCACGCTTGCGCGGCCCACCGCCAGCGGCGCGGTGCTGGTGCCAGGGCGGCGCACGGCCGGGCCGGTGATCGGCTCGGGCATCAAGGACCCGAGCTACGTGTTCTTCAAGGAGTCGCCCTCGCCCTCGGGCGGGCCGGTGGGCGCGTTCGGCGTGCCGCTGTCGGCGGGCCGCTCGATCGCGGTGGACCCGCGCAGCACGCCGCTCGGCTACCCGGTGTTCGTCTCCACGCGTGCACCCGGCACCGGTGCACCGATGCAGCGGCTGACCATTGCGCAGGACACCGGCGGCGCGATCCGCGGCGCGGTGCGGGCCGACTACTTCTTCGGCAACGGCCAGCAGGCCGCGAACAACGCGCGCCGCATGAAGGAGCGCGGCCAGCTCTGGATCTTGCTGCCGCGCGGCCTGGCCGTGGCCACGGCGGCGGTGTCCTCGGCCATCCGCACGCGCGGCGGCCCGGCGGGCGCCGGCCTGCCGCAGTGCCTGGTGCCGACCGAAGGCGTATGCGTGGACGACTGATCGACTCGGGTCTTCAACCATGGGCGCGACAGGGCTTGTTCGGGAAACACCGCGGAACCGGCTTTGCCGGGCCGCTGGTGTTGCCCCCTGCAAGGGGGTGGGCGAAGCGACACGAAGTGCGCGGAGCCTGGGGGTGAGCCAATGAATGAAACGCTGTCGTCCGCGGAAAGCACCGAGCTCGTGCGCCTCTGGCGTCGCCGGCAGACGCTGTCCCCCGACGACATGGGCACCATGTACCGCATCGTCGGCAATGCGCTCGTGGCCTGCAACCCGCCCGAGCTCCAGGTGCTGGGCGAGGGCCGGCAGGAGCTGGTGGCGCAGTTCATCTACGTGAAGGTGCTGCGGCTCGATGCCGATCCCGACGAGGCCGACGAGCGCGCGGGCCACAGCGCACCCTCCAGCGCCTTTGCGCTGTGCGCCTACTTCCGCCGCTACCTGATCGACTGCACGCGCGCCAGCGCGTTCCGGCGCAAGCTCTCGATCGGCGAGCAGGTCAGCGAGGCGCAGCTCGAAGAAGCACTGGGCGCCGGTGAAGACCTCGAGGGCTGCCTCGCTGAGCACGGCCTGAGCGCGAGCGCGGTGCAGCTGGCCGCGCGCGCCTTCATTGCCGGACTGCCCGAGCCCGAGCGCATCCTGCTGTGCGAGGGCTTCGGCAGGGAGGCCGAGGGCGGCCTCTCGGGCATTGCCTCGCGCCACGCCATCGCCTCCTACCACTACCGCGCGGGCCGGCTGGGCCTGGTGCACAAGCGCGAAGGCCTCACCGCCGACTACGCCAGGACCCGCCTGGGCGGCTGGATCCAGCAGACCCTGGGCATTGCGATCGAGCCCGGCAACATGGCGGCGATCCTGCAGGTTTTCAAAATCCTCGGTGCTGAAGCGTCTTATGCCTGAAGACATAGCCATTCAGGAACAGACCGCCATGAACACCGACCTCTGGCCCCCGCTCAGCGTGATCCGAAGCGCGCTCCAGGCCGCGGGCGCCGCGCCTGCAATACCTGGCATGTCCGGCGCACCCGGCCAGGAAGCCGCCGTGGCGGCCGTCGCGATGCCCGGTGCCGCACCCCATGCCGTGCCGCAGGGCACCGCGGCTGCGCCGCCGCGCGCGGTGCTCGATCTTGTGCTTCCGCTCACCGAATTGGCCCGGCGCCGCGAGGCTGTCGCCCAGCGCGCCTTCAGTGCGCGCTGGGCGCCGGGCCGCCTCGTGAGCGTGGTGCATGAAGGGCGGCTGCTCGGCGTGCTGCTCGACCGCTGCATCCACGGCAACCTGTGGCAGGGCTGGATGGCCGCGGGCGAGGCCGACTGGGCCGGGCCTTTCGACGTGCTGCTCGAGCCCGACGACGAGCCCTTCGAGCCGGCTTT
This sequence comes from Variovorax sp. VRV01, assembly GCF_014852545.1. NCBI lineage: Bacteria > Pseudomonadati > Pseudomonadota > Betaproteobacteria > Burkholderiales > Comamonadaceae > Variovorax > Variovorax sp. VRV01. The sequence goes on from NZ_JACVBS010000005.1 coordinate 344,578, forward strand.
CGGCCTGGTGCAGGCCTGGAACATGCTCACGCTCGAACCGAGTCCGCAGCTGTGCGCGCGCGTGCTCGGCGAAGTCTCGGCGACCCGGCTCGCCGCGATCCGCGCGGTGCATGACGAATGGGCCGCGCAGGCGCCGCTGGCCATCGCGCCCGAGCCCGGCCGCATCGCGCTGCGCACCGTGGGCGGCGTGTTCTCGGTGCTGTCCGGCACGCCGCTCGGTGCGCAGGACCCGCGCGCCGACTACCAGGCGCTGTACCGCGCGGCCGGCCTGCAGCTGAGCCCGGCGCGTGTGCCGTCCCCCGGCGCGACGCCGGCCACCGCACCGGCTTTCCCGCGCGCCCGGCCGCAGGAGCGGCCCGAGGGCGGCTGGTGGGGCAGCATCCGGCACTGGTTCGGTTCCGGCGGATGGCTGCGTCCCGCATTTGCGGTACTGGCGCTGTTTGCGGTGGTGCAGAACGCCGGCCTGCTCGGCAGCCGGGATGCGGAACAGGACGATGTGCGCTTTCGTGCCGTGCCCGCAGCGCCCGCTGCAACACAGGCCAACCTGGTGGTGCGCTGGAAAGACGGCGTGCGCGTCGACGAGGCCGACCGGCTCCTGCAGGCGGTGCAGGCCGAGGTGGTCGGCGGCCCGGGTGCGAACGGCGTCTGGCGGCTGCGCGCGGCCGATCCGGTCGGCGGCCTTGCGGTGCTCGCGGCATCGCCACTGGTCGAATCGGCCGGGCCCGCGACGGAACGGCCATGACGTTCACGCTGCGTCCGCTTTTCTCCCTCCCCCGCCGGGGGAGGGCAGGGGTGGGGGCAGGCGGCGCATCCATCGGGCGCTCTGCCTGCCCCCGATCGCGTTGCGTGCGGCTGCTGCCGGTGCTGGCGCTGATCGCGTTCGCCGGCAGCGCCTTCGCCGCCCAGCGCGCGCTGCTCGTCGGCGTCTCCGAGCTCGTCAACCAGCCGCAGTCGCTCTGGCTGCAGGCGCCGCGCAACGACGTGATGCTGATGCGCGATGCCTTGCTGAAGCAGGGCTTTGCGGCATCCGACATCACCGTGCTCGCCGACGGCGTGGGCGGCGCGGTGCTGCCCGAATCGCAGGCCATCCACGATGCGCTCGGCCGGCTGCTCGCGCAATCGAGAAGCGGCGACTTCGTGCTGCTCTACTTCTCGGGCCACGGCACCCGCCTGCGCGACAGCAGCAAGCTCTATCAGGAGCCCGACGGCCTTTCGGAAAACTTTCTCGCACGCGATGTGCGCGGCACGCTCGGCAGCGACGGCGCGCTCACGGGCGACCTGCGCGATGCCGATTTCGATGCCTGGATCCAGGCCTTCCTGGCGCGCAACGTGTTCGTCGCCTCCGTCTTCGATACCTGCTCGGCAAACTCGATGACCCGCAGCAGCACGGCCGAGAGCCCGCTCGTTGCCGAAGGGCCGGCCGACGACGAGGTGCGCTGGCGCGGGCTGCGCATCGGCCAGCTGATCGGCGCATCCGGTCCGGCCGCGCGCGCCGCCGTGGCGCGGCCTGCCGCGGCCGAGCCGGTGCCGCGCGCGCGCTATGTCGCGCTCTTTGCTTCCGAGAGCCACCAGATCACGCCCGAGCTGCGCCTGCCGCGCAAGAGCCGCAATGCACGCCCGCAGGGCCTCTTGACCTGGGCCGTGGTGGAGGCGCTCTCGCGCAGGCCCGCCACCTGGCGCGACCTGTTCGACGGCGTGCTCGCGAGCTATCCGCCGGTGATCGACGAACTCGCGCAGCGCTTTCCCACGCGCGAGCTGCCATCGCCGGTGGCCGAGGGCAACCTCGATGCGCCGATCTTCGCCAACCGCGCACAGCCGGTTTCGACGCGGCCGGTCTGGCGCGCGCAGCGCTCCGGCGACACACTGGTCCTGCAGGCCGGCCAGCTCGACGGCCTGGTGGCGCAGCAGCCGCTGCGCGTGCTGGCCACGATGGAAGACGGCACGGTGCGCAGCGCCGAGGGCCTGCTCCTGCAGGCCTACACCGACAAGGCGCGCATGGCCGTGCCGCCCGCGCTGCGCGAGCTGTCCGGCGCCGCGCTCTGGAACATCACGCCGCTCGGCGAGCCGGCTTCGGTCGCACTGCGCGTGCGCGCGGAGCAGGGCTTGCCGCCCGGGCTGAGTCTCGACTACCCCGCCTCGGTCGTCGCCGTGGCCGAGGCGGACGGCGCCGACGTGCACTGGAGCGCCACCCGGCTCGAAGTACTCTCGGCCGCGCTCGGTGCGGGCGCAAGGCCTTTGCCGACCGATTCCGCAGCCGCCCGCCGGCATCTCGAAATGCTGGCCCGGCTCAAGTGGCTCAACCAGCTCTACACCATTGCCAGGGATGCGCAGTTCGATGGCTTCGAGGCGCTGTTCGAAGTGTGGAACGGCGATCGCCTGGTGCGCAGCGGTCCGGCGCGGCAGGCCGGCGCCGGGCTGCTGCCGCTGCGCGGCGGCGAGCGCGCCGTGCTCAACGTGCGCAACACCACCGGGCGCTCGGTGGACCTTGTCGTCGTCGGCATCGATCCGCAGGGCGGCGCGCGCCAGGTCTATCCCGGCGACCCGGGCGAGACCAACCGCTTCAAGCGCGGCACGCGCGACGCGCCCGCCGTCAAGCGCTTCGAGCTGCCCTGGTTCAACGCCGAAGGCGGCCGGCTGCTGGTGCTGGCCGCGCCGGCAACGCCCTACAGCGCGCCGCGCCTGTTCGGCGCGGGCACGGCCGACGGAGTGGCCCAGGTGCGGGTGCGCGGCGCCCTGCAGCCGGACAGCGAACGGCAGAGCTTTGCCGCGATGGTGCATTGGGCGGGCGAAGCCTTGCCCGCCAGGTAACGACAGACAACCGGATTTTTTTCAGGAGATCGACATGAGCTGGACCTACGATGGAAAACTGGACCCCGACGAGGCCCTGCGCCTGCTCGACTACCTGTCGGGCGAATCGGGCAACGACTTCGCGATGATGATCGAGAGCAAGGGTTCGCCGATCGAAGGGGAGTCCAAGCGCACGTACGAGGATGGCAAGCAGCGCATGGACATCGGCGGCTATTCGTACAAGTCCGACGTCGTCGTGCCGCCCGGCTCCAGCAAGGGCAAGCTGCGCAACCATGCCTTCATCGTGATCCGCGACTGCGATGCGGCCACGGCCTCCATCGCGAGCCTGCTGAAGAGCCAGGACAGCGACCTGAAGGTGACCATCTCCGTTTTCAAGGCCGGCGGCGACAGCTCGAAAGACCTGCAGTCGCACCTCGAATTCGTGCTCGAGGGCGCGCGCGTGAACTGCCATGCCATCGTCACCGGCGGCACGCCCAAGCGGCCCTGCGACATCATCTTCTTCGACTACACGAAGCTGGAGATCCGTTCGGCGCCGCAGCAGCAGACGGGCGCGCGGGGAGCCGTGCGCACCTGCACCTTCGCGGGGAACTGACATGGCCACCTCCGCTGAACTCCTCAAGTCCGCCGACCCTGCCGCCGCGCTCAAGGCCCTGAGCGACGAGGTCCGCGCCAGGCCCGCCGACAGCAAGCACCGCGTCTTCATGGCGCAGCTGCTGTGCGTGCTGGGCCAGTGGGAACGCGCGCTCAACCAGCTCACCGTCGCGGCCGAGCTCGATGCGCTTGCCGTTCCCATGAAGCAGGTGTATGGCGACGCCGTGCGCTGCGAAGGCCTGCGCGCCGAGGTGTTTGCCGGCACGCGCACGCCGATGATCTTCGGCCAGCCCGACGAATGGCTGGCGCTGCTGATCGAATCGCTGCTGCGCCAGGGCCGTGGCGAGAACGAACTGGCCGAAGACCTTCGCCAGCGGGCCTTCGACGGCGCACCCGCCATCGCCGGCACCATCGACGGCGCGCCCTTCGAATGGCTGGCCGATGCCGACATGCGCCTGGGCCCCGTGCTCGAAGCCTTCGTCAACGGCAAGTACTACTGGATTCCCTACGCCCGGCTCGCGCACATCAAGATCGATCCGCCCGAGGACCTGCGCGACTGCGTCTGGATGCCCGCGCACCTGCAGTTCGAGAACGGCGGCGAGACGCTGGCGCTCATTCCCACCCGCTACGAAGGCACCGAGAAGAGCCAGGACGGCGAGCTGCTTCTCGCGCGCAAGACCGAGTGGCGCGAACTGCGCCCCGAGGTCTGGGCCGGCTGCGGCCAGCGCGTGCTCGGCAGCGATGCCGGCGAATACGCGCTCATGGATGTGCGCGAGATCCTCTTCGAAAGCCAGGGCGCATAGCCATGGCCGAACTCACCGCCCAGGAACGCCTGCAGCCGTCGCTGCTCGACCGACTGGTGGACGACGCGCCCACCGAGAAGCGCGAGAGCGACGACAAGCGCACGCTCACCAAGCAGGCGCTGCGCTCGGCCGTGCTGCGCGACCTGAGCTGGCTCTTCAACGCCACCGGCTTCGGGCTGGCCATGGACGACAGGCAATACCCGAACGCGGCGCGCTCGGTCATCAACTACGGATTGCCTATGCTGTCTGGCCAGTTCACCTCGTCGGTGCAGCGTGTCAGCATGGAACAGGCTTTGAAGAACGCAATCCTGCAGTTCGAGCCGCGCATTTTGTCCCGCACTCTCGAAGTTGAACTCGTCATGGAAGGCTCGGCACTCGACTCGCACAACAGCATCGGCCTGCAGATCCGCGGCATGCTGTGGGCGCAGCCCGTGCCGCTCGAGTTCCTGATGCGAAGCCGCGTAGACCTGGAAGAAGGACGCATCGAGATCGTGGACATGGCGCAAAACCCAAGGTGAGTCCGACATGGACCCTCGGCTGCTGAACCTGTATGAACAGGAACTGCGCTATTTCCGCGAGAGCTCCTCGGAGTTCGCGCGCGCCTTTCCGAAGATCGCGCACCGCCTGGGCATCGAAGGCCAGGAGGTCGCCGATCCGTACGTCGAGCGGCTGATCGAGGCCACGGCCTTCCTGTCGGCGCGCGTCAATCTCAAGCTCGACGCCGAATACCCGCGCTTCACGGGCCACCTGCTCGACATCGTCTATCCGAATTTCCTCGCGCCCACGCCGGCGATGGCGGTCGTCTCGTTCTCGCCCGATCTCGACGACGCCAACCTCGCGACCGGTCCGAAGCTGCCGCGCGGCGCCGGGCTGCGCGCGCGCCAGGCCGTGGGCCAGAACACGCATTGCGAGTTCCGCACGGCGAGCGCATTGCGCATCTGGCCGATCGAGGTGCGGCGTGCCCAGTACTTCACCTATGCGCCCGATCTGCCGCTCGCCACGCACCCCCAGTCCCGTGCCATCCGCGGCGGCCTGCGCATCACGCTGCATGCGACGGCGGGGCTCAACTTCAGCCAGATCGCGCTCGACGAGCTGGTGCTGCACCTGGGCGGCGCCGAAGACGTGGCCTGGCAGCTGCAGGAGTGCGCGTTGGGCCAGCCCATCGGCGTGATGGTGCGGCCGCTGTCGCCCACCGGCGCCTTGCAGGGCGCCGCGCAGAGCCTGCCGGCCACGGCGATCCAGCCGGTCGGCTTCGAGGACGACGAGGCGCTGCTGCCGGTCACGGCCACCGGCTTCTCGGGCTTTCGCCTGCTGCAGGAGTACTTCGCGTTTCCACAGCGCTTCCAGTTCCTGCGCATTGCCGGGCTGCAATCGGTGCTCTCGGCGATGCCGGTCGCCGAGGTCGAGCTCGTGCTGCTGTTCTCGCGCGGCGATGCGGCGCTCGAAAAACTGGTGAGCGCCGACAACGTGCAGCTGCACTGCGTGCCGGTGGTCAACCTGTTCAACAAGCGGCTCGACCGCGTGCCGCTGACCGAAGGCGTGAGCCAGTTCCACCTGGTGCCCGACCGCACGCGGCCGCAGGACTTCGAGGTGCACACCGTCACCGAGGTGATCGGCCATGGCGCGCCCGGTGCCGATGCCACGGCGGCCGAGCAGGTGTTCCGGCCGTTCTACTCGGCCTTCCACGGCACGCGGCACAGCCACCCGGCCTACTTCACGACCACGCGCGAGCCGCGCATGCTGTCGGTGCGCCAGCGCACCGAGGGCCATCGCAGCAGCCACATCGGCTCGGAGGTCTACATGCAGATCGTCGATCCGCAGCAGGCGCCGTACGCGGCCACGCTGCGGCAGCTCGCGGTGACGGCCATGTGCACCAACCGCGACCTGCCGCTGCTGATGCCGCTGGGCCGCGACAACGACTTCGATTGCGTCGATTCCTTCCCCGTGCAGCGCGTGCGCATGGTGCGCGGCCCGTCGCGGCCAGTGTCGCCGGTGGTGAGCCAGGGGCTGGGCTGGCGGGTGGTCGATCACCTGGCGCTCAACTACCTCTCGATCTCCGACAGCACGCCGGAACAGGGCGCCGCCGCCTTGCGCGAAACACTGATGCTCTATGCCACGCACGCCGACGAGATGCGCCAGGGCCAGGTGCGCGGGCTGCTCTCGGTGAAAGCCAAGCCCGTGGCGCGCCGCCTGCCGCTCAAGGGGCCGATCGCCTTCGGGCGCGGGCTCGAGGTGACGCTCGAGGTCGACAAGGACGCATTCCACGGCCACAGCGTGTTCCTGTTCGGCGCGGTGATGGCGCGCTTTCTCGCGCGCCACGTGGAGGTCAACCATTTCGTCGAGACCGTGCTGCGCGTGGCGGGCAAGGGCGAGACCATGCGATGGAGGCCGCTGTGCGGGACCCGGCAGATTCTGTAGCCGGGAGAGTCGACACCGCGCTGCGCGGGTGGTCGGCCGAGCCGTGGTCCTTCGACTACTTCGCGGTGCTGCGCCGGCTGGAGTCGGTGGCCGCGACCACGCCGCGCTGGGGCCGCGCATTGCTGCCGAGCGCGGAGCCGGTGCGCGTGGGGCAGGAGCCGTCACTGTCGTTCGCGCCGGCCAGCTTCAGCCGCTTTGAGCCGGCAAGCACGCATTCGCCGCCGCGCCTGCGCCAGCATTTCTTCAGCTATGTCGGGCCCAACGGTCCGCTGCCGGTTCATTTGAGCGACTTCATCCGCGAGCGCAGCCTGAACCATGGCGATCCGACCTGGCTGGCCTTTCTCGACAGCTTCCTGCACCGCTTCTCGCTGCACTTCTATCGCGCATGGGCGCAGGCGCGGCCCGCGGTGGCGCTCGACCGGCCGGGCGAGGACCGCTTCCGCCTGCAGGTCGGCGCCTTCGTGGGCATTGGCACGCCGGGGCGCATCGAGCGCGACGAGGTGCACGACGATGCGCGCCTGCATTTCTCGGGCTGGCTCGCGCGCCGCGTGCACAACGCAGAGAGCGTGGAATCCGTGCTGAGCAGCTATTTCGGCGTGCCGGTGAAGCTCGAGCGCTGGGTCGGCCACTGGATGAGCCTGCCCGCCGGCGAGCTCACGCGGCTGGGGCAGGGCGAGAGTTCGCGCTCGATGGGCATGGGCGCGATGCTCGGCAAGCGCGCGTGGGACCGGCAGCACCGCGTGCGCCTGCACATCGGCCCGCTCACGCTCGCGCAGTACCGCATGTTCCTGCCGATCGGCAATGCGCAGCCGGTGCTGCAGCGCTGGATGCAGCAGCTGCTCGGCGACGAACTCGAATGGGACGCCGAGCTGGCGCTCGAGAAGGCCGAGGTACCCGCCACGCGCCTCGGCCAGGCCAAAGGCAGCGCGCCGCGCCTGGGCTGGGTCTCGTGGCTCGGCCAGCGCACGCGCGCGAAGGACGCGGCGGACGTGCGCATCGGCAGCCGCCCGATGAGCGCCCGTACCGCCCGGGCCACCGCGGGAGCCGCCGCATGACGACGACGCCCGTGCACCCGGACACGATGACGCACGCGGCCGCGCTGGCGCAAGCCGCGGCCCTGGTCAAGGCGCAGCAGCTGGACGCGGCGGACGAATTGCTCGACCGCCTCCTGGAGGCCGCGCCGGCCGACCCCGACGCCCTGCACTACCGGGGCCTGCTGCGCCATGCGCAAGGCCGCAGCAACGAGAGCATCGCGCTGATCGGACGGTCGCTCACGCTGCAACCCGCGCAGAGCGGCGCCTGGAACAACCTGGGCAACCTCCTGGTCGAGGCCGGCCGCATCGACGATGCAATGCGCGCCTACGGCAACAGCGTCTCCTTCGCAAAAGGAGGCGACGAGGGCGCCGATGCGCTGAGCAACATCGCATCGCTCGAACGCCGCAAGGGCCACTGGCAAGCCGCCGAGCGTTTCAGCCGCCAGGCGATCGAACTGCGGCCGGAATTCAGCGAGGCCTGGTACAACCTGTCGATCGCGCTGATGGAACAGGGGCGCATCCATGAGAGCGTCATTGCCAACAGCCGTGCGGTGCTGCTGCAGCCGCGCAACCTGAGCGCCCGCTCGCAGGTCATTCGCGCGCTGGAACTGCTCGGCGAGCATGAGCAGGCCGTCGGCATGTACCGGGAATGGCTGGCCGAAGATCCAGGCAATCCCGTGGTCACGCACCTGCTGGCCGCCTGCGAGGGGCATGCGCCCGCGCGCGCCAGCGACGGCTATGTGGAGACCGTGTTCGACAGCTACGCCGGAAGCTTCGACGCCAGCCTGGAGAAGCTGCACTACCGCGCGCCCGAGCTGGTGGCGCAGGCGGTGCAGGAAATGCATGGCGCACCGGCCGCGAGTCTGGCGGTGGTCGATGCCGGCTGCGGCACCGGACTCTGCGCGCCGCTGCTGCGGCCCTGGGCCGCGCACCTGGCCGGTTGCGACCTGTCGGTCGGCATGCTGCAGCGCGCCGAGCAACGCGGCGGCTACGACGTGCTGCACAAGGCCGAGCTCACCCACTACCTGCAGACCCAACCCGGCCGCTTCGACCTGGTGGTGTCGGCTGACACGCTGTGCTACTTCGGCGACCTGCACGAGGTGCTGGCAGCCGCCGCGCGCGCGCTGCGCCCGGCAGGCGGGGTGGTGTTCACGGTCGAGGCCATGTCCGGGGGCCAGGACGACTTCAGGCTCGAAGGCAGCGGCCGCTACCGCCATGCGGCCGCGCATCTCGAGGCCTGCCTTGCGGCCGCCGGTTTCGGTGCCGTGCGCATCGAGCCGATCGTCCCGCGCCGCGAAGCGGGGCAGGACGTGCAGGGATGGCTGGCGAGCGCAAGGCTTTCTGCGCATTGACGCCGGATACGGATCGCCGAACTTCGAATTTACCGGCATGAATCGTCTTCAACAGATACGGAGTCTTCCATGAGTGAAATCAGTCGCACCGCCCTTTTCGGCAAGCTCAACTCGCTGGCCTACAAGGCCATCGAAGGCGCCACGGTGTTCTGCAAGATGCGGGGCAATCCGTACGTGGAACTGGAGCACTGGTTCGCCCAGCTGCTGCAGGCGCAGGACTCCGACCTGCACCGCGTGATCCAGCACTACGGCCTCGACGTGTCCGTGATCGCCAAGGACATGACGGCCGCGCTCGACCGCCTGCCGCGCGGCGCCACCGCGATCAGCGACTTCTCCCCGCACATCGAGAACGCCATCGAGCGCGCCTGGACCTATGCCACGCTGCAGTTCGGCGAGGCGCAGGTGCGCACCGGCTACCTCCTGGTGGGCATGCTGAAGACGCAGAGCCTGCGCAATCCGCTGTTCGGTTTGTCGAAGCAGTTCGAGAAGGTCAAGGTCGAGGACCTGGCCGACAACTTCGCGAGGATCTGCGACGCCTCGCCCGAATCGCAGATGCGCGCGCAGGACGGCACCGGCATGGGCAGCGGCGCGCCGGGCGAAGACTCGGGCGCCATGGCGCCCGCCGCCATGGGCAAGGGCGATGCGCTCAAGAAGTTCGCGGTCGACCTCACCGAGAAGGCGAAGAAAGGCGAGATGGACCCGATCACCGGGCGCGACGAGGAGATCCGCCAGATCGTCGACATCCTGATGCGCCGCCGCCAGAACAATCCGCTGCTCACAGGCGAGGCCGGCGTCGGCAAGACGGCCGTGGTCGAAGGCTTCGCGCAGCGCCTCGCACGCGGCGACGTGCCGCCGCAGCTGAAGGATGTGAAGCTGCTCACGCTCGACATCGGCCTGCTGCAGGCCGGCGCGAGCATGAAGGGCGAGTTCGAGCAGCGCCTGCGCCAGGTGATCGACGAGGTGCAGAGTTCGCCCACGCCCATCATTCTCTTCATCGACGAGATCCATACGCTCGTGGGCGCGGGCGGCGCGGCGGGCACCGGCGATGCGGCCAATCTGCTGAAGCCGGCGCTGGCGCGCGGCAACCTGCGCACCATCGGCGCCACCACCTGGGCCGAGTACAAGAAGTACATCGAGAAGGACCCGGCGCTGACGCGGCGCTTCCAGGTCGTGCAGGTGCCCGAGCCCGACGAGGTCAAGGCCATCCTGATGCTGCGCGGCGTGGCCAGCGTGCTCGAGAAGCACCACCGCGTGCAGCTGCTCGACGAGGCCATCGAGGCGGCCGTGAAGCTGAGCCACCGCTACATTCCCGCGCGCCAGTTGCCCGACAAGGCCGTGAGCCTGCTGGACACGGCCTGCGCGCGCGTGGCCGTGTCGCAGCATGCGACGCCGCCCGAGGTGGAGGACTGCATGCGCCGCATCGAGGGACTCACGGTCGAGCAGCAGATCATCGGCCGCGAGGAAGCCATCGGCATCGACGTGACCAAGCGCGCTGCGCAGGTGTCGGCGCTGCTGGCCGAGTCGAAGGTGCAGCTCGAGGCGCTCAATGCGCGCTGGCAGGAGGAGAAGGGCTTGGTCGACCGGCTGCTGGAATTGCGCAGCAAATTGCGCGCGGGGAGCAAGCCGGTGGACACTGCTTCCGCCGAGGGCGATGCGAAAGCCGATGTGCCCCCACCCCAGCCCTCCCCCGGCGGGGGAGGGAGCGAAGACCGGGCTGCGCTGCTTGAAGAACTGCATGCGCTGCAGGCAAAGATCCATGCGGTGCAGGGCGAATCGCCGCTGATCCTGCCCTCGGTCGACGAACAGGCCGTGGCCTCGGTGGTGGCGGACTGGACCGGCATTCCCGTCGGCCGCATGGTCAAGAACGAAGTCGAGGCGGTGCTCAAGCTCGCCGACACGCTGAACCAGCGCGTCATCGGCCAGAAGCACGGCCTGGAGATGATCGCGCGCCGCATTCAAACGTCTCGCGCGCGGCTGGACAACCCGCAAAAGCCCATCGGCGTGTTCATGCTCTGCGGCACCTCGGGCGTGGGCAAGACCGAGACCGCGCTGGCGCTGGCGGAGGCGCTCTACGGCGGTGAGCAGAACATCATCACCATCAACATGAGCGAGTTCCAGGAGGCGCACACGGTTTCCACGCTCAAGGGCGCGCCGCCGGGCTACGTGGGCTACGGCGAGGGCGGCATCCTGACCGAGGCCGTGCGCCGCCGGCCCTACAGCGTGGTGCTGCTCGACGAGGTGGAAAAAGCCCACCCCGACGTGCACGAGATCTTCTTCCAGGTGTTCGACAAGGGCTGGATGGAAGACGGCGAGGGCCGCATGATCGACTTCAAGAACACGATCATCCTGCTGACCACCAACGCCGGCAGCGAGCTCGTGATGAGCATGTGCCGCGACCCGGAGCTGCTGCCCGACTCCAACGCGCTGGCCGATGCACTCAAGGCGCCGCTGATGAAGGTGTTTCCGCCCGCGCTGCTGGGCCGCATCGTCACCATTCCCTACTACCCGCTGTCGCCCGAGATGATGAAGAAGATCGTGCGGCTGCAGCTGGGCCGCATCAAGAAGCGCGTGGAAACCAACCACGGCGTGCCCTTCGAGTACAGCGACGCGGTGGTCGACCAAGTGGTCGCGCGCTGCCAGGACCCGGAGTCGGGCGGGCGCGTGATCGACGCGATCCTGACGAACACCGTGCTGCCGACGATTTCGGTCGAGTACCTGCAGCGTCTGGCGTCGGGCGGCGAGATCCGCCGCGTCGCGCTGGACGTGAAGGATGCCGACTTCACCTACGCCTTCGACTGAGCCGCTTCCACCTTCAAGAGAAAAAGAATGGCCGACCACGAGTTCCGCATCGAGACAGATTCACCCGCCAAGGACGACCTGATGTTCTGGCGCATCGTGGGCCACGAGGCGCTGGCGCGTCCCTCGGCCTACGAGCTCACGGTGCTGTCGAAGAACAAGGCGCTCGATGCCAAGGACATTCTCGGCCGCGCCTTCGACGTGGTCATCCAGTTCCAGGACAAGGACGGCGGCATGCACGAGCGCCACTGCCAGGGCCACGCGGTGCGCTTCGTCCGGGCCGGGCATGTGGGCCGGCATTTCGAATACCGCATCACGCTGCGCTCCTGGTTCTGGCTGCTCACCAAGCGCACCAACTCGCGCATCCTGCAGGACAAGAAGGTGCTCGAGGTGCTCGACGCGGTCTTTGAAGACAGCCCGATCAAGCGCTTCAAGAAGACCAAGGCCGGCAACGTCATCGGACCGCACAACCCGCGGCGCTATTGCGTGCAGCACCAGGAGAGCGACTACCGCTTCCTCTCCCGTCTGCTGGAGGACGAGGGCATCTATTACTGGTTCGACGCGCACGACGCGCCGGGCACCATGCACCTGTCGGACGCGAGCGACCTGGCCCACGAGAAGCTGCCGGTGGAAGGCACCTTGCGCTACATGCCCAGCGACGCCAGCGAAGCGCGCCACAACGAGATTTCGCGCTGGGTGAGCTCGCGCCAGTTCGACACCGGCAAGCAGGCCTCGCGCGACAGCGATTTCAAGGCGATCAAGAAGAAGCTGGGCGCCGTCATCGATGCGAAGGACGATCACGAGCTCGCCGATTTCGAGGAGTTCGAGTTCCCGGGCGGCTACTTCACCGGCGATGACGGCGAGAACCGGACCAAGCTGCGCGGCGAGGAACTCAATGCGCGCCGCGACCGCCACTGGGCGCTGACCTCCTGGCCCGACGTGACGGCCGGCCGCAGCTTCAAGTTCGAAGGCGATCCCGATGGCACGCGCAACGGCGAGTACGTGATCGCGGCCTGCACCTTCATGGCAAGCCACCCCGGCTATGAAAGCGTGGGCGCCGGCGCGGCCGTTTCGCAGGATGTGCACTCGGCGCTGGCCGACGTGCTGCGCGACGATGCGGTGAACGCCGACACGCTGCAGGTGCTGGAAGACCTGATCGCCAGCACGCCGATGCTCAACACGTCGCAGCCGGGCACCAGCGCCTTCCTGATCACCGCGATCCCGATGGAGCGCGCCTACCGGCCGCCGCGCCTCACGCCGCGCGTGACCATGCCCGGTCCGCAGACCGCCATCGTGGTCGGCCCCGACGGCGACGAGCTGCACGTGGACGACCACGGCCGCGTGAAGGTGCACTTCCACTGGGACCGCTACGACGAGAGCAACGAGAAGTCGACCTGCTGGGTGCGCGTGTCGCAGCCCTGGGGCGGCAAGGGCTGGGGCGGGTACTTCATCCCGCGCATCGGCCAGGAGGTGATCGTCGACTTCATCAACGGCGACCCCGACCGTCCGATCATCGTCGGGCGGGTCTACAACGACGACCAGCCCATTCCCTACAAGTCGCCCACGCAGAGCGGCTTCAAGACCCGCTCCACGCCCGGCGGCGGTCCCGCGAACTACAACGAGATCATGTTCGAGGACAAGAAGGGCGAGGAGAACATCAACATCCATGCCGAGCTGGACATGAGCCGCAGCGTGGAGAGGGATGACTCGACCACGGTGGACCGCGACCAGACGGTGACGGTCAAGCGCGACCAGACGAACCACGTGGACCGCGACCGCAAGAGCACAGTGACGCGCAACGACACCAACATGGTGGTGGTCAACCAGAAGAACACGGTCAAGGGCAACCAGAACAACCAGGTGGTGGGCAACCGCGAGACCTTCGTCGACAGCAACGACACGTTGACGGTGGCCGGCACCCGCACCACCGACGTGACTGGTGCACGCAGCGACACCTCGCGTGCCGGCGAAACGCGCAATGTCATCGGCAACCAGACCATCAGCGTCACCGGCAATGTGACCTACAAGGCCGCGAAGATGAGCTTCGAGGCCGGCCACATTGACTGGCTGGTGACCGGCGCCAGCAGCAAGTACATCACCGTTCCCACCGGGCCGCTGGGGTTGATGGCCAACAAGATCAAGCTCATGAGCAACACCGGCATCGAGATGATGGCGGCGGGTAACATCGATGCGACCTCGGTCGGATCGAACACCACGGTGCTGGGGCCCAACACCAGCGGCTACATCGGCAACAACAGCGAAGCCAACATCGGCATGGCGCGATCGACCTTCATGGGACTGAGCATCGATAACGCGCTGGCGCTCGCCATCTCGAACTTTGCCGGCGTGGCGATCGAGAACACGCTCGGCATCAAGCTGGTGAACTGCGTCGCGCCCGAGATCGAATCGGTGGGGATGGACTTCAAGCAGGCGCCGCTGCACACCTTCACGCCAGGGGTAGGCGCGGGCGCCGCGGCTGGAGCAGCCGCGGCCGGCGTGCTGGGTGCGGTGGCGGGCGCTGCGACTGCCTTCAAGGACGTGAAAGCCACCCTCAAGCAGTATGCCGACGCGGCCAAGGCGCTCGACGAAGCCGCAGCCGAGGCACTCGACCAGAAGTTGCCGGGTCTCGCGGGCCGCCTGTCTTCGCTGGCGGGCGCGACGCGCAACCGGCGCATCGAAGGCATCATCGGCGCGATCCCGGTGGTGGGCACGGTGGCCGTCGCGGCGGCTGAAGGCATCATCGAACACGAGGGCATGAAGACCACGGCCGAGCAGACCGCAGACCTTGCCAAGACGCGAAACGCGGACGACACGGCAGCGCCTCCCCCACCGCCCGAAGACGACTGACCAGGCAGCGCGCACGCAACCATGCAAGTCCTCAAACCGCAGGCGCTGGGCCTGTCGACCCGCCCCATCGAGTTTCGCAAGCGTTTCGGCCTGAGCGTGAGCGCGTACCTGCACCTGCCCTTCGAGCAGGGCGCGCGCGGCACGCTGTGGGCCGAGCAGTCGATGTGGTCTTTCCTGGCCAAGGAAATGGCGCAACCGCTGATCGACGAAGGCGTGGCCAAGCTCACGCCCGAATACCTCGTGCATGGCAGGGCCTTTCCGCCGCCCGAGCGGCCCAACGGCTGCGCGGTGCGTGCCCGCTTCGGCTCGCTGGAAAAAACCCTGCTGGTGCTCGGCGAACGTCATTGGGACGGCACCCGCGCCAGCGAAGCGCAGCCCTTCGCCGAAATGGCCATCGATTGGACGCGCGCCTACGGCGGCACCGACTTCGCGGACAACACCGCGGGACGCGGTCGGCAGGCACAGGATGGCGTGACCTGGCTGCCCAACATCGAACTGCCGAACGATCGCCTCTTGCGACCCGATCAAGCCGTCGCGCCTGCCGGCTTCGGTGCGCTCGACGCCATGCATCCCCAGCGCGCCCGGTACCGCGGCACATACGACGCCGACTACCTGAAGCAGCACGCGCCGGGTTTCGCGCCCGACACCGATTGGCGCTACTTCAATCTCGCGCAACCCGACCAGTGGGTGGCCGGCGCCATTGCGGGCGACGAAGTTTTCTCGTTCGAGCACATGCACCCTGCCAAGGCGAAGATCGAAGGCCGGCTGCCCGGCATGCGCGCGCGCGTGTTCGCCGGCTACAGGATCGCGGGCAGCGACGAGCCCAAGATGCGCGAAGTGCCTCTGCGGCTGACCACCGTGTGGTTCTTCCCGCATGCGGAGCGCTGCATCGCGATCTTCCAGGGGCTGGCCGAAGTGGCTACCGACGACGGCTCCGACGTGGCCAGCCTGATGGGCGCGGTCGAGCGCTTCGGGGAGGAGAAGCCCGACGCACACTATCTCGAAGCGGTCGCAAAGCGGGCCGATCCGAAGATGGGACCGATCTACGCCATCGTCGACAGCGATCTCCTGCCCGAAGGAGTGAGCACCGCCGATCCCGACATCGAAGCCGCGAAGGAACCCTTCGGTTCCGACGGCCTCCAGGGCGAAGCGCAGTACCGCCGCGCAGCCATGGACGTGGTCTTCGCTCGCGACCGGGCCACCGCCATGGGCCAGGACCCCGACGCGCTCGGCCTGCGCGTTCCGCCGCGCGAGAAAGTGCCCACGGGCGATGCGTTGCCGGCCTACCTCGAAGAGAAGATCAAAGAGGCCGAGGCGCAGCAATGGGCCGCAGTGGAAGATGCGGTCGTGGTTCTGGAGCGTGCGCTGGCCGTGTCGGACACCTACGGTATCGACATCGCGAAGCTGCAGCACCGCGGCCCGCCGCTCTTCAACGCCGCAACGCAACTGGCCGCCATGCAGGCGCAAGCGGCCGCCAGCCCGAATCCGCCCGACCTGTCGCCGGTGTTCCGAAAGCTCTGCCAGATCGAGGAGACGCAACGCGCAGGCTACCTGCAGGCCGCGCACAAGCAGCCGCCCGCCGACGCGATGGCAAAGGAGGAGGCGGCCACGCTGCGCTCGGAGATGTCGCGCGCGATCGCGGCGGGAATCAAGTTCTTTGCAGGGGTCGATTTCACGGGCGCCGATTTTTCGGGGCTCGACCTGCGCGAGGCGAACTTCGAAGGCGCGTGGCTGGAGAGCGCGGACTTCTCCAACGCCAACCTGTCGGGCGCGAACTTCGCATCCGCCGTGCTCGCTCACGCGAGCCTGGAAGGCGTCGTCGCCATCGGCACGAACTTCGCCAAGGCCAATCTCGGCAACGCCCTGCTTGCGCGCGGCGTGTTCGATGACGCCGTTTTTTGCGAGGCCATGCTCATGGGCTGCGGCTTTGCCGGCACGCAGGCGCGGCGTGCGAAGTTCAGGCAGTCCAACCTGCTCGAAACCACCTGGGGCGAAGCCGACTGGACTGGCGCCGATCTCGCCGGCCAGACCTTCTACAAACTCGACCTGAAGGGAGTGCAGTGGCCCGAGGCCGACCTGTCGGCCTGCAACTTCATCGAGTGCGACCTGTCCGGTGCCCATATGGACGCGGCACTGCTGGTGAGCGCTACCTTTGCGTCGTGCAGGCTCGACGGCGCCAGGCTTCTGGCCGCGCAGTGCATGGGAGCGGTGGCGGTAAAGGGCTCGAGCCTGGCCGGGGCCGACATGAGCCAGGCCGACATGCGCAATTTCAACTTCGGCGCCAGCGACCTGCGCGACGCCAAGTTCGTCCGTGCGGTGTTGGACGGCGCGAACCTATGCGACACGCTGCTGACAGGCGCCGATCTGCGACTGGCCAGCGCCAAGGGCGCGTTGATGCGAAAGGCTGCCTGCGGCAACGCGCTGCTGTCGGGCGTGAACTTCGCCGATGCGGTCTTCCAGTCGGCCGACCTGCGCGGCGCCGACCTGCGGCGCAGCAACCTCTTCGGCGCTGACCTCAGCCGCGTGCGCCTTGACGGCTCGACCAGCTTCGACGGTGCCCTGCTGAAGCGCGCACGCACCTATCCGCGACTGACTGCCGAACAGCAGGCCTCGCCATGAATATCGCGCCCATCTGCCCCGAGCAAGTTTTTTTCCGCTTGATGGGAAGGCGCGCAACGCCGAGGGTGAACCCGTGAGCAGCATGAGCCCTGATCTGCTCGAGATCGCGGTGAGCATTGGCGAGACGCTGGAGAACCTCGACCTGTCGAAGGGCGCCTACGCCGGCCGGTCGCTTGGTGGCGGCGTGTTCTCCAGGGTGAATTTCGCGCAGGTCGACTTTCGTGGTGCAGACCTCCGCGAGACCGTGTTCGATCAGTGCGACCTGCGCGGTGCCATCGTCCCCAACGCCAACCTGCGCAGGGCCGTGTTCAACCGCTGCGTGCTCGATCACGCCGACCTGCGCGCTTCGAACCTGCATGGGGCCGTATTTTCCGAGTGCGATCTCGTGCACGCCCAATTGGCGCAATGCACGATGTCGATGGCAATCGTTGCAAAGTGCAAGCTCGACCATGCCGTGCTGCGCGGAGCGCAGCTGGATGCGGCGCTGTTCAGCCAGTCGGTGCTGCTTGACGTATGCGCAGACGACACCAGCTGGCAATACACTGCGTTGAACGAATGCGACGTGTCGCACCTCACCTGGACCGGTGCGCGCATGTTGCGCAACGTGTTCTTCAAGACCTCGTTGAGGGGCATGTCCTTCGCGGGGACGCAACTCGAGGGGTGCCAGTTCTCGTCGGCCGACCTGAGCGGCGCTGACTTCAGTGGCGTGTTACTGCAACAGTGCAACTTCCAGGGCGCACTGCTCGACGGCGCGTGCTTCGCGAAGGCTGTGGCACCGTCGACCATTTTCTGCGAAGCCGGCGGCAAGGACGTCGATTTCTCGCAAGCGCGGCTGAGGCAGGCGCTGTTCACGGGCGCGCGCTTCGCGGGTGGCAACTTTGCCGGCTGCGATCTCTATCAGACGCACTTCGCAGGCGCGAAGCTGCGGGGGGCGAACTTCGGCGGAGCCGAACTCACGTATGCAGATTTTCGCCATGCCGACCTGTCCCGCGCCGACCTGCGCGGCGCCACCATGATGCGCACCGTGCTGCACGGTAGCCTCACAGACGAGGCGCAGATGGGCGACCGCGCCGGCGCGATCGAAACCGATGCCGATCTCGCCGCGTCCGAACGCTGGCAACCGCTCGTGGCCTGAAACCGCGGGACAACTCACACACCAGGGAGCACTTCCATGAACGACACCATCGCACGCAGCGCACCGGCCAGGGGCCGCAAACAGCAACCTGCCGAGGCCATCGGTGGCACTTGGTGCGTGGGCATCCTGTCTTTCGACGAAACCGGGGCATGCAGCGTGTCGAGCGGCCCACTGCGCCTGCACGCCAAGCGTGCCGCCAGTTGCTTGCTTGAACCGGCGGCCGGCGACAGCGTGGCCTGCCTGCGCATCGCGCCCGACGAGGTTTGGATCATGGCGGTGCTGCAGCGCGAAGAAGGCACGGTGAACGTGCTGGGTTGCGGAGGCGACCTGACAATTGCGCCGGCGGGCGTACTCCAATTGCAAGCCGCACGAGTCGGCCTGAAAGCCGGCACGCTCGAAATCGCCACGCAGACGGCCACGCTGGCCACCGATACCGCCGACGTAGTGGGCCGCCGGTTGACGCTGGCCGGTACCACCGTCAAGGTGATCGGCTCCGTTCTGTCGACCGTGATGGACCGCGTGCAGCATTTCAGCCGCCACTACCTGCGCACTACCGAAGGCATCGACCGCGTGGCCGCAACGCACGTGGAGGTCGAGGCCAGGCAGCTGATGCGTCTCGAAGGCGAGCACGCGTTGGTCAATGGTCGTGAGCTCATCAAGGCGCGCGGCGCGCAGATCCATTTCGGCTGAGGCGCCAGAAAGGAGGTCACGCCATGTTTGCCAACTGCCAGCTCATGGGCACCGACATGGGTTTTCCCGATGTCTGCATCACGCCCGCCGCGCCGTCGCCGATCCCGGTGCCGTACCCGAACATCGCGATGGGTCCGATGGCCATACCCAACTGCCCGACGCTCCTGATCATGGGTGGACCGGCCCACAACCTGGGAACCACCATCCCGATGACCAACGGCGACAACCCCGGCGTGCTGCTGGGCGTGGCCTCGGGGACCGTCATGGGGCCGAGCCGGCACCTGACGGGCGCTTTCACCGTTCTCTGGAACGGCATGCCTGCGACGCGGCTCACCAGCATGTCGCTGCAGAACAGCACCAACTGTCCGGGCGTGCGCACGGTGCCGAGCCAGCCGCTCGTGGTGCTGCTGGCACCGTAGGACAACACAGGGCGCGTGGGCGCCGAGGAAGGGGAGAGGAGCCTGCATGGCCGATCACGAATTCCGCATCGAAAGCGATTCGCCCGCCAACGGCGAACTGATGTTCTGGCGCATCGTGGGCCACGAGGCGCTGGCGCGCGCGTCGAGCTACGAACTCACCGTGCTCTCGAAGAACCATGCGCTCGATGCCAAGGACATCCTCGGCCGCGCCTTCGACGTGGTCATCCAGTTCCAGGACAAGGACGGAGGCATGCACGAGCGCCACTGCCAGGGCCATGCGGTGCGCTTCGAGCGCACGGGCCACGTGGGGCGGCACTTCGAATACCGGATCGGCCTGCGCTCCTGGTTCTGGCTGCTCACCAAGCGCACCAACTCGCGCATCCTGCAGGACAAGAAGGTGCTCGAGGTGCTCGACGCGGTGTTCGAGGACAGTCCGATCAAGCGCTTCAAGAAGACCAAGGCCGGCAACGTGATCGGCGCTCACAATCCCCGGCGCTATTGCGTGCAGCACCAGGAAAGCGACTATCACTTCCTGTCGCGGCTGCTGGAAGACGAAGGCATCTACTACTGGTTCGACGCGCACGACGCGCCCGGCACCATGCACCTGTCGGACGCGAGCGACATCGCGCACGACAAGCTGCCCGTGGAGGGCACGCTGCGCCACGTGGCCACCGACACCACCGAGGCGCGCCACAACGAGATCTCGCGCTGGGTGAGCGCGCGCCAGTTCGACACGGGCACCTACGCCTCGCAGGACAGCAACTTCAAGTCCATCAAGAAGAAACTCGAGGCCGCAGGCGGCGAGCCCGACAAGCACGAGCTGGCCGAGTTCGAGGCCTTCGAGTTCGCGGGCGGCTACTTCACGGGCGGCGATGCGGACGACAAGGGCAAGCTGCGCGGCGAAGAGATCGTCGCGCGGCGCCAGCGCCATTGGGCCCTGACCACCTGGCCCGACGTGGCGGCCGGGCGCAGCTTCAGCTTCGAGGGCGACCCCGACGGCACGCGCGATGGCGACTACGTCATCGCCGCCTGCATCTTCGCGGCGAGCCACCCCGGCTACGAGAGCATTCCCCATGCCACGCCGAGGATGCCGATCGAGCAGGCGCTGCGCGAGGCGCTCGACGACGATGCCGTGAACGCCCGGGCGCGGCCCGCGCTGGAGGCGCTGATCGCCGATGCGCCCGCGCTGCGCACCGACCTGCAGGGCACCAGCGCCTTCCTGATCACCGCGCTGCCGATCGACGTGCCGTTCCGCCCGCCGCGCCTCACGCCGCGCGTGGTCATGCCCGGGCCGCAGTCGGCCATCGTGGTGGGGCCCGCGGGCGAGGAGATCCACGCCGACGACTTCGGCCGCGTCAAGGTGCACTTCCACTGGGACCGCTACGACAAGAGCGACGAGAAGTCCACCTGCTGGGTGCGCGTGTCGCAGCCGTGGGCCGGCAAGGGCTGGGGCGGGTATTTCATTCCGCGCATCGGGCAGGAGGTGATCGTCGACTTCCTGAACGGCGACCCCGACCGGCCGATCATCGTGGGCCGCGTCTACAACGACGACCAGCCGATCCCGTTCGGCTCGCACACGCAGAGCGGCTTCCGCACGCGCTCCACGCCCAAGGGCAGCGCCTCGAACTGCAACGAGTTCCGCTTCGAGGACAAGAAGGGTTCCGAGCAGGTGTACCTGCACGCCGAGAAGAACCAGGACATCGAGGTCGAGAACGACGAGACCCACTGGGTCGGCCACGACCGCACCAAGACCATCGACCACGACGAGACCACGCACGTCAGGCACGACCGCACCGAGACGGTGGACAACAACGAGACCATCACCGTGCACGGGCAGCGCACGGAAACGGTGGACAAGAACGAGACCATCACGATCCACCAGAACCGTACGGAGACGGTGGACCTGAACGAGACCATCTCCATCGGCCAGAACCGCACGATCACGGTGGGTGCGAGCGAGACCGCGACGGTGGCGCTGCAGCGCACGCATTCGGTGGGGATCAACGAGACCATCACCGTGGGTGCGGCGCAGGAGATCACGGTGGGGGCGATGCAGGCGGTGACGGTGGGGGCGAGCCAGACGATCAACGTGGGGGCGAACCAGTCGAGCAGCATCGGGGCGAACCGGTCGGTGGATGTGGGGGCGAACCTCTCCACCAATGTGGGCGCCGACGAATCGCGCACCGTGGGCGCAGGCCGCACGACCAGCGTGGGAAAGGACGACGCGCTCAACGTCGGAAAGAACCTCGTGATCGACGCGGGCGACTCCATCTCGATCACCACGGGCAGCGCGAGCATCACGATGAAAAAGGACGGGACCATCGTCATCAAGGGCAAGGACATCACGGTCGAGGGCTCCGGAAAGATCAACGTCAAGGCGAGCAGCGACATCGTGATGAAGGGCTCGAAGATCCTGCAGAACTGAACACCATCGACGGAGCACACACCATGAGCGGCAGAGACCTGATCGAGAGCGGAATGCAGCAAGCCCTGGCCACCCTGCCATGCGGCGGCGTGGTGACCGGCGAGCTCGTCGCCATCGCCGACGAGGGGCGCGCGCCCCTTGTCATGTTCCCGGGCCAGACGGGTACCGCGGCCGTGCGCGCGCGCAGCGTGGTCGACCTGCACGGCGCGCACATCGGAGCGGCGGTGGTGCTGATGTTCGAACAGGCCGATGCGGGCCGACCCATCGTGATGGGCGTGCTTCGCGGGAACGAGGGCTGGCCGCTTGCCGAGAGGCCCGCGCAGGTGGAGGTCGACGCCGACGGCGCGCGCATGGTGGTGAGCGCCCGCGAGCAGATGGTGCTGCGTTGCGGCAAGGCCAGCATCACGCTCACGCGCGCCGGCAAGGTGCTGATCCAGGGCAGCTACGTGCTGAGCCGGTCCACGGGCGTGAACCGGGTCAAGGGCGGGGCGGTGCAGATCAACTGAACAACCGATCGGACGGGCCCGCCATGGAGATCGTGAATGCCACCGGAATGACCGCCGGCTACACCATGGGCGTGGAGCCCTCCGGCCGCGAGCTGCTGGTCGTGGTGGTGAAGGGCACGTTCGCGATTCCCCAGGACGGCGGCACGGCGGAGCTTCTTGCAGTGCAGCGCCCGTTGATCACGGCCGACACCTTCACCGGCGCGCCGGGGTATTCGGCGCCCGCGGAAGAGGTCGACTTCGCGCCGCGCAAGCTGCGCTGCGACGTGCTGGTGTCGGGCAGCGCGCACGCGCCGCATGGCGAGCCCGCGCAGCGCATTGCGGTGGGCGTGCGGCTCGGGGGCTGGACGAAGGTGTTCGCCGTCGTCGGCGACCGGCACTGGGAAGCGGGGCTCTCCGGTTGCCGGGCGTCCGCGCCGCTGCCCTTCATGACGAAGGCCATCACCTATGACGTGGCGTTCGGCGGCGTGGACGAGCGCCACGAAGATCCGGCCCGGCACGCCGCCTACATGGCCAACCCGGTGGGTCGCGGCTGGCACCACAACCTGCAGGCCCGCTTCGTGGACGGTGCACCCTTGCCGAACACCGAGGAGCTCGGCCGCCCCGTCGACGCGCCCGACGGGGTCTTCGCACCGATGGCACTCGGCCCGCTCGGCAGGGGCTGGTCGGGCAGGCTGCCGCATGCGGGCACGTACGACCAGGACTGGATCGACAACACCTTCCCGTTCCTGCCGGCCGACTTCCGCGACGACTACTACCAGGCGGCGCCCGCCGACCAGCAGATCGCCTATCCGCTCGGCGGCGAGGAGATGGCCTTGGCCAACCTGACGCCCGAGGGGCACACGCGGTTCAGGCTGCCGTCGCGCGACGTGCCCGTCACCTTCTTTCACCGCAAGGGCGGGCATGAGGAAACGCGCGCGGTACTCGACACGATCGCCATCCATGCGGACCAGGGCTTCATGACGCTCGCCTGGCGCAGCACCGTGCCGCTTCGCAAGAACATGTTCGAGATCTCCAGCATCCTCGCGGGTACGAAGTCGCGCGGCTGGTGGCGCGCCCGCGCCCTCGGCAAGACCTACCACCCTTCGCTGGGCGACCTGGTGCGCGGCCGGCGCGAGGCGCCGCAGGAGGCGTCATGAGCGCGACCCCGATCGTGGTCAGCCGCACCGGCATGGTGACGGGCGTCGGGCTCGACGCGGCCACAAGTTGCGCCGCGATCCGCGGCGCCATCGACAATTTCCAGCAGACAGCGTTCAGAGACCGCAACGGCGAATGGGTCATGGGCTGCGAGGTCGCGCTACAGGCGCCATGGCGCGGCGAGAAGAAGCTGCTGGCGATGGCCGCGCGCGCGATCGGCGAATGCCTGGAAGGCTTCGGCCGGGCGGCCTGCGAGGCGACGCCGCTGTTGCTGTGCCTTGCCGAAGCCGATCGGCCGGGCCGCGCCGTGCGCGACGATGCGCGGTTTCTCGAAGCCTTGCAGCAGGAGATGGGCTTCGGCTTTCATCCGCAGTCTGCGGTCATCGCGCAGGGCCATGTCTCGGCCGCGGTGGCGCTGTACCGCGCGCGCCAGCTCATGGATGCGTCGGTCGCCTCGCAGGTCGTGGTGGCGGCGAGCGACAGCCTGCTCGACGGCGCGGCGCTCGCCGATTGCGAGGCGCGCGACCGGCTGCTGACGAGCGCGAACTCCGACGGCTTCATTCCCGGCGAGGGCGCGGCCGCGCTGCTCGTGGAGCCGCTGCGCGCGCAGCCGTGGGGGCAGCTGGTGTGCCGCGGCATCGGCTTCGCGGTCGAGAAGGCCCACATTGATTCCGAGGAGCCGTTGCGCGCCGACGGGCTGACCTCTGCCATCAAGCAATCGCTTCAGGAAGCGGGCTGCGGCGAGAGCATCCTCGACTTCAAGATCATTGATGCGTCCGGCGGACAGTACGTGTTCAAGGAGGCCACGCTCGCGTTCGGCCGCATCGACCGCACCAAGCGCATCGAGTTCGACGTGTGGCATCCGGCCGATTGCATCGGCGAAGTCGGCGCACCCGTGGGGCTCGCGATGATCGCCGTGCTCAAGGCGGCCTTCGAAAAAGCCTATGCCCGAGGAAACAACGTGCTGCTGCACCTGGGCAACGACGACGGCAAGCGCGCGTCGATGATCTTCTCCTGGCATTTCACGGGAGGCTGAGCATGGCCAACCAGGTCTTCGCGAACGGGCGGGAGGTGGCATGCAAGGCCGGCGCGGGCAAGACCATCTGCGCCACGCCCGACGTGTGCATGACGCCACCCGAGAACCCCGCGACGCCGCCGGGCGTGCCCGTGCCCTACCCGAACACGGGGCTCGCATCGGACACCACCGACGGCAGCCGCAGCGTGCAGATCTCCGGCCAGGAAATCATGTTGAAGAACAAGTCGTACTTCAAGACTTCGTCGGGCGACGAGGCGGGCAGTGCGGCCAAGAAGGGCGTGATCTCCAGCAAGAACAAGGGCAAGGTGTATTTCATCGACTGGTCGATGGACGTGAAGTTCGAGGGCGAGAACGCGGTGCGGCACCTGGACAAGACCACCAACAACCACGGCAGCCCGACGGCCAACGAATCCATCCCCTGGCCGTTCGTCGATTCGATGGCGGACGGCAATATCGACAAGACCGCGTGCGACGGCGACAAGGCGCGCGAGGAGCGCGCCTGCGCCGAGTACAAGCCGGCCAAAAAGGGCGGCAAGGACGTCTGCGCCGAGACCGGCCTTGGCGGCGATTTCGCCTCGATCAAGGGCGACCTGCCCGGTGCCGCGAAGCGCGCGAGCGAGAACGAGTGCGCTGCGGCGCGGCGCTGCCGCCTTGTGCCCTACCAGGCGTCGCCCAAGGTGGAGGACGGCATCAAGGGCTGCTGCCCCGCGCAGACCGGCGACCACATCGTTCCGAAGAGTTCGTTTTTCAAGGACAGCTATGGCGGCAGCCCCATGACGGGCTGGAAGAAATATCGCATGGAGGACGCACCCTGCATGTGCACCGAAGGCGGCAGTTGCTCCGGAACGCACGGGCTGCGGCACACGCACCACAAGACGACCTCGAGCGTGCCGAACGGGACGCACCGGCCGTTCGACGAGGAGGTGACGCACTGTGCCGCGGGCGCGAAGGCCGTGGCGCCGCACTGCGACCAGAAGTGCATCGAGGCCCAGCTCAAGGAAGGGCACAAGGGGCTGGGCGATACGAGCAAGGACGTGAAGCATTCATCGACCGGCAAGACGGACATCGAACACTACTCGTCGCTGCAGGACACCATCAACAAAACGGCCGGCTCGCTGGGCGCGCCGCTGCCATGAACACAAGGAGCCGCCGTGGCCGAAAAGGTTTCTATCAAGCGTGAGTTCGTGCGGGGCGCGGCGCGCCTGGCGGACCTGGTGTACGTCATCAGCCAGATGAAGACGCTGCTGGAGCAGGACATCGCGCACGTGAGCCTGGTGGGGCTCTACAAGGGCAACTGGGGCGACGCCTTCAACACCACCTGGAACGCGACCGCGATCGCCGTGGCGAAGCTGCCGTTGGAGAAAGTGGTGCTCATCGGCGAGGACGGCGACGTCGCCACCTACGTGGGCGGGCGGCGCGAGGACGAGACGATCGCCCCGCAGCCCGTGATGATCCGCAACGCCCGCGAGATCGGGGGGCACGTCCATGCGTGCGGCAGCAAGCGGCAGGTCTTCAAGCGCACCGGCGAGCGGCAGTGGATCGACATGAGTGCGCCGCGCGCTGCGCAGACTGAGGTGTTCGGCTTCGAGGCGATCGACGGCTATGCGGACAACGAGATCTACGCGGTCGGCTGGGCCGGCGAGATCTGGCGCCACGACGGCGCGGCGTGGACGCAGTGCGGCAGTCCGACCAACGTCATCCTCACGGCCGTTTGCTGCGCGGGCAATGGCCTCGTGTATGCGGCCGGACAGGGCGGCGTGCTGGTGAGCGGACGCGGCGATGCGTGGACGCCGGTGGACTGGGAAGACGAAGTCACGGCCGACCTGTGGGACCTGTGCTGGTTCCAGGACAGGCTGTACGTGGCGACCATGTCGGGCCTCTACACGCTGGACGCGAATCGCCTCGTGCCCGTGGACTACGGTGCGATGGGGCCGGTCACCGGCTACAGCCTCAGCACGGCGCAGGGCGTGCTCTGGTCGGTCGGAAAATCCGACGTGGCGTCGTTCGACGGCACGGCGTGGCGCAAGTACGACTGAGCGGGCGTCCCCTCGCATGACCACCGACACCATCGCACGCAGCGCGGCCGCGCCGATGCCGCTCGTCGTGCAGCGCCATGCGGAGGAATCCGCGCTGCTGTGCAACCAGCGATTCTTCCTCGCCGCTTCCGGGCACACCAGGTTGCATCACCTGCGGCGCCTCGACGACAGGCTGGCCGCGCACCTGGACGGCCTGGCGGTGGCGCGCGATGCGGGCAGCAGGGCATGCGACGAGGCGCTCGCCCGCGCCGGGCGCGGCGAGGTGTTCGCGGCCATCGTTCTGGCGCTGGAGAACCACGACCTGCCGCGGATCGAACGCCTGCTGGCCATTGCCGAGCTGTTGCCCGATGTGCGCGATGCGGTCGCGCTGGCCGGCGGCTGGGCGTCGGGCGAGTCGCTGCGCGGCATTGCGAAGGACATGCTCGATTCGCCTCACGCATTTCGCCGCGCTGTCGCCATCGCCGCTTGCGACTTCCACATGGTCGACCCCGGCGATGCGCTGCACGCCGCCGTCGCCGATGCCGACGTGGTATTGCGCGGGCAGGCGTTGCGCGCCGCGGGCGAGTGCGGCAGGCGCGATCTCGCGGCCGTGTGCATCGCCGCGCTGCAAGACGAAGATGCCGGCTGCCGCTTCTGGGCCGCGCGCTCGGCCGTGCTGCTCGGCGAGCGCCACAAGCCCGTCCACCCGCTGCACGACGCAACGCTGCTGCCCGGAACGCTCCACGGCCGGCTCGCGCTGTCGCTGCTGTTCAAGCTCGCGACGCCTGCGCAGGCTGCGCCGCTGCTGGCGGAGATGCTCGACAAGCCCGCCCACGTGCGCGACGCCGTGCGCTGCGCGGGCACGGTGGGCGACACGCGGCTGGTGCCATGGCTCATCGCACAGATGGAAGAGCCGGCGCTCGCGCGTCTCGCGGGCGAAGCGTTCAGCACCATCACCGGCCTGGACCTGGCCTGGCTCGACCTGGAGCGCAAGCCTCCCGAGGGCGTCGAATCCGGTCCCCGCGACGCGCCGGAAGACGACGACGTCGCCATGGACGAGGACGACGGACTGCCTTGGCCCGATCCCGCGCGGATCAGCAGCTGGTGGGCCGCCAACGGGCGCGGCTTTGTGCCGGGCGAGCGTTATTTCCTGGGCCAGGTGCCGTCGTGGGCGCATTGCGTGGGTGTGCTGAAGCACGGCTTCCAGCGCCAGCGCCTGGCGGCCGCGGAATACCTCTGCCTGCTGCGCCCCGGCAGCAAGCTCTTTCCGACGGGAGCGCCGGCATGGCGCCAGCAGCGCTGGCTCGACCAGTGGCCGGACGAATAAATGAAGGATCGCCGATGGCTGCGAAATACATCCTCGCCGCGCTGGCTGCGGCATTCCTGTTCGCGGCGGGGCTGCGCTGCGCGAGAGGCGGTTCGGTGCGCGACCCCGCCACCCGCACCTGGCTCCTCATCGCGTTGATCTTCACCGCCGTCGCCGCCTGGCTGCAATGGCATACCTCTTAAGGCGAGATTGCCAACCCGCTCCACGGAATGAATACTCCTTCTGAGTTTTTTCGCCCGTGCGTGCGCGGGCTGTGTTCGGGCGTAGAAGGGCATAGAGCCCCGGGGGCAGATTCATGATCCATATCGCTGTCATCACCCGGCAAGGCGCTCCGGCGGGGCAGCCCATCGCTGCCGATTTCGGGCCCAACGGGGGCACCATCGGACGCGCCGACACCAACACGCTGGTGCTCGTCGATCCCGACCGCACGGTCTCGCGCGTGCACGCCCAGGTGCTGTGCCGCGACGGCCAGTACTTCGTCATCGACCGCGGCAGCAATCCGATGCAGTGCAACGGCGTGCCGCTGGGCTCGGGCAAGGAGGCCCCGCTCACCGATGGCACGCGGCTGGTCGTCGGCAGCTTCGAACTCAGCGTGCGCATGACGGCCGCGGCGCCGCCGCCGTCGCTGGCGATTCCCAACACCATCATGTCGGCGCCGACCGGCGCCGCTGTGGCCGCGAGCACCAGCGACGATCCCTTTGCCGACCTGCTTGCGGGGCTCGGATCGCCGGCCGCGGCCGCGCCTGCCGCGGCCCGTGCGCCGGGTGCCAGGGCGGCCGCGCCAGCAAGCGCGGATCCGCTGCTCTTTCCCGACCCGATGGAAAGCGGCTCGCGCAACGCGCAGGCCGCACAGGTCGATCCGTTCGCCAACCTGCTCGGGCCCACGCCATCCTCCGCGCCGGCCGCGGGCCTCGGTGCGCTCGACGATTTCTCCGACCTCGGTGCGCCGCCCGCGCATGGCAAGGCCTCGGGCATCGACGAGCTCTTCGGCGGCATGGGCGGTGGCGGCGGCATCGGCGGCGATCCGCTCGCGCTGTCGCCGCTGGCCGACCCGCTGCTGCAGCCGAACACGGCTTCTTCCTCCGATCCGCTGGCCGCGTTGCAGAGCGCGGCGCCGGCCACGCCGACGCCCCGTTCCGACCACCTGCCGATCGACCAGTTCGGCTTCACGCCGCCGATGGCGATCACGCCGGCACCGGCCGCCGCGCCGGCGGAAGCGCCGCCGCGCTTCGACGACATCACGGGCCAGCCGATACGCATCAGCGGCCCCGAGGTCGCCAGCCGCCCATTCGAGCCGCCGCCACCACCGCCGCCGCCACCGCCACCCGTCCAGCGGGCACCCGCAGCGGCCCCGCGCACCGCCTCCGACGACGAACTGCTCGCCGCCTTCCTGCGCGGCCTCGCCAGCACGCACCAGCCGCCCGAGATGCTCACGCCGGGCCTCATGGAGCGCATCGGCTCCATCCTGCGCAGCGCCACCGAGGGCACGCTGCAGCTCCTGCTCACGCGCCAGGAATTCAAGCGCGAGGTGCGCGCCGAGGTCACGATGATCGCGGCGCAGGCCAACAACCCGCTCAAGTTCTCGCCGACCGTCGAGGTCGCGCTGGCCCACCTGCTGGGGCCCGGCGTGCGCGGCTTCATGCCGCCGGAGGCCGCGATGCGCGACGCCTTCAACGACCTGCGCGCGCACCAGTTCGGCGTGATGGTGGGCATGCGCGCGGCGCTGGCCCATGTCATTGCGCGCTTCGAGCCCGAGGAGCTCGAGAAGAAGATCAGCGCGAAGTCGGCGCTCGACACGCTCTTCAGCGCCAACCGCAAGGCCAAGCTCTGGGACCAGTTCGTCGCGCTCTACGGCGGCATCGCGAGCGAGGCGGAAGACGATTTCCACAACCTCTTCGGCAAGGCCTTCCTCGAGGCCTACGAAGAGCAGATGGCGCGCCTCAAGTCGGACACCTGAAGAACAGCTCCCTCAGGCACAAGTACAACAGCACCAGCAAACGCGAGGCACCCCGCTTGGAAATCGAAATCGTCACGCTGTCCCGGCAGGGCGGCCGCAACTACAACGAAGACGTCCATGGCCACTGGCACGACGAGCGCTACGTCGCCTGCCTGGTGGCCGACGGCGCGGGCGGCCATGGCGGCGGCGACGTGGCGGCGGCAACGGCGCGCAGCAGCGTGCTGGGCGGCTTCTCGGCGGCGCCGGGGCTGGACGAATTCACCTTGCGCACGCTGGTCGAGCAGGCCAACCGCGACGTGGTGGCGCGGCAGGCCGAAGGCGGCAAGCTCGCCGGCATGCGCTCCACGGTGGTCTTCGCGGCCATCGACCTGGAGAGCCAGGCGCTGGCCTGGGTGCACAGCGGCGACAGCCGCGCCTACCTGTTCCGCGGCGGCGCCATCGTGGCGCGCACCACCGACCACAGCCTGGTGCAGCAGATGGTGGCCGGCGGCATGCTCGACGAGGAAGGTGCGCGCCTGCATCCGCAGCGCAACATGCTGCTCTCGGCGCTCGGCTCGGTGGAGGAAGCGCCCGACATCACGGTGTCCGACCGCATGCGCCTGATGCCGGGCGACGTGCTGCTCCTGTGCAGCGACGGCGTGTGGGAGCCGCTGGGCGACGAGTGCCTGGTCGACACGCTGCACGCCTCGCGCACGCCCAGCCAGTGGACCGAGCAGCTCGACGCGCAGATCAAGGCGCGCGCCAAGCCGGGCCACGACAACTACACGGCGCTCACGCTGTGGGTGATTCCCGATGACGTCGACGACGCCACGCGCCTGATGCCGGCGGCCGAGGAAGAGACGATGCCGGCGTCGATCGAAGAACCTTCGGCGGCGCCCGGCAAACTGCCGGATTGACCAATTGGGGCCGGACCCGCGGGGACCTAGCCGTTCAATCCCACGGCGGCGTCCACGATGTCCTGCAACTGCGCGATGACCGGCTTGCCGGGGCAGGGCTTCGACTTGGTGAACATCGCGTGATACGAGAGGCCGCTGTCGTCCGGCGTGGTCGCGAGCTTCAGCGGTACGCCGTATTCCCCGTTGAGCCACGCGAGCAGGTAGCCGTTCATCCGGATCTGCATGTCGGTGAGCGTCTCGCCGTGCACCGCGACGTTCTCCACGCTGTACCAGAGGTTGTCCACCTTCCAGCCATCGACAGCCCAGGAGCGCTGCGACAACGGAATGTACTGCGCGATCGTGCCGCCCTTGTCTACCGCGAAGTGGGCCGAGGCCGCGCGGTTCTCCCAGGTGGTCTTAAGGGAGCTGAGCAGGCTGTTGCCGTCGGTGATGTGGACGATCAGCCCCTTGATTCCGGTCTTCTTCATCAGGCCGGCAGCCCCCGGGCCACCATAGTGCTTACTCAGCGGGTAGTACTCATCCGCATACGGGTGATAGTCATTGTCGTTCCACTTGCTGCTCATGCTCGAACTCCTGTTCGTTGGCAGGTGTCAAGGCTTCTTCGGCCGATAGGCCTTGAGTTTTCCGCTCACCGTCACGTCCACCGTGACCACCACGAGCGCCGACTCCGTCTTTCCGTTGTCCTGCCGCTTCATCGGCTTGCGGGTGGTGGTGGAGGTCGAGCTGCCCTTCCAGCGGATCGTGCTCGAGCGCACGGGCTCCTTGTTGCCCTTGTGGTTCTGCTCCAGCACCGTGATGGCGCCGGTGCCCGGGTTCTTGGAAAGGATCGAGGTGTGGTGCGGATGGCCGACGGTCACATAGGGGCTGTCGGTCCAGCCCGAGCCATCGGCAAAGGTGACGTCGGTGGTGGTGGTCGTCGTCATCTCGTAGTCGCGGTACTGGAGGATGTCGCCGGGCAGCGCATCCTTGAGCGCGACCTCGTCGCCCCAGATGTAATCGTCGTCGTCGCCCATCGGGCCGAAATCCGACGAGGTGCCGGCGCCGGCGTGGCCCAGGGCCGAGTTGGCCAGGTCCCAGCATTCGCCCGCGCCGATCTGCTTGCCCAGCTGTGCGCTGGCCCACTGAAGGACCGTGGTGTTGAGTGTGGCCATCGCGTCTCTCCGGCTGGAAGGTCAAGGGGCGGCCGCCGTCCACCGGGCGGCCGTGGCGCAAGGCGCCTCAGACCTTCTTGTTGGCGGCGATGTCCCAGCCGGTTTCCTTGGTGCCGTCGCCGGAACCATCGGCCTTCTGCGGCGTGTACTCGTACTTGAACTTCGAGAAGTTCAGCGTGATGGTCTCGGTCAGGCGGTCTTCGCCGCCGCTGCCGCCGGTGTGGATGTTGCTGACGATGATGTCTTCCATCGTGAGCTTGATGTACTCGAGCGGCGTGGCGCCGGCCTTGCGGACCACCAGCGTGCCCTTCTTGATGTGCTGGCCGTTGCAGCAGTCGAGCAGCAGCAGGTGCGAGGAGGCATCCACGTACTTGGTGACCGAGAGGTCCTGCACGCTCACCTTGCCTGCGCCCGAGCCGCCGCCGACGTGGCCGGTGCCGGACTGGCTGGCACCCCAGCTCCAGGAAAGAACGTCGATTTCCTTCTTGTGCGAATCGTCCTTGGATTCACCGTCGACGCCCTCGAGCTTCAAAAACATGTCTGCAGCCATGATGCTTACCTTTCAGTTGTGTGCGAGTCAGAGAAAAAAAGGGCTTCCGTGCGGTGCCTGGTCGGCGGTGGTGCCCGGGAGCTATGGAGAGAACGAGCAATGGGCCCCGTTTTCAAAGGCCCACCGACGGCATATGCCGCCCGCTACTTGCCGCCCTTGGCCGAGGGCAGCTTGGACACCAGCCGCAGCGACACCGTGAGGCCTTCGAGCTGGTAGTGCGGGCGCAGGAAGAACTTGGAGGTGTAGTAGCCGGGGTTGCCCTCGACCTCTTCCACCACCACCTCGGCCGCGGCCAGGGGCTTCCTGGCCTTGGTCTCTTCGGAGGAGTTGACGGGGTCGCCGTCCACGTAGTTCATGATCCATTTGTTGAGCCAGCGCTGCATGTCGTCGCGCTCCTTGAAGCTGCCGACCTTGTCGCGCACGATGCACTTCAGGTAGTGCGCGAAGCGGTTGCAGGCAAAGAGGTAGGGCAGGCGGGCCGCCAGGTTGGCGTTGGCCGTGGCATCCGGGTCGTCGTACTCGGCCGGCTTGTGCAGCGACTGCGCACCGATGAAGGCCGCGAAGTCGGAGTTCTTGCGGTGGATCAGCGAGAGCAGGCCGGCCTTCGACAGTTCCGCCTCGCGCCGGTCGCTGATGGCGATCTCGGTCGGGCACTTCTGGTCCACGCCGCCGTCATCGCTCGGGAAAGTGTGCAGCGGCAGGTTCTCCACCGCGCCGCCCGACTCGATGCCGCGGATGCGCGAACCCCAGCCGTAGAGTTTGTAGGAGCGGTTGATGTTGGTGGCCATCGCATAGGCTGCGTTGGCCCAGGCGTACTTGCTGTGGTCGGCACCGGCGGTGTCTTCCTCGAAGTCGAACTCCTCCACCGGATTGGTGTTGGCGCCATAGGGCGTGCGCGCCAGGAAGCGCGGCATGCACAGGCCCAGGTACTTGGCGTCGTCGGAGTCGCGCAGCGAGCGCCAGCCGGCGTACTCTGGCGTGAGAAAGATCTTGGTCAGGTCGCGCGGGTTGGCGAGCTCCTGCCACGATTCCATCTGCATGAGGTTGGGGCTCGCGCCGGTGATGAAGGGCGCATGCGCCGAGGCCGCGATCTTGGACATCTCGCCGAGCAGTTCGATGTCGGGCGGGCTCTGGTCGAAGTGGTAGTCGCCCACCAGCGCGCCGAAGGGCTCGCCGCCGAACTGGCCGTACTCCTGCTCGTAGATCTTCTTGAACATCGGGCTCTGGTCCCAGGCCGCGCCCTTGAACTTCTTGAGGCTCTTGGCGAGGTCGGTCTTCGAGATGTCCATCACCCGGATCTTCAGGTGCTCGTCGGTCTCGGTGTTGTTCACCATGTAGTGCAGGCCGCGCCACGCACTCTCGAGCTTCTGGTAGTCGGGGTGGTGGATGATCTTGTTGACCTGGTCGGTCAGCTTGGCGTCGATCGCGGCGATCATCGACTGGATCGACTTGGTCACGTCCTTGCCGATGACGGTGCTGTTGCTCAGCGCCTGCTGCGCGAGCGTGAGCACCGCGGCTTCGACGGCGCTCTTGGCCTCGTCGCTGCGCGGCTTGAATTCCTTCTGCAGGAGCGACGAAAAATCGCTGCCTGCATAGGCGACATCCTTGAGTGCGCTCTGCTCGAGTGCTTCGGCCATGGTGGTTCTCCTCGGGGTCCGGTGTGTCGGGTGGTGGGGATCAGGCGGCCGGCTTGGCCGCTTCGTCGTCGGGCTTGGCGGTGGCCGCCAGCGACTGCAGCAGGGCCGGGTCCTCGAGCACCTTGGCCAGCAGTTCCTCGGCGCCGTTCTTGCCGTCCATGTAGGTCACGAGGTTCGACAGCTGGGTGCGCGCCTCGAGCAGCTTGTTGAGCGCGCCGACCTTCCTGGCCACGGCGGCGGGCGAGAAATCTTCCATGTTCTCGAAGGTGAGCTCGACCTTGAGTTCGCCCTCGCCGGTCAGCGAGTTTTCCACCGCGAAGGCGGCGCGCGGCTTCATGGCCTTCATGCGCGAGTCGAAGTTGTCCACGTCGAACTCGAGGAACTTGCGGTCGGCCACGGGTGCGAGCGGATCGGCCGGCTTGCCCGACAGATCGGCCAGCACGCCCATCACGAAGGGCAGCTGGATCTTCTTCTCGGCGCCGTAGAGTTCCACGTCGTATTCGATCTGCACGCGTGGCGCCCGGTTGCGGGCGATGAATTTCTGACTGCTCTTGGCCATGGCGATGCTCCTTGCGGGGGTAGATGGGGCGGTTCGATCAACAGGAAAAAAAAAGGGGAACGGAAAGGGCGGCTACTCGGACGGGCGCTTGCCGGTCACGGTCTCGATCGTGTCCAGCGCGCCGGGTGCGAGGTTGGCCATGATTTCGAGGAAGCTCACGCCGATGAGCTTCTTGGCGCGCTCGATCAGGAGCGGCGCGGGATTGCCGGGCTCGGTCTGTTCGAGAAAGCGGATCACGCGGTCCAGCATCTGCAATGCGTCCTGCCGGCTCTGGATCTCGCCGCGCGCGGCAGCGGGCCGCGGCGTGCCGCCGGCCTGCGGCGCATCGCCTTGCGCTTCTTCAGCGGTGCCCGCATCTTCGGGCGCACCGATGGCAGCGCTGCAGGCCTTCTGCAGCATGCGGCCGATGGCGCGCAGTGGGGAAAGGTCGATCGCGTCCGAGCGGCCGGTGCGCTCCACCAGCAGGGCCTGCAGCTTCTCGACCCGCCCGGGCACGCCGATGGCGGCCTGGATCAGCTCGGGCCGCTCGGCATGGAGCGCTTCGAGGCCGCCCTGGATCTGTGCCGGCGAATAGGTGGCTTCGCCGCCCACCGCATTCAACGCGTTGTTGGCCACCGCGATGTCGCGCACGCGGATCGCGCCCACGCCCGGCGCCACGCCCACCTGCGCGTCGTACAGGTCGCGCAGCACCATCGTCTCGTCGCCGAGCGGCG
Source organism: Variovorax sp. VRV01 (assembly GCF_014852545.1). NCBI lineage: Bacteria > Pseudomonadati > Pseudomonadota > Betaproteobacteria > Burkholderiales > Comamonadaceae > Variovorax > Variovorax sp. VRV01. The sequence continues at coordinate 379,996 of NZ_JACVBS010000005.1, forward strand.
CGAGCGCGTTCAGGCGCATGGTGGGATCGTTGTCGTCCTCGGCATCGAGCTTTGGATGTATGCCGTCCCAGAAGGTGTCGAGCAGGCGGGTGAGCAGTTCGAGCCCGGCAACGAAACCGGCAAGCCCCTGCAGCCGCGTGGAGGCGCGCAGCAGCAGCACGGCGGCGCGCACGTCCTTGCTGCGGCGCAGGATCGCGTCGGACTGTTCGGCCACCTCGCGCCACTCCGGCTCCACCGCCGGGATGACGGTGTCGCCGAACTGCTGCTCGGGCTTGCCCTGCGCTGCGGTGGTGAGCGCGGTGAAGGCCGCGTCGTACTCCAGATCGTCGCCGCATGGCGAGGCCTCGCCGATGGGCGTGAGCAGGGCTTCGACAAGTTCGTTGGTCAGCATGTTGCCTGTTCGAGTTGGCTGGTGATAATCAAAGATGCGTCCGAACCGGTCAATGCAACGAAGGGAATAGCATGCGCACGCTGGGTACACACCATTCGTCCTATGGACGCTCTTTTGCTGCGGTCTCGCGGCGCCTGGCATTGGCCTGCGGCCTTGCATTGACCGGCGCCCTGGTCGCGGGCTGCGCAAGCAAGCCCGTGGTCACGCCGGTGTCGATCACGCTCACGGCCGGTGCCGATGCCAACCCCGATGCGCGCGGCCGCGCTTCGCCGCTCACGGTGCGCATCTATGCGCTGAAGTCGCCCGGCCCCTTCGAAGGGGCCGACTTCTTCTCGCTGTTCGAAAAGGACCAGGCCACGCTCGGCGCCGAGCTGGTGCAGCGCGAAGAGATGCTGATGCGCCCGGGCGAAAGCAGGAAGCTCGACCTCACGCTGCCGGCCGATGCCAAGGCCATCGGCGTGATGGCCGCGTTCCGCGACCTCGACCGTGCACGCTGGCGCGAAGTGCGCGCGGTGGAAGCCGGCAAGCCGCAGACGCTCACCGTGACCTTCGGCGCGCGGCAAATCCGCATCGAGAGCAAATAGCCCGACCCTTTCAGGAACGCGCGGCGCTGGCGTTCGGCGCGCGGCCCGGCCGTGCGAGCGGCTGGTCGGCGGGCAGGAAGCGCTCGAACAGGTCGGCCACGAAGGCGCCGCCGGCTGCGCCCGATGCAGCGGCCGTCACATAGAGGCCGCGCCACCGCGGAACGCGCGAGCCGCGGCCATGGCCTTCGAACAAGGCCTCGGCCACCTCGCGCAATGCGGGCTGCAGCGCACGCAGCGCCTCGATGAATTCATGGATCGCGAGCCGGCCCGATGCACCCGGCTGCTCGCGCAGCAGCGCCATCCGCAGCGCATGCAGCTGACGCGCCATGGGATCGAACAGGGCGTCGAACCGTTCGGCCGCGCTCTCGCCGTGGGCGGCCGGTCCGGCCAGGCGATGGCCGATCACCTGTGCGAGCACCTCGGGCGGCAGCGCACCGCGCAGCGTGGCATAGCCGGCCAGCTGCTCCAGGCCGGTCACGACCAGGTAGACCGGCAGCTGCAGGCGCAAGGTGTCCGCGGCCTCGTCGAGCAGCCGGCGCATCCTGGTGGCCAGCGGCTTCATGCCTGCGCTGGCCGGGTGCAGCAGTTCGCTCGCTGCCACGCAGGCCACTACGCCGTTGATCGGCACGCGGTCGCGCCGCTCGGCCAGCGCGAGGAGCGCCTGGAGCCACAGCGCGCGCGTGTGCGGCGCCGCCGCCGCGTCGCTGACGGCGCTCGGGTGGAGCTCGATGGCCGTCAGCGAGCCGGTGAGCCACCAGCGCCAGTAGGGTTCGCCGAAGGGCTCGCTGCCTGAAGGTGCCAAGTGCTCGGCATGGGCCGCCGCCAGCAGCCCCGGCAGGTTGGCCGCCGCGTCGCCGAGAAAGAGAAACCAGGGCACCGGCGCGGCTTGCTGCCGCAGTGGCTGGCGCAGGAGCTGGCGTGCGTGCGACATGGCTTCCCTCATGGCTTCGATCGCGGCTTCGTCGGCTTCGGCCGCCGCCGGGCCGAGCGCAGCAATGCGCCGGCGCAGCGCCCGGCGGCGCGCACCGCGGCCCGCGTCGCGGACCGCGGCGTACAGCAGCACAAAGCCGGCCAGGCACAGCGCGAGCAGGAGCCAGAAAAAGTGGGCAGGCAACAACGCGGCGGGCATGCTGCGGCTCTCAACGTGCAGTGGTCTCGAAGAACTCGAAATCGGCAAGCAGCCGCTCATTGCCCTTGTTGGCAGCGAGCGCTTCGCGCAGCCGCAGCAGGTAGGCCGAAGCGAGTTCGTACGGCGGCCGGTCGGCGGCGCCGTCGAACGGCGTGGGCGACGAGAGCACGGTGACCAGCACGGTGCCGAAGGGCGGGGCCACAAGCCAGCTCGCCGGGATGTCGCGGCCCAGGTCCAGCTTCTCGCCGGCGCGCAGCCGCACCGGCTGGCCGGTGTTCAGGTGCATGACCGAACCCTCGGCGGTGTAGTAGTCCACCCACAGGTAGCTGTCGTGCCTGGGCGCGGCCACCTGCATGCGCACGTCGTCTCCTTCGCGCAGCCGGCCGTTGCGGGCCGTCACGGCCGTCACGCCCAGTCCGTGGGCCTTCTCGCGGTTGCGCAGCTGGTAGGGCTTCAGGATGGCGAACACCTCGCAGTGGGGCCACACGCGCAGCCTGACATCGAACGTGGGCGAGCCGGCATCGGGCAGCAGGCCGGCCACCTCGCGCTCCACCCGCTGCAGGTCGGCCGGCAGCGAGACGAAGCCGCTCACGTGCAGCCTGCCGCCCTTGTCGGCGGAAGCCGAGAGATCGGCGCAGGGATAGCTTTGAAGATGCTGCTCGATGCGCTGCGCCGGTCCCGGCTCGCCCGCGTGCAGCCCGGCCGGCCACTGCCACCACAGCAGATAGAAAAGCGGCAGCAGCAGCGCGAGCGCGCCGAGCGCGCGCAGCAGGCTGCGGTCGCGGCGGCGCAGGTCGTGCGGGCCCGGCGGATCCGCCACGCCATAGGGCTGCGGCGTGATGCGGTCCTGCACCAGGCTGCCGAGCGCCAGCGGCCTGAGCCGCAGCTGATGGCCGTGCAGCGCCTTCAGCTTGCCGAGCTCGCCGCGGTCGTCGCTCTCGAAGTAGTACTGCCCCTTGAAGCCGTGCACCAGCGCATGCCAGTAGACCTCGCGCAGTTCATCGTCTTCGGCGCCCAGCGCCGACAGGTGGTGAAAGAACTCGCTGTGCGCGTTGTTCGAGTTGAACAGCTGCACCTGCAGCGGCGCCGCACCTGCGGCCGCTCCAGGGTGGCGCGCCAGGATCTCGTCGATCCAGGCCACCATCGCAAAGACCGCCGACTCGACCTGCGCGGCGGGCTGGCCCGAAGCGCAGGCGCGCGCCGCGTCGAGCAGCCGGCGCGCCTGCTGCTGCGCGGCATCGTGCGAGGGCGGCGCGGCGCGGCCGGCCGCGATCGATGCGTCGAGGGCGAGGCCGAAGGAGACGAATGCGGAAAAACAGTCGAGCAGCCGGACCATGGATGACCGCGCCCGCTCACCGCGCCTGCGTTGCGGAGGATGCCTTGCACCGGCGTCTGCTGCGATGGCACATCCCCATGTCCCCGGTTCCTTCGAGTAAGGATTCCATCTTCCGAACGCCGGGCGGCGGGCGCCATATCGCTTGGGGACTATGCCATTCGTCGGGCAAACCGGCTTGCTGCGCGGGGCAATCGCCGGTATCTTCGGCATCCGCTGAGTTCAATGCACGCTGGGACACTGGGACATGCCATGAAAATTCTGATCGCCGACGACCACCGGCTCGTCATCGAGGCGGTCAAGGCCAAGCTGTCGGAGCTCGAGCCCGGCATCGAGTTCGTCCTGGCGATGAGCGTCGACGAATTGCTTGCCGGCGCCACCGACGAGCTCGACCTGGCCCTGATCGACCTCAACATGCCCGGCGCCGATGGCCAGGCGCACATCGACGAGATCCGCCGCCGCCATCCGGCCGTGCCGGTCATCGTGCTCTCGGGCTACGAAGACCCGGCCATCATGCGCAGCGCGCTGGAGCGCGGCGTGCTCGGTTTCATCCCCAAAGCCTACTCGCCCGAGGTCATGCTGTCGGCCGTGCGGCTGGTGCTGGCCGGCGGCGTCTACGTGCCGCCGATGATGCTCACGGCGCTGCCGCCCGGCATCGTGGCCGGCGTGGCGCCCACGCAGAACGGCGATGCGCGCCCTGCAGGCGCCTCCTCGCAGACGCTCGAGCACCTGCGCAGCGTGCTCACCGAGCGCCAGGTCGAGGTGCTGCAGCTGCTCTCGCAGGGCAAGCCCAACAAGCTCATCGGCCGCAGCCTCGGCATCAGCGAGGGCACGGTCAAGATCCACCTGGCGGCCATCTTCCGCGCGCTCAACGTGCGCAACCGCACCGAGGCGGTGGTGGCTGCGCAGGCGCTGACCGAGGCGCAGCAGGCCTGAGCCGTGCTCTAGGCCGCGCGCAGTTGGGCGCCGGCCGGCGCCTCTTGCGCATCGGCCCGGCCCGCCGCTGCCGCGTTCTTCCTCTCTTCGATCGGCGCGGCAAGAAACTCCGCATCGCGCGCCACGCCCGAGAAGCGGCCCGACCCCCAGGTGTGCAGCCAGGGCAGCCCCAGGAAGTAGAGCCCGGGCACGCCCGTCACGCCGCGCTGGTGCACCGGCGCGCCGCGGCCGTTGAACACTGGCGCATCCACCCATTCGAAGTCGGGCGAGAAGCCGATGCACCAGAGCACGCTCGTGATGCCTGCCTCGGCAAGGTCCAGGCGCGTGCGCTCCTCGGGCGGCTCCCACACCGGCGTGTAGACCGAGGGCGGCGGCGCCTCGATGCCCCGGGAGGCAATGAACTTGTCGATCGAGGCGTTGATGCGGTTGTAGGTGGCGTCGGCGCTGTCCAGGTGCTCGCGCAGGTTGGGCTGGAACTCCAGCGTGCCGTCGCTGCCCAGGCCGGTCAGCAGGCCGTACAGCTCCATGCCCTCGAGCGCGAAGCGGCGCAGGTCGATGTCGCGGCCGCCGTCGCGGCCGGTCACGTAGTGGTTGGTGTTGTCGCGCACGCCCTCGCGCAGCGGATGCTCGGTCACGGGCATGTCGTAGTACTTCATGTCGGCGAGCCAATCGACCACTTCGCGGCCGCGGTAGAAGCGAGCGCAGCGCGGCGCATCGCCGGTGGCAAGGTACACCTTGCGCCCGGCCAGGTGCAGGTCCTCGGCGATCTGCGCGCCCGACTGGCCGCAGCCCACCACCAGCACCGCGCCTTCGGGCAGCTGCGCCGGATTGCGGTACTGCGCCGAGTGGTACTGCACCACGTGCGGCGGCAGCCTCTCGGCCAGGCGCGGCACGATCGGGCGGTGGTAGCCGCCCGAGGCCACCACCACCTGGTCGGCGGTGTAGAGGCCGGCGTCGGTCTGCACCATGAAGCGGTCGCGCTCGCCTGTGCCGGGCACGCGCGCCACGCGCTCGACGGTCACGCCCTCGATGGCCGGCGCCTTCACCTGCGCGACGAAGCCGGCCAGCCATTCGTTGATCTGGTCCTTCACCATGAAGCCGTGCGGATCGTCGCCGCGGTAGGCCCAGCCCGGCAGCTGGCACTGCCAGTTGGGCGTGACGAGGCAGAACGAATCCCAGCGCTGTGTGCGCCAGCTGTGCATGAGGCTGCGCTTCTCGATCACGAGGTGGTCGATGCCGCGCTGCTGCAGGCAGTGGCTCAGCGACAGCCCGGCCTGGCCGCCGCCGACGATGACGACGCTGTAGTGGCTGCGTCCGCCGTAGGGATAGGACATGAGGTCTTCTTTCTTTGTTTCTCTATGGATGCAGGGCGCGTCAATCGAAGGCGACGACGGTGACTTCGGCATCGGCGGTGCCGGTGAAGCGGGTGGCGATGCGCTCGATCTCGGCGAGCTGGTCCATCGCCTGCGAGCACGCGAAGCCGTACCTGGCGCGAACGCGCTCGGAGGCGATGCCCAATGCCTCGCGCGAGCGCCGCAGGAAGTCTTCGAGCGCGTAGCGTTCGCCGGGCGCGAAGAAATCCTGCACCACGGACGAGGGCGAGTAGCAGCGCGTTTCGCTGGCATCGGGCCAGCGCACCTGGAAGTGCATCACGGGCATGCGAGCGCCTCCTTCGGTGGCTGGATGAAGGCATCGTGGCCGAAGTCCCACAACAGGGCCTCGTTGCCGCCCGCCTGCAGCCGCACCTGCCGCGTCGCATCGACCTCGCCGACCACCGCGCAGGCGATGTCGCGCGCGGCGAAGCGGCCGAGCACCGGCGCGAACTGCGAAGGCGGCACGCTGAGCACGAATCCGTAGCTCGGAAAAGAAGAAAGCCAGCGCAGCAGCGGCACGCCACCGGGCCTGGGCAATGCCTCGAGGTCGATGCGCGCGCCGACGCCCGAGCACTCCAGCAGCATCATCGCGGTGCCCACCGCGCCGGCCATGCTGATGTCCTTCGCGGCGCGGCACAGGCCGTCTTCCGCGATGGAGGGCAGCAGTTCGAGGTCCGCGCGCAGCCGCGCGGCCGGCGCCGTGGTCGATGCGTTCCAGTAGGGAAAGGGCTCCTCGTAGGCGCCGCGCAGGTCGGCCGCCATCACCAGCAGGTCGCCGGGCTTCGCATCGAAGCTCGTCAGCAGGCGCCGCGCATGGCCGAGGATCGCGACCGCGAGCTGCGGCCGTTCGCTGCGGTTGTTGCTGTGGCCGCCGACCACCGGCACGCCGTAGCGCACCGAGGCCTCGGCCATGCCGCGCAGCACCTCGTCGGCAGGGTCCATGCCCATGCTCCAGAGCGCATCCACCACCGCCGTCGGGCGGCCGCCCATCGCATAGATGTCGCTCACGTTGACCATCACGCCGCAGTAGCCCGCGAACCAGGGCATGCGCACGATGAAGTCTTCCACCAGCCCTTCGATCGCGAACAGCAGGTAGCCGCCGTGGCCGTCGGGGATGGCCGCGCAGTCGTCGCCGATGGGCACCGCCTGCGCGAGCGCGGCATGGCCGCCGGGCAGCGAGCGGCCGAGGGCCGACACCACGTCGCTGATATCGCGCTTGTGGGCGAAGCCGCGCGTGGCGCGCAGCGCTTCGGCAATGTCGTGGACGCTCGTCATGACAGCACCTTCGCGCGCGTGACGAAGCCGCTCACCGGGTCATGGCAGGGCGGATAGAAAGCGAGCCCCGCCTGCATGCGTGCATGCGGGCGGCCGTGGATGGCGCTCTCCTCGAGCAGCTGCCAGCCGAGCTTCTGGAACAGCGGCACGTTCTGCATCTGCACCTGCGCGAAGAATTCCTTGCAGCCCAGCGCATTGGCGCGCGACACCGCGAGCCGTATCAGCGTGGCGCCCAGGTGGCCCTGGCTGCGGAACGCGGGATGCACCGCGAGGCGCGAGCCCCACCATTCGCCAGCTGCCTCGCCGCGGTGGATACGCACGGTGCCCACCACCTGCTCGGGCATGCCGGCGTTGCACGACATGGCGACCAGCAGCCGCGCATGGCCGTCGGTGGCGTCGCGGTCGTCGCGCGCGAAGATGCCCTGCTCGATGCAGAACACCGCGCGGCGCAGCGCCATGGCTTCGTCGCGCTCCCACTGCTGCGCGGCTTCGCGCACCAGGTATTCGACCGGCGTGTAGTGCGGGTCGAGTTCGCTGAGGTCGTCGATGCACAGCATGTTCAGCCCTCGCTTTCCTTTTCGTAGACCGACAGCGACGAGCAGGCGCCGCACTTGCCGCAGCCGGCCTTGATGTCGGCCGAGCGCAGGCCGGCGGCCACCACGCGCTCGCCCAGCGGCGCGAGCAGCGACTTCATGAATTCCGGCGTGGGCGCGGGATGGTCCTCCAGCGGCGTGCCGCTGATCGGCACGAAGGGCACGACAAACGGGTAAACGCCGCGCGCGAGCAGTTGATCGCAGGCGTCGAGGATGGCCTCGCGCGTGTCGCCCAGCCCGGCCAGGATGTAGGTACTGACCTGGCCGCGCCCGAACACGCCCACCGCCGCCTCGAAGGCGCTCATGTAGCGCGAGACGGGCACGCTGGCCTTGCCCGGCATGATGCGTTCGCGCACCTCGGGCGTCACCACTTCGAGGTGCATGCCCAGCGTGTCGATGCCCGCGGCCTTCATGCGGTGGAACCACTGGTCGTCGTCGGGCGGCTCGCACTGGCCCTGGATCGGGATGTCGACCGCAGCCTTGATCGCGAACGCGCTCTCGCACAGGATGGCCGCGCCGCGGTCGGTGGCGTTGGGCGTGCCGGTGGTCATCACCATGTGCTTCACACCGTCGAGCAGCACGGCCGCGCGCGCCACTTCGGCCAGCTGTTCGGGCGTCTTGCGCGCGATGGTGCGGCCGGCCGCGAGCGACTGGCCGATCGCGCAGAACTTGCAGCTCTTCCTGCGGCTCTCGTAGCGGATGCAGGTCTGCAGCACGGTGGTGGCGAGCACGTCGCTGCCGTGCAGCGTGGCGATTTGCGAGTAGGGCACGCCGTCGAAGGTCTGCATCGCGTAGAAGCGCGGCTGCTTCGGAAAGCTGATGTTCGCGATGGGAATGCTGCCGCGCATCACGCGGCTCACGCCCGCTGCATCCGGCGCCTCGGCCGTGAACGGCGAGTGCCAGGCGCTGGAAGTGTGGACCGGCACCATGATCGTGTGGCCGTCCACTGTCACGGCCTTGTGGTCCGACGGGCCCGCGCCGCCGCGGCGGCTCGCCGCGCCGGCCGAAGGATCAACCAGCCGCAACCCGAAGGACTGGAGCTCGGTCATCAGCTGCCGGCTCTCCGGCGGGGTCGTGGTGGTGGTCATGGTCGGGGCTCCGTTGAACGAGGGGTTGCGTGAGATGCATCGGCATGGTGGTCTGCGCGGGCCGGTCGTTGATGGCGAGCGACAGCAGTTCGGGCCGCGCGTAGTGGCCGACCGAATCCATCATTCGCTTGCGCTTGGCGATCAGTGCCATGTCGAGGTCGGCCACCACCATGCCTTCGCCCTCGGTGAGCGGCGGCGCAAGGTGCTTGCCCTCGGGCGAGACGATGGCGGTGTGGCAGCCGCCGCGCAGCGCCTTCTGCAGGTTGGCGTCGGGTGTGACGCTGCGGATCTGCTCGTCGCTGAGCCAGCCGGTGGCGTTGACCACGAAGCAGCCCGACTCCAGTGCGTGGTGGCGGATCGTCACTTCCATCTGCTCCGCGAAGACCGGGCCCACCAGCGAGCCGGGAAACTGCGCGCAGTGGATCTCTTCGTGCTGCGCCATCAGCGCGTAGCGCGCGAGCGGGTTGTAGTGCTCCCAGCAGGCCAGCGCGCCGACGCGGCCGACGGCGGTGTCGACCACCTTGAGGCCGGCGCCGTCGCCCTGGCCCCAGACCATGCGCTCGTGGTAGGTGGGCGTGATCTTGCGGCGCTTGAGCGCCAGCGTGCCGTCGGCGTCGAACACCAGCTGCGTGTTGTAGAGGCTGCCGTGGTCGCGTTCGTTCACGCCCAGCACCACCACCATGCCGTGATGCCGCGCACGCTCGGCCACGGCCTGCGTGACCGGACCGGGCACGACCACCGCGCGCTCTGCCAGCCGCAGGTGCGGCGCGCCCTGCAGCACCGGCGGCAGCACGAAGCTGAAGTAGGGGTAGTAGGGCACGAAGGTCTCGGGGAATACGGCCAGCTGCGCGCCCTTGGCCGCGGCCTCGTCGATGGCGCCGCACACCCGCTCGAGCGTGCCGTCGGGCCGTTCGAAGTCGGGCGCGATCTGGATCGCCGCGGCACGCACGATGCGTGGGGAAGAGTTCATGGTCACCCCCTGTCCACAGCGGCAGGCGAAGCGACACGAAGTGCGCGAAGACTGGGGGTGGACATGTTCACAGCGTCCAGGTGTCGAGGATGACCGCGCCGGCCTTCTTGTGCAGCAGCACGAGGTCCAGCACGTCGAGCGGGTTGATCGGCGTGATGCCCTCGATCAGCGCGCCTTCGCCGTGGCCGTACAGCGCCTGCAGCGCGAAGCGGCACGCATACACCTTGCCGCCTTCTTCCATGAACTTGCTGATCTGCTTGTTGAAGTTCTGGTGGCCCGGAAAGGCCTCGTCGCCCAGCGTCGGAAAGCCGCGCTGCACGCCCAGCGTCACGCCGGGGCCGTACAGCAGGACCGAGGTCTCGTAGCCCTTGCGCCGCAGCCGCGTGGCCTGCAGCAGGTTCACGAAGCCGATCGAGCCCTCGAAGGCCACCGTGTGGAAGGTGACGAGCGCCTTCTCGCCGGGCTCGGCCTTGACGTCTTCGAACACCTTCTCTTCGTAGTCGACGAGGAACTCGCCTTTCTCGTTGCGGGGGCGGGTGACTTTGGGCATGGGGTACTCCGGTTGAAAGGGGGATGAACGCAGGTCTTGCGTGCCTTTCTCTTCGCAGGCGATGTGCCAGCGCCTGGCGCGGCGCGTGCGATCAATGCGCGATCAATCCGCCCGGGTGCGGCCTGGGCGCCCGAAAACTTTTTTCGGGTCCCGTGAAAAGTCGCTGCAGAGGCGGTCGGCGCGGCCCTTGCCGCACCGGAAAGACGCATCCGCCATGCGATCAATGCACCCGATCAATGGAGTTGATCGCACCTGATCGAGGCGCCCGGCCCCCTGGAGCGGGCGCGATTCCTGCGTGCCTGATCGGTGGCCCGATGCAATCAATGGATGCAATCAACTCCGCCGATGACCACGATCACCGCCCACTGGCGCAAGCAGCTGCGCAACACCACCAAGCCGGCCTACCTGCTGCTGGCCGAATTGATTGCCGACGACATCAAGACCGGCCGCCTCGCGGTGCGCGACCGGCTGCCTACCTTGCGCGAACTCGCGGCCGAGCTGGAGCTCAACTACACGACCGTGGCGCGCGGCTATGCCGAGGCGCGCAAGCGCGGCCTGATCGATTCGCGCGCCGGCACCGGCACCTTCATCCGCTCGGGCAGCCCCAGCCTGCGGCTGCGCGGCGGCAGCGGCGCCGAGATGACGATGAACATGCCGCCCGAGCCCGACGACCCGCACCTGATGGCGCGGCTGCACGACAGCGCCAGCCGCGCATTCGCAGAGGCCGACCTGCACGACCTGCTGCGCTACCAGGACTTCGGCGGCACCGCGCACGACCGCGAGGCCGCGATGCACTGGCTGCGGCCCTTCGTGCCCGATGCCGGCATCGACCGCATCCTCGTGTGCCCCGGCATCCACGGCGTGCTCACGGCGCTGTTCTCGCAGCTCGCGCGGCCGGGCGAGCTGATCTGCGTGGAGTCGCTCACCTATCCGGGCGTGAAGGCCATCGCGGCGCAGCTGGGCGTGCAGCTGCATGCACTGCAGCTCGATGACGACGGCCCCATCGCCGATGCCTTCGAGCACGCCTGCAGGACGCTCAAGCCCAAGGCGCTCTACTGCAACCCCACGCTGCTGAACCCGACCGCCGGCACCGTGTCGCGCGCACGGCGCGAGGCGCTGGCCGACGTGGCGCTGCGCTACGCGGTGCCGATCATCGAGGACGACGCCTACGGCATGCTGCCGCGCCAGACGCCGGCCGCGCTCGCCACGCTGGCGCCCGGGCTCACCTACTACGTGAGCGGATTCTCCAAGTGCTTTGGCGCGGGCCTGCGCAGCGCGTATGTGTGCTCGCCCACCGTGGTCCAGTCGCAGCGCCTGGCTGGCGCGATGCGCGCCACCACCGTGATGGCCTCACCCATCACCAACGCGTTGACCACGCTGTGGGTCGAGGACGGCACCGCCGAGGCCATGCTGCAGGCCGTGCGCGGGGAATCGATGGCGCGGCAGGCGCTGGCCGCGCGGCATCTCGGCGGCAGCGGGCTGCAGGCGCATCCCGAGGGCTTCCATGCCTGGCTGCCGCTCGCGCCGGGCTGGAGCCCGGTGGAGTTTGCCTCCTACCTGCGCACGCAGAACGTCGGCGTGGTGGCGAGCGCGGCCTTTTCCACCGATGGCGATCCGCCCGAGGCGGTGCGCATCTGCCTGGGCGGCCCGATGTCGCGCGAGCAATGCGACCAGGCGCTGCGGCTCATTGCCGACACGCTCGCGCATCCGCTGCATCCGCACGCCACGCTGCGCGGCGGCTGAGCGCAGCGGCCGTGGCCGTGTTCAGGAGCAGTCGAGCTTCATCGCCTCGATGCGGCCGCCGAAGCCCAGCTTGCGCATCAGGCCGCCCTCGCGGCTGTTCGCCGGGAAGTCGACCGTGCGGTCCCTGAACATCGCGTGCTCATACACCTTCAGCGTGGCGCGCGGGCCCACGCTCACGCTGTCGATGTCGCGCTTGAGCTGCCTTGCGGTGCCGCGGTCCATGCTCTGGACTTCGGCCGGCCCCACCAGCGTCAGCATGTCGCCCTGGAAGTTGCGGCCGGTATAGAACTGGGCCCAGCAGCCCGAGGCCAGCGCGGGGTCCTCGATGCGCACGGGCACGAGCAGGATCGTGGGATCGGGCTGGTTGGCCGCGGAGGCGGCGGGGCTGGCCGAGCGCGTGGGGCCGGACATCTGGGAGCAGGCGCCGAGCGCCACGGCGCCGGCAATCAGGAGATAGCGGAAATTCTTCATTGGATGGGATGGTGATTTGCTGTTGGTTGGGTTGCGGTTGGGAAGCGAGCCGCCCAGGCTACCGGCCACGGCTCCCCGCCGCGTAGGAGCAAGGCCCAAGCTCCCGTCCCCGCGACGCGACGGAGGCGTTTGTCGCGCGCAACGCCGGGCGCGAAATCTCCGCGAATGGCTGCGGCCCGGATGCGCCCATTTCCTACGCTGGCCGGTGCCGAGGATGCCCAGTCTGGCGATTCGCATCCATCCGATTTTTTTCATCATCGAAGGAAGCCATGGCCACGAGCAGCATCCTGGGAGGCGACCGCCCGCCGGAGGAGCCGAAGGGAAAGGACGTCGACAGCCTGGGGCCCAGCGACACGAGCGACAGCGGAAGCGACGTGTGCACCTCGCGCGAGCGCAGCGCCATTCCCGAAGACGCCGCGGAAGGCGCCATTCCCATTGCGCATGAAAGCAGCACCGATGCCGAGGGCACCGGCGAGCGTGCGTCGGCGGACGCGCCGCCCTCGGCGCCCGATGCGGACATCCTGCCGGACCGCACCGAGGACGCGGGCTCGGCCGCCGGGCTTGCCGGCACGGAGGAAGAAAACGACGACAACGACGACGATGAAGCGGAGGACGCCGGCAACAAGCCCGCCTGAGGCGAGTTCGGCGCAACGCCATGCACGGCCCACTTGACTGCGCGCTCCACGGGCTCCAGCAGCTGGCCTACGCACGGATCACGCGCGAATTCCACCGGGCCTGGCAGGCGAGGGCGGACTGTCCCGCGACGTGCGAAGCCGCGATCGGCGAGTCGCACCGCCGGGTGCAGCAGTGCGAGCAGGTGCTCGCGCAACTGCGCCTGCTGATCGACGATCCATGCCAGATCGCAGAAATCAAGATTGCGCGCGCGCTGTACCTGCGCCTGCTGCTGGAAAGCGCGCCCGTGCGCCTGCAGTCGTGGAGCGACAGCGAAAGCTTCGACGACATGCCCAGGTCCCACCTGTTCGAATGGATTTCCTACGACTTCGAACGGCTCGAGTTGGCCGAGCTCGAGGGCTCCATGACGCCCGAGGAAGCCGCTTCGTACGCGCAGGCCCTCGACGCGCGCGCCAGCAGCCTGCGCGAGGAGTGAGCGCGCGGGCAGGCCCCTCAGCCCCGGCCCAGCACGATCGCGCCTTCCTGGATGTAGCGGTCGAATTCGAGCTTGGGAATGGCCGCGGTCAGCGACTGGCCCTGGTCGGTCCAGGTGAGCACGACGCTGTCGTCGGCCATCATGATCTGGCAGTTGCCCTTCGGAATCTTCAACTGCGGGCCGTCGCCGGCGCGAAAGGCCACATCGCCCGCGATGCGGGCGTCGATCTGCGTGGTGGAAGTCATGGGACTGTAGATCCTTCGAAAAGCTGCAAGCCTCATTTCTCGCGCGCTCCTGGCTCGCACGTGTAGGCAAGAACACCATTCCCGCGCCGGCCGCAGGCCTGCGGAGATTCGCAGGCCGGGGCGTGCCCCGAAGAACGCTTACAGCGGACGTCAGGCCAAACCGACACCGGTCCTCGTTCGCTCGAACACCATTTCTCCTGGGACCAGCGCGATGAGGCTGCCTTCGGCACCGCCTTTGCTGGCAATTTTCAACCCGCCTCCCTATCGATGAGGCATACGAAGGAGTCAGACATGGCCAATTACACGAACACCGCGGACACCGCCACCACCGAAGACGTGGTCAAGGTGCTGAACGATCTTCTGGAGAACTCGCGCGACGGCGAATACGGTTTCCGCGCCTGCGCCGAGGAGGTGGATTCCCCGCAGCTCAAGCAGGTCTTCCAGAGCCGCTCGGCCGAGTGCGCCAAGGCCGCGGCAGAGCTGGTCCAGCTCATCCAGCGTTTCGGCGGCTCGCCCGACAAGGGCGGCACGGCGACCGGTGCCATGCACCGCGGCTGGGTGCACGTGAAGGGCTCGGTGGGCGCCAACAGCGCGCTCTCCATGCTCGAGGAATGCGAGCGCGGTGAAGACGCCGCGGTGGCGCGCTACCGCAAGGCGCTGAAGGAAGACCTGCCGGCCGACGTGCGCGCCGTGATCCAGCAGCAGGCCGATGGCGCCAAGCGCAACCACGACCAGGTCAAGCGGCTGCGCGACGAGATGCGCAGCAAGAGCAAGTAAGGGGCTGCGCCGCCCGGCGGGGCCGCACGGGGCAAAATGGACGGCGTCCTGCAACTCCGGCGGCCTTGCCCTTGACCTCCTCCATTCACCACGACCTCACGCGCTTCGATGCCGCCATCGTCGATCTCGACGGCACCATGGTCGACACCCTCGGCGATTTTGCGGTATCGCTCAACCACATGCTGGGCGACCTTTCGCTGCCGCCGGTGGCGCCGGCCGCCATCGAGAAGATGGTGGGCAAGGGATCGGAGCACCTGATTCTCTCGGCACTCGCGCATGCGATGCCGTCCGCCGGCGCGGCGTCCGAGAGGGCCGACGCGCGGGCGCTCTTCGACCGGGCCTGGGAGCGTTATCAGCACCACTACCTGGCCATCAACGGACAGCATTCGGCGGTGTACCCGGGCGTGGTCGAAGGGTTGAAGGCGCTGCGCTCGCGCGGCCTGCGCCTGGCCTGCCTCACCAACAAGCCGACCTCGTTCGCCAAGCCGCTGCTGGCGGCGAAGGGGCTCGACGGCTTCTTCGACTTCGCGTTCGGCGGGGATGCCTTTGCAACGAAGAAGCCCGACCCGCTGCCCCTCCTGAAGACCTGCGAAGCGCTGGGCACCGCGCCCGCGCGCACGCTGATGATCGGCGACTCGAGCAACGACGCCAAGGCCGCGCGCGCCGCGGGCTGCCCGGTGGTGCTGGTCACCTACGGCTACAACCACGGCGAACCGGTACGCGGCGTCGATGCCGACGGCTTCGTGGACTCGCTCGCCGACATCGACCGAAGCGTTTCCTGACGGCGCCGCGGCTACTTGCCGAGCAGCGCGTCCTTGAGCTTCCAGTCGGCCGGCGCCGGCCCGAGCCAGATGCGCAGCAGCGCGTTGAAGAATGCCGGCTCCTTCACCGGATCGGGCTGCGGCACGCCGCGCACCGTCACCAGCGTGCCCGTGCCGGGCAGCCAGTCGATGGTGAAGGTGTCGCCGGCCTTGAGCTGTTTCTGGTCGGAGAACATCTGGCCCATGCGCAGCAGCCCCGGAATGAGGTTGACCATTTCGCTCTTGGGCGAATTCTCTTCCACGCCCTTGGTGAAGAATCTGCCCAGCTCGTCGGCATCGATGTCGCGCAGCATGGTGATGGCCACGCGCTTGGGCCCGGGCGCGGCCAGCGCCTCCTCGGGCGTGGAGACCTTCTTGCCGACGTACAGCCCCGCCGCGTACACCTTGAAGACCGCCTTGTAGCGCACCCCCGCGCCGTTGAGCTGCAGGGTCGTGCCGCGCAGGTCGAGGGTGTCGTTCAGCTTGACGCCGGCCACATCGACCTGCGCGGCCGAGGCGCCGAGCGCGAACCAGGCGCAGGCCAGCACGGCCAGGCGGGAGAACGACAGGGTCGGGAGCGAAAGGGCAGCGGGCACGTGGCTTCCTTGATTTGCGAACGATCGTTCGAATGTATCTTTTCGTTTTACTCGCGGTCTTCGGGGGAACCCTGAAGGCGGCGGTTGCACCCGGCGGCGTTTTCGTGGGCTAAACTCCACGCTCCATGTTCGTTCATCACATCATTCAAACAGGTGAAGGCAGCCGGGGAGCCTGGCCCTGGCGTCGCCATACATCGCTGACTGTTTGACTGCACGGCGCACGCCGTGCGCCCGCGGCACCGGATCGCTTTTCTCGACTCCGGGCCACCAGTGAATGACCTTGCCGCCGGCCAAGAAGCGCCGGCAGGCAATTGGAGAACGAATCCGTGATCACCGAACTTGAATTCAAGAGCCTCAGCGCCCAGGGCTACAACCGCATTCCGCTGATGGCCGAGGCCTTTGCGGACCTCGAAACGCCTCTTTCCCTCTATCTGAAGCTCGCCCATTCGCAAGGCGGCGGCAAGCACAGCTTTTTGCTCGAATCGGTGGTGGGCGGCGAGCGCTTCGGGCGCTACAGCTTCATCGGACTGCCGGCGCGCACGCTGCTGCGCGCCAGCGGCTTCGGCGCCGAGGCCGTCACCGAGGTGGTGACCGACGGCCAGGTGGTCGAGACCGCCGCGGGCAATCCGCTGGACTTCATTGCCGAATACCAGAAGCGCTTCAAGGTGGCACTGCGGCCCGGCCTGCCGCGTTTCTGCGGCGGCCTCGCGGGCTACTTCGGCTACGACACCGTGCGCCACATCGAACGCAAGCTCGAAAAAAGCTGCCCGCCCGATGCGCTGGGCTGCCCCGACATCCTGCTGCTGCAGTGCGAGGAACTGGCGGTCATCGACAACCTGTCGGGCAAGCTCTACCTGATCGTCTATGCCGACCCGAAGCAGCCGGAGGCCTACGCCGCGGGCAAGCGCCGCCTGCGCGAGCTGAAGGAAAAGCTCAAGTATTCGGTGAGCGCGCCCGTCGTGAAGCCCACGCAGCCGCATCCGCCCGAGCGCAGCTTTGCCAAGGCCGACTACCTGGCGGCCGTGGAGCGCGCCAAGGACATGATCGCCGCCGGCGACTTCATGCAGGTGCAGGTGGGCCAGCGCATCAGCAAGCGCTACACCGAGTCGCCGCTGTCGCTGTACCGCGCGCTGCGTTCGCTCAATCCCTCGCCCTACATGTACTACTACCACCTGGGCGATTTCCACGTGGTGGGCGCTTCGCCCGAGATCCTGGTGCGCCAGGAGAACACCGGCGACGGCGAGCAGAAGATCACCATCCGCCCGCTGGCCGGCACACGCCCGCGCGGCGCCTCGCTCGAACTCGACAAGGCGGCAGAGGAAGAACTCATCAACGACCCCAAGGAGCGCGCCGAGCACGTGATGCTGATCGACCTCGCGCGCAACGACATCGGCCGCATCGCCAAGACCGGCACCGTCAAGGTGACCGAGGCCTTCGCGGTGGAGCGCTACAGCCATGTGATGCACATCGTGAGCAACGTCGAAGGCACGCTGAAGGACGGCATGACCGCCATCGACGTGCTCAAGGCCACCTTCCCCGCCGGCACGCTCACCGGCGCGCCCAAGGTGCATGCGATGGAACTCATCGACCAGCTCGAGCCCACCAAGCGCGGCCTCTACGGCGGCGCCTGCGGCTACATCAGCTACGCCGGCGACATGGACGTGGCCATCGCCATCCGCACCGGCATCGTGAAGGACCAGATGCTGCACGTGCAGGCCGCGGCCGGCGTGGTCGCCGATTCGGTGCCCGAGCTGGAGTGGAAAGAAACCGAGGCCAAGGCGCGCGCACTGCTGCGGGCGGCCGAACTGGTCGAGGAGGGGCTGGAATGAGCAACGTACCCGACATCCAGAACGACTTCTCGCACGAGATCATCGGCGCCGCCGTCGAAGTGCAGCGCGTGCTCGGCACGGGGCTGGGCGAAGAGGCCTACGCCGCCGCGCTGGCCATCGAACTCGCCGAGCGCGAGATCGGCTTCGCGCAGGGCGTGGCACTCTCGGCCAGCTACAAGGGCCGCTCGCTCGGCGAGGTGTACCGCGCGGGCTTCGTGGTCGAGCAGTCGGTCATCGTCGAGCTCAAGGCGGTCGACGTGCTGACCGACCTGCACCGCGCGCAGGTGCTCGCCGCGCTGCGCCTCTCGGGCCTCAAGCTGGGCCTTCTGATCAACTTCAACGTGTTCCCCGTCGTCAAGGGTGTGCACCGGATTGTGAGCAAGCCATGAAACTGCTGATGATCGACAACTACGATTCCTTCACCTACAACATCGTCCAGTACCTGGGCGAGCTGGGTGCGGATGTGCAGGTGCACCGCAACGACGAGATCACGGTGGCGCAGATCGGCGAGCTGATCGCCTCGGGCGTCACGCGGCTCGTGGTGTCGCCGGGGCCTTGCTCGCCGGCGGAAGCGGGCGTTTCGGTGCCGGCCATCACGGAGTTCGCGGGCAAGCTGCCGATCCTCGGCGTCTGCCTGGGCCACCAGGCCATCGGCGCGGCCTTCGGCGGCAGGATCGTGCGCGCGCAGCAGCTGATGCACGGCAAGACCAGCGAGATCACGACCACGCAGGAAGGCGTGTTCGCGGGGCTGCCCGAGAAGTTCATCGTCAACCGCTATCACTCGCTTTCCATCGAGCGCGAAAGCTGCCCGAAGGCGTTGGCGATCACCGCGTGGACCGACGACGGCGAGATCATGGGCGTGCGGCACACCGGCTTTGCGCATGACGTGCGCATCGAGGGCGTGCAGTTCCACCCCGAGTCGATCCTCACCGAGCATGGCCACGCCATGCTCAAGAACTTCCTGGACTGACCCGCCATGACAGACCGCTCCTGCCTCGTCGACCTGCGCAGCGACACCGTCACGCAACCCACCCCGGCGATGCGCGAGGCCATGATGGCGGCGCCGCTCGGCGACGACGTCTTCGGCACTGACCCGAGCGTCAACGCGCTGCAGGAGAAGATCGCCGCGCTGCTGGGCTTCGAGGCGGCGCTGTTCGTGCCCACGGGCACGCAGAGCAACCTGTGCGCGATCCTTTCGCACTGCGGCCGCGGCGACGAGTACATCGTGGGCCAGCAGGCGCACTGCTACCGCTGGGAAGGCGGCGGCGCCGCGGTGTTCGGCAGCGTGCAGCCGCAGCCGCTCGACCATGCACCCGACGGCACGCTGCCGCTCGCGCAGATCGAAGCCGCCATCAAGCCCGACGACGCGCACTTCGCGCGCACGCGGCTGCTGGCGCTGGAGAACACGCTGGGCGGCAAGCTGCTGCCGTTCGAGTACGTGCAGGCTGCGACCGATCTGGCGAAGGGCAAGGGACTGCAGCGGCACCTCGATGGCGCGCGGCTCTTCAATGCCGCGACCGCGCAGGCCGCACAGAACAAGCGCAGCGACATCCGCGCCGAAGCCCGCCGCATTGCGCAGTGCTTCGACAGCGTGTCGGTCTGCTTCAGCAAGGGCCTGGGCGCGCCCATCGGCTCGGCGCTGGCCGGTTCGCGCGAATTCATCGCGCGGGCGCACCGCATCCGCAAGATGGCGGGCGGCGGCATGCGCCAGGCGGGCCTGCTCGCCGCGGCGGCTTCGCATGCGCTCGATCACCACATCGATCGGCTCGCCGACGACCATGCACTCGCCCGGCGCCTGGCCGAGGGGCTCGAAGGCATCGAGGGACTGAAGGTCGAGACGCCGCACACGAACATCGTGTTCGTCGACCTCACGGGCGCGGCGCAGGCGCGTTCGGCCGAACTGCTCGCGAGCCTCAACGGGCAGGGCATCCTTGCCACCGGGCTCTATCGGCTGCGCTTCGTGACGCACCTCGATGTCGATGCGGCCGGCGTGGACCGCGCCGTGGCGGCGATCCGCGGTTTCTTCAACGCCTGAACCTCAAGGAGCTGTGCGATGCCCGATCTTCCGCATCTGCTCGCCTTCATCGCCGCCGGCTGGCTGCTGAACCTGACGCCGGGGCCCGATGTGCTCTACATCGTCGCCAACTCGCTGCGCTCCGGCGTGCGCGCGGGCATCGTCGGCGGCTTCGGCATCCTGACCGGCTGCTTCGTCCACATCTTCGCGGCGGCGGTCGGCGTCGGCACGCTGCTGGCCACCTCGGCGGCGGCCTTCGCGGTGCTCAAGTACGTCGGCGCGGCCTACCTGCTTTACCTGGGCGTGTGCATGGTGTTCTCACGCGCCAAGGCGCCGGCCGACCTGCAGCAGGCGGCTGCCGCACCGGGCGAGCGCGGGCTCAAGGCCATCTTCCTGGGCGGCTTCTGGACCAACGTGCTGAACCCCAAGGTCGCCTTGTTCTTCCTGGCCTTCGTGCCGCAGTTCATCGCGCCGGGCGCCGACAGCAAGGGCCTGTACTTCGTGCTGCTGGGCGTGCTGTTCAATCTCAATTCCATTCCCGTCATCGTGGGGTGGGCCGCGTTTGCCGGCTGGATGGCGCGCCGCAGCGCCGTGCAGAAGGGCATGCACTGGCTCGACCGCGCAGCCGGCGTGCTGTTCATCGGCTTCGGCCTCAAGCTTGCATTCACGGACGCGCCGGCCGGACGCGCCGGCCCCTGAAAACCCCGAGGAGACTCCCCATGATCACCCCCCAGGAAGCGCTCCAGCGCACCATCGAGCACCGCGAGGTGTTCCACGACGAGATGCTGCACATCGTGCGCCTCATCATGAGCGGCGAATGCTCGCCCGTGATGATGGCGGCGCTGATCACCGGCCTGCGCGTCAAGAAGGAAACCATCGGCGAGATCACCGCGGCCGCGCAGGTGATGCGCGAGGTGTCGACCAAGGTGCCCGTGAAGGACACCACGCACCTGGTCGACATCGTCGGCACCGGCGGCGACGGCTCGCACACCTTCAACATCTCTACCTGCTCGATGTTCGTCGCGGCCGCTGCAGGCGCCAAGGTCAGCAAGCACGGCGGGCGCAGCGTGTCGAGCAAGTCGGGCAGCGCCGACGTGCTGGAGTCGCTGGGGGTCAACATCAACCTGCAGCCCGAGCAGATCGCGCGCTCCATCGAGCAGGTGGGCATCGGCTTCATGTTCGCGCCCAACCACCATCCGGCCATGAAGAACGTCGCTCCCGTGCGCAAGGAACTCGGCATCAAGACCATCTTCAACATCCTCGGGCCGCTGACCAATCCGGCGGGCGCGCCGAACATCCTGATGGGCGTGTTCCACCCCGACCTCGTGGGCATCCAGGTGCGCGCATTGCAGCGCCTGGGCACCGAGCACGCGATGGTGGTGTATGGCCGCGACGGCATGGACGAGATCTCGCTCGGCGCCGCCACCATGGTGGGCGAGCTCAAGGACGGCGAGATCCGCGAATACGAACTGCACCCCGAGGATTTCGGCTTTGCGATGTCGAGCAACCGCGCGCTGCGCGTGGAAACGCCCGAGCAGTCGAAGGCCATGCTGCTCGGCGTGCTCGACAATCAGGCCGGCCCGGCACTTGACATCGTGCTGCTCAACGCCGGTGCGGCCCTGTACGCCGCCAACGTGGCCGATTCGATGGCCGCGGGCATCGAGCGTGCGCGCGAGGCCGTGGCATCGGGCGCGGCGCGCGCCAAGCTGACCGAACTGGTCAAGGCCTCGACGGCCGTCGCGTGAAGCAGGAAAACAGCCAGGAACGCAGAAAAATGTCCGACATCCTCGACAAGATCATTGCCGTCAAGCGGCAGGAAATTGCTGCAGCGCAGAAGAAAAGCCCCCTCGAAGCCGTGCGCTTCGACGCCGAAAGCCGCGTGCTGACGCGCGATTTCGAGGGCGCGCTGCGCGCCAAGATCGCTGCCGGCCATGCCGCGGTGATCGCCGAGGTCAAGAAGGCCAGCCCGAGCAAGGGCGTGCTGCGCGAAGACTTCATTCCGGCCGACATCGCGCAGAGCTATGCCGAGGGTGACGGCCAGGTCAGTGCGGCCTGCCTTTCGGTGCTGACCGACAGGCAGTTCTTCCAGGGCGGCGTCGACTACCTCAAGCAGGCCCGTGCCTCGTGCGACCTGCCCGTGCTGCGCAAGGACTTCATCGTCGACGCCTACCAGGTGTACGAATCGCGCGCGATGGGCGCCGACGCCGTGCTGTTGATCGCCGCCTGCCTCGACGACGCGCAGATGAAGGACTACGAAGCCATCGCACGCGGGCTCGGCATGGCGGTGCTGGTCGAAGTGCACGATGCGGGCGAACTCGAGCGCGCGCTCAAGCTCAGGACGCCGCTCATCGGCGTGAACAACCGCAACCTGCGCAACTTCGAGGTGTCGATCCAGGCCACCATCGACCTGCTGCCCAGGCTGCCGGCCGACCGGCTGGCCGTCACCGAATCAGGCATCGCCACGCGCGAGGACGTCGCAACCTTGCGTGCGGCCGGCGTTCACGCCTTCCTGGTCGGCGAGGCCTTCATGCGCGCCAAGGAACCCGGCGAGGCGCTCGCCGCATTGTTCAAATGAACCGGCCCGATCAGCTGGCGAGCAGCGATCCCGCCGACTGGCCCGTCGCGCCGGGCTGGCAGCCGCTGGTGGACGGCTTCTTTGCCGGCATCGTGGGCCAGAAGCTGCGCAGCTTCCTGCGCGAGCGCCTCGATGCCGGCGCGGTCATCTTTCCGCCGCAGCCGCTGCGGGCCCTGGAGCTGACACCGCCCGAAGACGTGCGCGTCGTCATCCTGGGGCAGGACCCGTACCACGGGCGCGGCCAGGCCGAAGGGCTCGCGTTCTCCGTGGCGCCCGGCGTGGCGCTGCCGCCGTCGCTGCGCAACATCTTCAAGGAGCTCCAGCGCGACCTGGGAACGCCACCGCCGCAGTTTCCGAACCCCGGTGGCAGCCTGGTGAAATGGGCCACCCACGGCGTGCTGCTGCTCAACACCTGCCTCACGGTCGAGGAAGGGCAGCCGGCCAGCCATTCCGGCCGCGGCTGGGAGGTGCTGACCGATGCGGTCATCCGCCATGTATCGGATGGCGAGAAACCTGTTGTTTTTATGCTCTGGGGCTCGCATGCCCAAAGTAAGCGTGCGTTGATCGATATTGGCCGCCATAAGGTGCTGATGTCGAATCATCCGTCGCCGCTTTCCGCGCTGCGCCCGCCCGTTCCGTTCATCGGCTGCGGCCACTTCGGCGAGGCGCGCGCCTGGCGGCTCGCGCACCAGCCGGGCGGCGAAATTCACGGATAATGCCGGCTGTTTCGCCTCGTGCAGTTCCCCGCATCTTCTTGGTGCTGAGTTCTGCGTAGTCACAAAACCGTGCTATATTTCGAGGTTCGCCGGAGAGGTGGCCGAGTGGTTAATGGCAGCAGACTGTAAATCTGCCCTCTAACGAGTACGCTGGTTCGAATCCAGCCCTCTCCACCAGCGATGAATTTGGTTTCTAAGAGCGATTGGATCTAGCGCTTTGGGTGCCTTGAAGTGCCCCCGATGCGGGAGTAGTTCAATGGTAGAACCCCAGCCTTCCAAGCTGATGACGCGGGTTCGATTCCCGTCTCCCGCTCCAGAGACCCGGTTCGGCGCCGGAAAGCGATTGGTTAGACAAAGCCCTTTTGGCTCAGTGGTAGAGCACTCCCTTGGTAAGGGAGAGGTCGCGGGTCCGATTCCCGCAAAGGGCACCAGTTTTTAGGGGGTTGCAACGGCAGGTTTGCAACCCATCTGCATACGTTGAAATCGTTTTTTTCGGAGTCGAAAAATGGCAAAAGGTAAATTCACCCGCACCAAGCCGCACGTGAACGTGGGCACGATCGGTCACGTTGACCACGGCAAGACCACGCTGACGGCGGCCATCGCCACGGTGCTGTCGGCCAAGTTCGGCGGCGAAGCCAAGGCCTACGACCAGATCGACGCGGCGCCCGAAGAAAAGGCCCGCGGCATCACCATCAACACCGCCCACGTCGAGTACGAGACGGCCAACCGCCACTACGCGCACGTTGACTGCCCCGGCCACGCCGACTACGTCAAGAACATGATCACCGGCGCTGCCCAGATGGACGGCGCCATCCTCGTGTGCTCGGCCGCCGACGGCCCCATGCCCCAGACCCGCGAGCACATCCTGCTGGCGCGCCAGGTGGGCGTGGGCTACATCATCGTGTTCCTGAACAAGTGCGACATGGTGGACGACGCCGAGCTGCTCGAACTCGTCGAAATGGAAGTGCGCGAACTCCTCGACAAGTACGAATTCCCGGGCGACGACACCCCCATCATCCACGGCTCGGCCAAGCTCGCCCTGGAAGGCGACAAGGGCAAGCTCGGTGAAGAAGCCATCATGAAGCTGGCCGACGCCCTCGACACCTACATCCCGACGCCCGAGCGCGCCGTGGACGGCACCTTCCTGATGCCTGTGGAAGACGTGTTCTCGATCTCCGGCCGCGGCACCGTGGTGACCGGCGCCGTCGAGCGCGGCGTGATCAAGGTCGGCGAGGAAATCGAGATCGTGGGTATCCGCCCGACCGTCAAGACCACCTGCA
>NZ_JACVBS010000060.1:0-544 GCF_014852545.1 Variovorax sp. VRV01
GTGGAAGACGTGTTCTCGATCTCCGGCCGCGGCACCGTGGTGACCGGCGCCGTCGAGCGCGGCGTGATCAAGGTCGGCGAGGAAATCGAGATCGTGGGTATCCGCCCGACCGTCAAGACCACCTGCACCGGCGTGGAAATGTTCCGCAAGCTGCTGGACCAGGGCCAGGCGGGCGACAACGTGGGCGTGCTGCTGCGCGGCACCAAGCGCGAAGAAGTCGAGCGCGGCCAGGTGCTGTGCAAGCCCGGCTCGATCAAGCCGCACACGCACTTCACCGCCGAGGTGTATGTGCTGTCCAAGGACGAAGGTGGCCGTCACACGCCGTTCTTCAACAACTACCGTCCGCAGTTCTACTTCCGCACGACGGACGTGACCGGCGCGATCGAGCTGCCCAAGGACAAGGAAATGGTCATGCCTGGCGACAACGTCAGCATCACCGTGAAGCTGATCAACCCGATCGCGATGGAAGAAGGCCTGCGCTTCGCCATCCGCGAAGGCGGCCGCACCGTGGGTTCGGGCGTCGTGGCAAAGATCCTCGACATCT
>NZ_JACVBS010000061.1:0-527 GCF_014852545.1 Variovorax sp. VRV01
GTGCTCGGCTTCTGCCTGGGCGGCAAGCTGGCCTACCTGGCGGCCTGCCGCACCGACGCGGACGTGTCGGTGGGCTACTACGGCGTGGGCATCGAGGCCGCACTCGACGAGGCCGACCAGATCAAGCGGCCGCTGACGCTGCACATCGCAGAGCTCGACAAGTTCTGCCCGCCCGAAGCCCGCGAGCGCATCGTGCAGGCGCTGCGGGGCCGCCCCGGCGTGACGCTGCACGTCTACCCCGGCGTCGACCATGCCTTCGCCCGCGCCGGCGGCGAACACTTCCACAAGCCCTCGGCCCTCATGGCGCACGAGCGCAGCATTGCCGCGCTGAAGGCCGCCATCGGCCCGCACTACGACCTCTCGGCGCTGTGGGACAAGCACTGCGAATACGAGTTCGGCACCCGCAACGTGGACGACACCATGTCCACCATGGTGGCCGAGCCTTACGTCAACCACATTCCCACCATGACCGGCGGCGTGGGCTACCAGGCGCTGCACAGCTTCTACAGCAACCACTTCGTCAACAG
>NZ_JACVBS010000062.1:0-507 GCF_014852545.1 Variovorax sp. VRV01
AAGACCTGCGAGGAGGTGGGCATCACGACCTACGTGCCCAAGCCGATGACCTCGAACGCCAAGGCCGAGGGTCGCTTCGACAAGAGCGACTTCATCTACGTCGCGAAGGCCGACGAATATCAGTGCCCTGCGGGCGAACGGGCCATCTATAGGTTCACCACGTTCGAGAAGAACGGCAACAAGCTTCGCGTCTACTGGACCAGCGCCTGCCCCGCGTGTCCACTCAAAGGTCAGTGCACAACCGCCGACTACCGTCGCATCCGCCGGTGGGAGCATGAAGAGGTGCTTGAGCGCGTCCAGCAACGCCTGGAGCGCAAACCTGTCGCGATGACGCTGCGAAGGTGCACGGTCGAGCACGTGTTCGGCACACTGAAGTACTGGATGGGCTCAACCCACTTCCTCACCAAGACGCTGCCGCACGTGAGCACCGAAATGAGCCTGCACGTGTTGGCATACAACCTGAAGCGGGTGATCGCGATCCTCGGTATTGCCAGAACGATGAAGGCG
>NZ_JACVBS010000063.1:0-497 GCF_014852545.1 Variovorax sp. VRV01
GGCCGCGACAAGACCTTCGCCGAGGCGCTGGCCGGCCAGAGCACCGAGTGCGCCCCCGTCCCCGTGAACGCCGAGCACCCCCTCTTCATCCTCTACACCTCCGGCTCCACCGGCAAGCCCAAGGGCGTGCAGCACGCCACCGGCGGCTACCTGCTGTGGGCCCGGCTCACCATGGACTGGACCTTCGACATCCGGCCCGAGGACGTCTTCTGGTGCACCGCCGACATCGGCTGGATCACCGGCCACACCTACGTCGCCTACGGCCCGCTGGCCGCCGGCGCCACCCAGGTCGTGTTCGAGGGCATCCCCACCTTCCCGCACGCCGGGCGCTTCTGGCAGATGATCGAGCGCCACCAGGTCAGTGTTTTCTACACCGCCCCCACCGCCATCCGCTCGCTCATCAAGGCCGCCGAATCGGACGAGAAGGTGCACCCGAAGAACTGGAACCTGGACAGCCTGCGCATCCTCGGCTCGGTGGGCGAGCCCATCAACCCCGA
>NZ_JACVBS010000064.1:0-497 GCF_014852545.1 Variovorax sp. VRV01
TGAAGGGCAACCACATGAAGCGATTCATCGAAGGCGAGGATCGACAGCAGGTCACTCTGCTGCCAGAGTGCCTTGACGACTATATCGGCGAAGACAACCCGGTGCGAGTTGTCGATGCCTTCGTCGATGAACTGGCTCTTCAAGCACTCGGCTTCAAAGGAGCAGATCCAGCCGCCACCGGCCGGCCGGCGTACCACCCGGCGGTGCTGCTCAAGCTCTACATCTACGGGTACCTGAACCGCATCCAGTCCAGCCGGCGTTTGGAACGCGAGGCGCAGCGCAACGTTGAGCTGATGTGGCTCACCGGCCGCCTTGCCCCGGACTTCAAGACCATCGCCGACTTCCGTCACAACAACGGCGCTGGCATCCGCAATGTCTGCAAGCGCTTCATCGCCATGTGTCGTGAGCTCAAGCTGTTCACGCAAGCCATCGTGGCCATCGACGGCAGCAAGTTCAAGGCGGTCAACAGCCGCGACCGCAACTTCACACCCGGCAAG
>NZ_JACVBS010000065.1:0-495 GCF_014852545.1 Variovorax sp. VRV01
CGCCCTTGGGCTTGCCGGTGGAGCCGGAGGTGTAGAGGATGAAGAGGGGGTGCTCGGCGTTCACGGGGACGGGGGCGCACTCGGTGCTCTGGCCGGCCAGCGCCTCGGCGAAGGTCTTGTCGCGGCCCTCGACGCGGCGCCAGGCGCTGGGGGTGCGCTCGTAGACGAAGACGGTCTGGATCGACTCGCAGCCGCCCAGGGCGATGCCGTCGTCGACGATGGCCTTCAGGGGCAGTTCCTTGCCGCCGCGCAGCTGGTAGTTGGCGGTGATGACGGCCACGGCGCCGGCGTCGATGATGCGCTCCTGCAGGGCCTTGGCGGAGAAGCCGCCGAACACGACGCTGTGGGTGGCGCCGATGCGCGCGCAGGCCTGCATGGCGACCACGCCCTCGATGGTCATGGGCATGTAGATGATGACGCGGTCGCCCTTCTCGATGCCGGCGGCCTTCAGGGCGTTGGCGAACTGGCTCACGCGCGCGAGCAGTTCCTTGTAGC
>NZ_JACVBS010000066.1:0-492 GCF_014852545.1 Variovorax sp. VRV01
AAGGGGAATCAGGCTTCCCGGTTTTCCTTGATGTTCCAGGCCAGCACGGTTTCGGCGCCCTTGCCGCCCTTGTCGGTCTGCTCCCAGTACTGCTGCTTCACCTTGGCCGCCTGGAACGCGAACTGCACCAGCACCGCATCCCCGCCCTGCTCGGCCGAGTACTGCACCGAGGTGACCAGCACTTCTTCCAGCGTCACGCGCGTGTATTCGATCTGCGAACCACCCGCCTTGCACACCGACACTTCCACCTTGCTCAGGTGCTTGCCGCTCGCGCAGTTCTTCATCACCGACGGCGCCGCCTTGTCGATGCGCGCGAGCACCTGCAGGTCGTTGAAGCTCGCCTTGCCCACACCGCCCCCGCCGCCGCTGACCATGTTGCCAGGCTGCGTTGCTCCCCATGCGAACGACTTGATATCCGTCCAGTCCTTGTGGTTCGAGTCCTTGGATTCGCCGTTCGCGCCCTCGACGCGCATGAACATGTCTACTGCCATG
>NZ_JACVBS010000067.1:0-488 GCF_014852545.1 Variovorax sp. VRV01
GCCGGGAACGGTAGCTGCGATGCGCACCCTGGCAGACATTGAGATATCGCCACCGGCGCTAGCCTATGCCGCTTTCGTGCTCAGCGTGACACGAAACAGCGCGCCATCCCGAAACTGATAGTGCCGTGTGTTGGATCCGAAATCGCCTTTGACCCACCATTTCTCCCCAGGGCTTTCCCTGAAAGATATTCCCTCCCGCGTGAAGCCCTGCTTCGCCTCATCGAAGCTCTCATACAAAGGAACTCCCACTTCGTCGCGCGCAATAGGCCTAAAACCCTCGCTGGCCGCGATATAGAGAAACACAACGTCTAGCTTCTGGTTTTGGTCGAATCGGAACTGAAAACCGGATGCTTGTGCTGCAGCCCAATAAACATCCTCAAGGTTCTCGTGTGTTCGGTCGAAGTCGTAGACGACTTGCATGTCCCGCACCTCCAACACTTCGACAACCTCGTCGTCTTTCAACTGACGCCCAAGCAGCGACTCGAAAT
>NZ_JACVBS010000068.1:0-464 GCF_014852545.1 Variovorax sp. VRV01
TCCAGCCCGCCGGTCATGCCGGCCTTCTCGTGCGGGTGGTAGCGCACGGCCTCGCCGCCGGGCAAGGGGGCATGGGCGCTGGCGATGTCGTCGGCGAAGACCAGCACGTGCTGCCCGGCCTCGTGGCGAAACCAGTAGTAGATGCCTTCGTGCTCGCACAGGCGCGAGACGAAGTCGAAGTCGCTCTCGTGGTACTGCACGCAGTAGGTCCAGGGGCGGTAGCTGCGGTGGAGCTTCTGCTCCATCGGGTGGCCGTAGCGGCCCAGCACGGCCGCAACGATCTCGGGCACGGTCTGGTCCTGGAAGATGCGGAAGTCGGAGCGGCGCGTGGCCAGCCAGAGCCAGGGGCGCAGCCGCATCTCGTAGAAGGCCTGGCGGTCGTCTTCGTGCGACAGGCCGAAGCGGGTGACAAGGCCGGCGAGGTAGCGCGGGGCGCCGCTCTCGGTTTCCATCACGACGGTGGC
>NZ_JACVBS010000069.1:0-462 GCF_014852545.1 Variovorax sp. VRV01
GCCTGCATGGCGACCACGCCCTCGATGGTCATGGGCATGTAGATGATGACGCGGTCGCCCTTCTCGATGCCGGCGGCCTTCAGGGCGTTGGCGAACTGGCTCACGCGCGCGAGCAGTTCCTTGTAGCTGACGCGGGTGACGGCGCCGTCGTCGGCCTCGAAGACGATGGCGGTCTTGTGCTCGACGGGGGTGCCGATGTGGCGGTCCAGGCAGTTGGCGCTGGCGTTGAGTTCGCCGTCGCCGAACCATTGGTAGAAGGGGGCGTTGGATTCGTCGAGGGTGCGGCTGAAGGGCTTGGTCCAGCTCAGGTTCTCGCGCGCCAGGCGGCTCCAGAAGCCTTCGAAGTCCTGCTCGGCCTCCTGGCACAGGGCCTCGTAGGCGGCCATGCCGCTGATGCGCGCGCCGGCGCTGGCGCGCGCGTCGGGCGGGAACACGCGGTTCTCGACCAGGACGGATTCGATG